>CAZOSA010000066.1:0-10025 GCA_964582155.1 uncultured Enterobacteriaceae bacterium | reverse complement strand
GCCCTCCACGGAGAGGACCACCTCCCCGATCTGTTGCGCCCGGTTCATGCCGCCCCGCGGCTCACGCCGCCCTTCTTGCCGCCTCGGGCGCGAACACCTTGGCGTCGCGGATCGCCAGGTCGGCCGCCACCATGCCGGTGCGGCCATCCTCGTACTTGACCTGCATCTCGACGTGCACGCTGTCCTTGCCGCCATAGAGCGCCTCCAGCAGCCCCCGGTAGCGGTCGGCGATGAACGCACGGCGCACCTTGCGCGTGCGCGTGAGCTCGCCGTCGTCGGCGTCGAGCTCCTTGTGCAGGATGAGGAAACGCCGGATCTGGGAATTGGCGATCTCGGGCTCCAGCGCCAGGTCGGCGTTCACCCGCTCGATGCACTCGCGCACCAGCGAGAGCACCTCCTCGCGCGAGGCGAGGTCGGTGTAGCCGGTGTAGGGCATGCCGCGCTTCTCGGCCCAGTTGGCCACCGCCTCGAAGTCGAAATTGATGAACACGCACACCCGGTCGCGTCCATCGCCGAAGGCCACCGCTTCCTTGATGTAGGGGAAGAACTTGAGCTTGTTCTCGAGGTACTTGGGCGCGAACAGCGTGCCGTCGGCCAGTTTGCCCACGTCCTTCACGCGGTCGATGATCTTCAGGTGTCCGTCGGGGTCGAAGTAGCCGGCGTCGCCGGTATGGAACCAGCCCTCGCGGTCCTTCGCCTCCATGGTCGCCTGCGGATTCTTGTAGTACTCCTTGAACAGCCCCGGCGAGCGGATCAGCAGTTCGCGCTCCGGCGTGAATTTCAGCTCCACGCCCGGCACGGCAGGCCCCACCGTGTCGGCCTTGACCTGGCCGTCGGGCTGGATGCATACGAACACGCTCGTTTCAGTCGAGCCATAGAGCTGCTTCAGGTTGATGCCGATGGAGCGATAGAACTTGAACAGGTCCGGGCCGATCGCCTCGCCCGCCGTGTAGGCAATCCTCACGCGGCTCATGCCGAGCACGTTGCGCAAAGGCCCGTACACCAGCAGGTCGCCAAGGCGATACAGCAGCCGGTCATCGACGCTCACCGGCCTGCCGTCGAGCAGTGCGCCGCCCACACGCTGCGCGACGCCCATGAAGGTCTTGTACATCCAGCGCTTGACGCTGCTCGCATCCTCCATGCGGATCGACACCTGCGTGAGCAAGGCCTCGAGCACGCGCGGCGGAGCAAAGTAGTACGTCGGCCCGATTTCGCGCATGTCGGTCATCACCGTCTCGGCCGACTCGGGACAGCAGATGCAGTAGCCGGTGACAAAGGGCTGCGCGTAGGAAAAGATGTTCTGGCCGATCCAGGCGGGCGGCAGGTAGGCGAGCACCACGTCACGCTCCCCCAGACCTTCGAGGTCGGCTGCGGCCTTCGCCCTGTCGATCAGGGCATGGTGCGTCAGCACGACGCCCTTGGGCTGCCCGGTGGTGCCGGAGGTGAAAAACATCGCCGCGGTGTCGCCGCCCGAGCCCTTGGCGATCTCGCCTTCCAGGAACGCCGGATCGCGCGCCAGGGTTTCGCGCCCCAGCTCCAGCAGCTGGTCGTAACTGCCGAGTCGCGGCTGCGCGTAATGCCGCATGCCCCGCGCTTCGTCATAATAGATGTGCTTGAGCGAGGGGCACTGCGGCAGGATCTCGAGCAGCTTGTCCACCTGCTCCTGGTCTTCCGCCACCGCGTAGGCGATGTCGGCGTTCTGGATCGGGAACGCCATTTCCGCGGCCACCGCGTCCTGGTACAGCGGCACCGGGATGCCGCCCAGGCACTGCGCGGCGCACATCGCCGCGTAGATGCGCGGCCGGTTGTCGCCCACCAGCGCGAGGTGCTCGCCGCGCTTGAAGCCCTGCGCGGCGAGCCCGCAGGCCAGCGCGCGCGTCTCGTCGGCGAACTGCTTCCAGGTCCAGGTCTGCCAGATGCCCAGATCCTTCTCGCGAATCGCTGGCAGCGCGCCGCGCACGCGCGCGTGCATCAGCAGGAGCTTCGGAAAGGTGTCGCACGTGCCGATATCGATGCTCATCGCGCCACGTCCTCCTCCAGGAACGGGGGAATTCTTACACAGAACCCCCGCCTCGCGCAGTGCGGCAAACGCGGGCTCTAGAATCCAGTTCCGTGCGCCGCTGCCTCCGACCGTTTGCCTTGCTCCTCGCGAGCGCCTGCGCGCCCGGCGCCGCGCATGCGCTCGAGTACCGTGTCGACATCGAAGCGCCGCGGGCGCTGGCGGCGCCGCTGCGCAAGGGACTGAACCTGATGCGCTGGCAGGACGACGCGCAAATGACCCCCGGGCTGCTGCGGCGCCTGGCCGACGAGGCCGCAGACGACGCGCGCGCGCTCGCCGCGGCGGAAGGATACTTTTCGGCGCAAGTGCGCGTCGCGATCGACGAAGCGGCACAGCCATGGCGCGTGCTGTTGACGCTCGAGCCAGGCGAGCGCACCGTTGTCACCGCGGTCGACATCCGTTTCAGCGGACCCGCGTCCGAAGACCCGCAGGCGGCCGGGTATCGCGCGCAGGTGCGCGAATCCTGGCCCCTGCGGCCCGGGCAGCCGTTCCGGCAGGAAGACTGGGAGGCGGCCAAGCGCAAGGCGGTGAGCGAGCTTTCGCGCTGGCGCTATGCCGCCGCGCGCATTGGCGCAAGCGAAGCGCGCGTCGATCCCGATCGGCGCCAGGCGCGACTCGCCGTCGAGCTGGAAAGCGGACCGCCGTTCCGCTTCGGGCCGCTGCAGGTTACCGGTACGCAGCGCTATGCGTCCGGACTGGTCGAGAACCTGAGCCCCGTGCGCCCCGGGGATGACTACGATCGCACCCAGCTCGACGTCTACCAGCGGCGGCTCACGGAAACCGGCTATTTCGTGAGCGTGCGCACCGACGTCGACGCGCGCCCCGAGAACGCGGCGCAGGCGCCGCTGCGCGTGGCGGTGATCGAAGCGCCCTCCAGGCAGGTGGAGGGCGGCGTGAGCTTCAGCACCGATGTCGGCCCGCGCTTTCAGCTGCGCTACAGCGACCATGACCTGCGCGACTCGGCCTGGCGGCTGCGCAGCGCCCTGGCGCTGGATCGCAAGATCCAGGAGCTCAAGCTTGATCTCGATGCGCCGCCGCGTGGCGGTGCGCGCTGGAACAATTACTTCGCGCGCGTGGCGCAGACGGACATCCAGAACGAGCTCGCGCGCTCGCTTGCGCTCGGCATCGCGCACAACTTCGGCACGGATCTGGCGCCCTCGGCGGCGATCCTGTCGTGGCATCTCGAAGACCAGCGCGCCGGCAGCGTCATCACCGACAGCCGTCACGCGGTGTACGCGGGACTGCGCCGCAGCTTCCGCCGCACCGACGACGTCGTCGCGCCGCGCTCCGGGTACTTCGGCAACGTCGAGGTCGGCGGCGGCCTTCCCGGCGTGTCCACCGAAAAGTTCCTGCGCGCGAGCGCCCAGGCGTCATTGCTGGTCCCGGCGGGCCGCAGCGGCGACCTGCTGTTGCGCACGCAGGCGGGAGTCGTGGCGTCCGACGTGCGCCAGGGGATTCCGGGCGCATTCCTGTTTCGCACCGGCGGCGACTGGACCGTGCGCGGTTACGCCTTCGAGAGCCTGGGGGTACGCGAGGGAGATGCCATCGTCGGCGGGCGGCGCCTGTTCGTGACGAGCGCCGAGTACACGCACTGGCTCGGCGAGAATTGGGGGCTCGCCGCATTCGTCGACGCCGGCGACGCGTGGGACCAGGGCGGGCGCTTCGACGCGGCACTGGGCTACGGCGTGGGCATGCGGCTGCGTACGCCCATCGGTCCGGCGCGTGTGGACCTCGCCTACGGAAAAGAGACCGGGGAATTTCGCCTGCACATTTCGATCGGCTTCGTCTTCTGATGAAGCGCGCCGCGTTTGCCCTCGGGGTCCTGCTCGTGTTCTGCGCGGGGGCCGCAGTCGCCTGGCTGCTGGCCACCGAGCCGGGCCTGCGCTGGGCGATGGCGCGCGCCGAGGCCGCAAGCGGCGGCAAGCTGCGAGTCGAGGAGGCGCGCGGCACGCTCGCCTCGGTGGTGACGATAGAGCGCGTCGCGTATGTCGATGGCGCCATGAGTCTCGAGGCGCGGCGTGTGCGCGCCGAGGGCGATGTCCTGGCCCTGTTGCGCGGGCAGATCGGCATCGAGCCGCTGCGCATCGAGTCTGTGCTGGTCAAGTTGAGCGCCGCTCGGCCGGCGCCTCCGTCCGCACCGGGCAAGGCCCTGCCCTTCGGCGTGCGACTTGCGCAGGTGGCGATCGCGCGCTTCGAGCTGCATGCCGGCGAGGCGCACCACCTGCTGACCGAATTGCGCTTTTCGCATGCCGCGCTCGGCCCGCGCGCCCTGTCAGCAGTTGGTTCGCTTGCGCGGCCCGACGCGCGCTTTCCCGCCCAGGTCCGCCTGGAATTGAAGGGCACCCTCGAACTTCTGCAGGCCACGCTCGAGGCGAACATTGCCGGCATTCCCGCGGCGGGAACGCTCGAGGTGGCGCCTTTCGCTTCGCCCGCACTGCGCTCGATCGAGGCGCGCGCCGGACCGGTGGACCTCTCGCGCCTGGATGCAACGCTGCCGAAGACCGCCCTCACTGCGGCGCTGAAGGCCAGGGCCGCGCAGCTCGGCTACGAAGGCGCGCTGTCGCTCGCCAACGCCTCTGCCGGACCGCTCGATGCGGGCAGGCTGCCCGTCGTCGCGGCGCGCACCCGCTTCGCGTCTTCGGGCCTGGCGAGCGCTCTCCTCGAGCAGTTGCGCATCGAGATCCCCGGCGGCGGTCTGCTCGAAGGCAACGGCCAGCTCGACGCGAAGCGCGTGCGCGCCGCGCTCGAGGCGCGCGGCCTCGACCTGCAGGCGCTGCGCACCAGCCTGCGGCGCACGGCGCTGCGGGGAGCGCTGGACATCGTTCTCGCTCATGACGAGCAATCGGTGCGCGGCACGCTGTCGCAGGAAGGCATGCGCCTCGAGGCGCATGTCGTGCGCGACGGCGACGCGCTCGAGGTGCGCACGTTGCACGCGACGGCTGCGGGCGGCGAGATCAGCGGCAAGGGCAGATTGAAAATGGGCGAGCCGATTGCCGTCGAGGCAACGCTGCAGTTCCTGGGATTCAACCCCGCCGCCTTCGGCGCGTTTCCCGAAGGCTCGATCAGCGGGCGCGCGCAAGTCGATGGGCGCTTGGGCGATGCGCCGCTCGTCGATGCGCGCTGGACGCTCGCGCGCAGCACGCTGCTCGGCCAGCCTCTGGAGAGCAGCGGCCGCGCGCGATTCGCGCGCGAGCGTATTACGCGCGCCCAGGCCGATGCTCAATTCGGTGCGAGCCGGGTCTCCGTGAGCGGCGCCTTTGGCCGCGCGGGTGACCGGCTCTCCTGGAAGCTCGCCATCCCGCGGCTGCAGGAGGTCGACCCAGGACTCACGGGCTCCCTTCAGGCCGAGGGCGTCCTCGCGGGTGCCTGGAACGCGCATGAGCTGGCGCTCGCGCTGCGCACACCCGGTGCGCGGGTTGAGGCGCGCCTCGCCGGCGGCATGCAAACCGACGGCGCCTGGCAGGGCAAGGTCCTTACGCTCACGAACACCGGCGACTATCCCCTGCGCATGGCCGGCGCAACGCCGCTTCGCGTCGCACGCGATCGCGTGGAGCTGGGGCCGTTCGAAGGCGACCTGGGCGCCGGACGCCTGCGCGTGCGCGAAGCGCAGTGGGCTGAGGGGCGCATGGCGACGAGCGGGGAGTTCAGCGCCCTGCCCGCGCACTGGGTGGTGCTCGCAGCCGGCGCCGCGGCGCAGGTGCGCACGACGATGCTCCTCGATGGATCGTGGGCGCTCACCGCCGCGCCCCGGCTCGAAGGAACGCTGCAGCTGCGGCGCCGGAGCGGCGACCTCGAGATCGTGGTCGACGACGAACCCTACGCGCTCGGGGTGGGAGAGGCCGCGCTCGATGCCCGATTCGCCGACGGCGGCGTCCGCCTGAAGCTCGACGCCGTATCGCGCTACGGCAGGCTCGCGCTCGAGGGCGACGTGGGACCGTCCCCGCAGGCGGCCGGAGCAATTGCGTTCGGCCCGCAATCGCCCCTCGATCTGCGTGCGCAACTCGAGGCCGCCGCGCTGGCCATCCTCGTTGAGCCGTTCATCACGCAGGCGCGGGTGGACGGCCGCCTGTGGGCGGACTTGCGCGTATCGGGAACCCTCGCTACGCCAAGCGTCGCCGGCAGCCTGCGCGGTGAGCGCCTCAGCGCCGACATGCCACGTTACGGCGTGCACCTGAGAAACGGCAACCTCGTCGCCGAACTGGGCGCTGAACGCCTGCGGGTAACGCAATTCTCGATACAGGCCGGCACGGGCGATTTCACCGCCGAGGGCGAAATGCCCCTGCGCCTGGCCGATGGCGGGGCCCGGCTCGCCTGGTCGGCTCGGAACTTCGGCGTGCTCGAGCGGCCCGATATGCGCCTCGTGGTGTCGGGCGAGGGCAGCGCAGGGTTCGATGGCACGCGGCTGTCGCTCACCGGCAGCGCGCGCGCCGAGCGCGGCCACCTGCGCATCGAGCAGGACCAGTTGCCCAGGCCCGGCGAAGACGTGGTCATTGCCGGCCGACCGCACAAGTCCACGGGCGGGCCGACGCCCCTGCCGCTGGACCTCGAAATCCAGCTCGACCTCGGGCAGAACCTGACGATCGAGGGCCAGGGATTCGAGGCCAAGTTGACCGGCCGCGTGCGCTGCGTGGCGGGCGAGGACGGCGCGCTTCGCGCCTACGGCCGCGTGCGCATGGTCAATGCCCTGGTCTTCGCCTACGGCCAGCGCCTTGAAGTCGATCCCGGGGAGCTGATCTTCGACGGCGCACTCGATAATCCCGCGCTCAACATCACCGCCTGGCGCCGCAACCAGGCGGTCGAGGCTGGCGTGCAGATCACCGGCAACGTCCAGGCGCCCCGCGTGCAACTCGTGTCCATTCCACCGGTGCCCGACGCAGAGCGCTTGTCGTGGCTCGTGCTCGGGCGCGCCCCGGGCGAGGCGAGCAGGGCGGATCTCGGCCTGCTGCAGGCCGCGGCGGGGACGCTGCTGTCGCGCGGCGAGGCGCTGCCGCTCGACCGGCGCATCGCGCGCGCCCTCGGCCTGGACGAACTGACGCTGCGCGGCGGCGGCCAGGCGGAGGGCAACCTGGTGGCGTTCGGCAAACGGCTCTCCGAGCGGCTCTATGTCAGCTACGAGCAGGGGCTGGGCGCTGCCGCGACCAATCTCGTCAAGCTCGACTACGCGCTCGGCAAGCGCTGGTCGCTGCGCGCCGAAAGCGGCACGACGAGCGGGGCGGGGCTTTTCTACCGCTTTTCCTGGGACTGAGCCTGCAAGGTAGACTTTGCGCGCCATGCAGGGCACAGAGCACTGGACGAGCAAGGGCGGCGTGAAGCTGTTCCTGTGGCGCAAGCCGCCCGCCGCCGGCGCCGTTTCCCGAGGCACGATTCTCTTCGTGCACGGCTCGTCCATGGCGTCCCAGCCGACCTTCGACCTGCACGTGCCCGGCCGGCCCGACTCCTCGGTCATGGAGTGGTTCGCGGCGCGCGGCTTCGACACCTGGTGCCTGGACAACGAGGGCTACGGGCGCTCGGACAAGTCGCGGTCCATCAATTTCGACATCGCCAACGGCGCCGACGACCTTGCCGCGGGCAGCGAATACCTCCTGCGCGCCAGCGGCGCACAGCGGCTTTTGCTCTACGGCATCAGTTCCGGGGCGCTCAAGGCGGCGCTGTTCGCCGAGCGCCATCCCGGGCGCGTGGCACGCCTGGCGCTCGATGCTTTCGTATGGACCGGGCAAGGCAGCCCCACCCTCGCCGAGCGCAGGAAGAAACTGCCCGAATTCCAGTCCAGGAACCGCCGGCCGATCGACCGCGCGTTCGTGCGCAGCATTTTCGCGCGCGACCATCCCGGCACCGCGGACGAGGCCACGGTGGAGGCCTTCGCCGACGCAATTCTCGCGCTCGACGATTCGGTGCCGACCGGCACCTACGTGGACATGTGCTCGAAGCTGCCGCTGGTGGACCCGGCGAAGCTCTCGATGCCGACGCTGATCCTGCGCGGCCAGTACGACGGCATCGCCGGGGTCGACGATCTGATCGAGTTCTTCAAGCGCCTGCCCAACGCCGACAAGCAATTCACGGTGATGGCCGGCATCTCGCATGCCAGCTTCCAGCAGAAAAATTACCTGACGGTGTACCATTTGCTGCACGCGTTTTTCACCCAACCCGAACAGGTGTACCGCGAATGACACACCTCCTCGCAATCCTGCTGGCCGCGCTCCTGTTTTCGAGCCAGGCCGCCTCCCAATCCTGGCCCGCCAAGCCGGTGCGCATCGTCGTGCCGCTTTCGCCCGGCGGATTTGCCGACGTTCCCGCCCGCATCCTGGCGCCGCGCCTGTCGGCGCAGTTCGGCAAGCAATTTTTCGTGGAGAACCGGCCCGGGGCGGGCGGATCGCTCGGCACGGATCACGTGGCCAAGGCCGAGCCGGACGGGCACACGCTGCTGTTCACCGCCACGCCCCACGTCATCAGCCCGTGGCTGTACAAGAGCCTGCCGTACGACGCGTTCAAGGATTTCGCGCCCGTGGCGCGCGTCGCCTCCGGCCCGTACGTGCTGGTGGTGAACGCGCAGTTCCAGCCCGCCTCCGTGCGTGAGCTGGTTGCCGCCGCCAAGGCGCAGCCGGGGGCGATCGATTACGCCAGCTCGGGCAACGGCAGCGCCCAGCACCTCGTGGCGGCGTTGTTCGCCTCCCTCGCCGGCGTCAACATCAATCACGTTCCGTACAAGGGCAGCGGCCCGGCAATGCAGGATCTGATCTCGGGACAGGTGAAAGTGTCGTTCGCGGGCGTGCCGAACGTGCTCACGCACGTGCGCAGCGGCCGCCTGCGCGCCCTCGCGGTCACCACGGCGACGCGCTGGCCAGACATGCCCGAGGTCCCAACGCTCGCGGAAGCGGGCGTGCCCGGCTATGAGGCGGCACTGTGGCTCTGCCTGCTTGCGCCCGCCGCCACGCCTGCGGACATCGTAAAGCGCCTGCACACCGAGATCGGCAAGGCGCTCCAGGATCCGGATGTGCTGAAAAGCCTGCGCGCCGCCGGCATCGCGCCCAGCCTGCTGGGCCCGCAGGAGCTCGGCGAGTTCATGCGCGCAGAGCACGAGAAGTGGGGCCGGGTGGTGCGCGAAACCGGCGCCACGATCAATTGATCAGCCCTTCGGCGTCGGGCCGCCTCCAGACTACCCGGAGGTCAACTTACGCAGCACGTGGCGGCGGTTGCGCGTGTGGGGCCGCACCTGCGAGGGCCAGCGCCCGGCCTCGACCGCCTTGGCCCAGGCGTCGCTGGTGAGCACCTCGGCGTTCTCGAGCTCGTAGAACGCGCTGTAGCGCGGCTCGCCCTCGGCGACGATGGTTTTCTTCTCGCCGCCGATGAACATGACCAGCGGCACGCTCACCGCGCGGCGCACCGAGACCACGCCCGGCACCTTGAGCAGCATCGGCACGTGCTCGGTGTCGTAGACCTCGTTGAACAGGGCCTCCTTCTCCGGCGCGACATCCATGCTGGCGATGAAGACGTAGTTCGCTTTGCCCGGCATCGTGGTTCTCCTCAGCGTTTCAATGGAAAAAATTCAACCGGCTTCATCAGGCGGTTTTTCTGCGAGACCAGCGCGCCGAGCCTGGCGCTTTCCTCGGTGTAGGCGACCCACTCGGCATCGGCCCACATGGCGGCGCGGCGCTTGTCGCGGTCGGTTGAGTCCTGGTAGGCCCAGATGTGGATGTACTGGTTGACGTCGCCGGTTTCGGTCACGAGGTACGCGAAGGGCTGGCCGAGATGGCGCGTCTGCGGGCCCTTGCCGAGCTTCTCGTAGATCGCGAGATGCTTCTTGATGGTGCCGGGGCGGCAGGTGTAGGTGCGCACGTCGAGCAGCATGGGATCGTCCTTTCCGGTTCCGGGTGCGAAGGCCCGAAGGGGGCCAGCGGCGCACAAGTCTAACCAATCCAGAACGCGTCAAGGCCGGGGACGTGCGCCGGCGCGTGAGCAAGGTGCATGA
>CAZOSA010000065.1:0-10184 GCA_964582155.1 uncultured Enterobacteriaceae bacterium | reverse complement strand
TGGCGAAGTACAGACCCCGCAATCGCAGGGTCGGCAGGGCGAGGAGGAACTGGGCGGCAGCGCCCAGCGCCATCGCGGCGAGCGCCGCCAGCGGCAGCGGCCAGCCGTACAGGACGGTGAGCATGCCCCCGGCGTACGCGCCCAGGCCGAAAAACGCCTGCTGCCCGAACGACAATTCGCCGGCAACGAGCAACAGATACGCCGACAGCGCGACGAACGAAAGTAGCCCGATGTTCGTCAGGACGCCGATCGCGTAGTCATCCATGGCGCTCTCGCGGCGAGCAGGACGAAAAGGAGGAGATAGGCGATCAGGTCGCGCAACTGCGGGCCGAGGTACCACTGGCTATGCGCTTCGAGCAGGCCGAGCGCGAGGCCGCCCAGCACCGCGCCCGGCAGCGACCCCAGGCCCCCCAGCATCATGGCGAGCAGCCCCTTCAGCGTCGACCACATGCCGAGCATGGGCGTGATCTGACCGTGGCTCGAGACGACCAGGTAGCCCGCAACGCCGCCGATTGCCGAGGCAAGGGCGAAGACGCGCACGAACACCCAGGGCACGTTGATGCCGGCGAGCGACGCCGCGGCGGGATGCTCGATCACCGCCCGCACCGCCAGCCCGAAGCGGGTGCGGTACAGGATCCACCAGAGCAGCGCGCAAGCGGCGCTCGCCGCAGCGAGCATGACCACGGCATCGATGCGCAGTGTGAAGGGACCGAACGCGAGGGGAGCGCCCTCGACCAGCGCCGGAAAGGCGTACAGGTGCTGCGGCATGACGATCGTCGCCAGCTCCTCGAATTGCATCCACAGCGCGAAACTCGCGACCATCGCGGCGATGGCCGAGCCGCCCCGGTGCGGCGCGAAGCAAAGTCGCTCCACATAGGCGCCAGCCAGCACCGCGCCGGCGACGCTGACCAATGCGAGGAGCAGCAAGCCGGCGCCGAAATTGACGTGCGTCCAGGTCGCCGCGTAGCAGCCGAACATGATCGCCGGGCCGTAGGACAGGTTGGCCCGGCGCAGGACGCCGAAAATCAAGGTGAAGCCGAGCGCGAACAGGGCGTAAGCCGCCCCGGCGCTCAGGCCGTCCAGCGTGTTCTGGATCAGGTCCGCGAGCACGCCTATTGCTGCGCCGACCCCAGGTACGCCCGGCGGATGACCTCGTCTTCGGCAAGCGCGCCGGGCGTGCCGCTGAACGTCACCTTGCCCTGCTCCATGAGATAGAAATGCTGCGCCACCTTGAGCGCCATGTGCGCGTTCTGCTCGACGAGGAAGATGCTGACGCCGTCCTTGTGCAGCCCGGTGACGATGCGGAAAATCTCCTCCACCACCAGCGGCGCGAGTCCGAGCGAGGGCTCGTCCATCAGCAGGAGCTTGGGCCGGCTCATCAGCGCGCGCGCCACCGCCAGCATCTGCTGCTCGCCGCCGGAGAGCGTACCCGCCTGCTGCGCGGCGCGTTCCTTCAGGGGCGGGAAGCGCCCGAACATGCTTTGCACGTCCTCGGCGACGGCCCGGCGGTCGGCGCGCTGATACGCGCCGGCCTGCAGGTTTTCGAGCACCGTCATGTTCGGGAAAACGAGCCGGTTCTCGGGCACCAGGGCGATGCCCCTGCCGACAATGGCGTGCGGGGCGCGTCCGGCGATGTTCTCCGCGCCGAAAAGGATGGCGCCCCGCTTCGGCTTGAGGATACCGGCGATGCTCATCATCAGCGTGGTCTTGCCCGCGCCGTTCGGGCCCAGCAGGCAGGTGATCGAACCCTGCGCCACCTCGAGCGACACGCCCCGCAGCGCCTCGATCTTGCCGTAGGCAGTGACGACGTCCTGGACTTTGAGCAGGCTCATGCGGCCTCGCCTCCCAGGTAGGCCTTGCGCACCGCGGGATGCGCCTGGATCTCGGCCGGGGTGCCCTCCGCGATCTTCTGGCCGAAATTGAGCACTGCGATGCGGTCGGTCACGCCCATGACGAGTTCCATGACGTGCTCGACCAGGAGGATGGTGACGCCCGTTTCGCGCAGCTTGAGGATGCGCTCGCGCAACTGGCCGATCTCCTCGCTGTTCATGCCGGCGGCCGGCTCGTCGAGGAGCAGCAACCTGGGCCGGGCCGCGAGGGCGCGCGCCAGCTCCAGCCGGCGCTGCTCGCCGAAGGCAAGGTTGGCGGCGAGCTCGTCCTGCCTGTGCGCGAGGCCCGAGAACTCCAGCAGGCGCGCGATTTCCTCGCGCACGCGCCCCTGGCCGCCGAGCCAGCGCGCGAAGAAACCCTGGCGCGCCCGGTCCTGGGCGGAGTTCTGTGCGACCCAGAGGTTTTGCCACACGCTCAACTGGCCGAAGAGGCGAATGTTCTGGAAGGTGCGCGCAATGCCCGCGCGCAGCCGCAGATGGGTGGGCAGCGCGCCGATGTCCTCGCCGCGGAACAGGATGGTTCCGGAGGTCGGCGGCAGGAGGCCGGTGACCACGTTGACCGTGGTGCTCTTGCCCGAGCCGTTCGGGCCGATCAGGCCGAAGATCTGCCCTTCGGCCACCTTCAGGTCGAGCCCGTCCACGGCCCGCACGCCGCCGAAATGGCGCGACAGGGAGCGCATTTCAAGCACGGTGCCGCCCGCCCAGGATGCCGCTCGGGCGCAGGTTCATCGCAAGGATGATGAGCGCGCCGAACAGCAGGTTGCGCCAGTCGCCGAGGAATCTGAGGCCTTCGATCAGGAAGCCCTGCACGAAAATGACGGCGAGCAGCGTGCCGAACACGTTGCGCAGCCCGCCGACGATCGGGTAAGCGATCGCGAAAGTCGCCAGCAGGATACTGAAGCTCGCGTGCTCGATGTGCGTGGTGTAATGCGCGTACAGGCCGCCGCCGACCCCGGCGATGGCGCCACCCACCGTCATCGCACTGACTTTCACGGCGGTGAGGTTGATGCCGACCGACTGCGCCGCCAGCTCGTCCTCGCCCACCGCGCGCAGCACCGAGCCGTAGCGCGAGCGGTCGAACCACCACAGCATGGCCATCACCGCGATCACGATCACCCAGATGAAGAGCATCACTTCGCCCGTGCCCCAGCCGTTTTCCGGAAAGAAGCGGATCTGGCGGAAGCCTTCGCCGCCCAGCGGCCCCACCTGGATGCCGCCCTTGGCGATCTGGTAGTCGAAGTTGAAGAAGAACAGGCGCACGCCCTCGCCGAAGGCGAGGGTGGCGATGACCAGCATCAATCCCTTGACGCGCAGTGCCGGGAAGCCGACGGCGCAGGCGACGAGCGCGCCGCTCAGCGCACTTGCGCCCAGCGCCGGCACCAGGTGCCAGCCCGCGAGCACGGTCAGCATGCCGGCGGCGTACGCGCCGACGGCGAAGAAGCCCGCTTGCGCCAGGCTGACCTGCCCGGTCAGCAGCACGATATAGGCGGACAGCCCGAGCAGGGTGTGCACGCCGATCAACTGCGCGAGGCCGAAGTAGAAATCCATGTCAGCCCCGGCCGCCCTTCGGCGAGAAGATGCCGCCGGGCCTGAAAACGAGGAACGCGAACAGCAGCAGCATCACGTAGAGGTCGCGCTCGGTCACCCCGCGGTAGAGCTGCAGCACGTTCTCGAAGCCGCCGACCAGCAAGCCCGCGACGATGGCGCCCGGGATGCTGCCCAGGCCGCCGATCACGGTGACGATCAGGCCCTTGACGGTGAGCGGCACGGTCAGCAGCGGCGAAAGCGTGCCTACGGAAGCGCCGATGAGCGCGCCCGCCAGCCCGCCCAGCAACCCGGTAATGACAAAGGTGAGGGCGTTGACGCGCACCAGGCGGATGCCGCAGAGCTGCGCCGCCACCGGCTGCTGCGACACCGCGCGCGTCGCGAGGCCCAGGCGCGTGCGGTACAGCAGCAGCAGGAGCGCGATCATCGCCAGCACCGACACGCCGAACACCAGCAGCAGGTCACCGCGCATGGTGAACTCGCCTGCGCGCAGCATGACGTCGTCGAACATCGCCGGGTAGTTCTGCGGCATGCCGGCGGTGAGGTGCACGATGACCTCGTCGATGAGCAGCAGCATGCCGACGGTGGACATCAGCGTGGCGAGGGGGCTGGCGAGCGGGATGAAATGAAAGCACGCGACATACACCATCCAGCCCAGCAGCCCGCCCGCGGCGAAGGCGCCGAGGAACACCAGCCACGCCGGCGCACCGGCCATCACCTTCAGCACCAGCAGCCCGGCATACGCGCCGCCCACCGAGGCCGCGGCATAGGCCATGTTGATCTTGTGCATCACGCCGAAGACGAGCGTGAAGCCGATGCCGATCAGCGCATAGGTCGCGCCGAACAGCACTCCGTCGGAAAGCGTCTGGAAGAAGTCCAGCATGGGCAAAAAAACGGGCGCGGGTTCACCGCGCCCGTGGGCTCCCTCTCCCCGCGCCTATAGCGGGTTGTACAGGACCTTCCACTCGCCCTTCTTCGCATGGACGAAGAGGTAGGGCTTGTCGGCCTCCCGGTCATCCGTGCGCTTGGTGACCCCCATCAGGCCCTGCGTGCTCGTCAGCTTGGCCAGCCCGTCCCGAACCTTGCGGCGGTCGCCCTGGACGTCCTTGCCGGTGATTTTCTCCGACTCCATGACGTCCTTGAGGATGAACATGTTCTCCCAGGCCGCCATCGAATGCAGGTCGGCGTTGCCCTTGAACTTCGCCGTGCTCTGCGCGGCGGCGGCGGCCTGCTTGTTGATCGGGGCGAACGAGGTCGGGATGATGATGCCCTCGGCCTGCTTGGCGCAGCCCTGCAGCGTCTCCAGGCTCGAGGAGCTGGTGAGGCCGACCAGCAGCTTGGGCTTCACGCCCTGGCGCTGCATTTCCTTGAGCACGCCGCAGGTGGAGAACGGATGCGCCGAGATGGCGACGATGTCGGCATTGGCCTTTTTCATCTCGCGCACCTGCGTGGCGAAGTTGGTGTCCGCGAGCAGCCACTTGGTATTGCCCAGGACGTTGAAGCCGCTCGCTTCGGCGCGCCCCTTCATCACCAGGTACCAGGTGGCGCGCGAGTGCGCGAAATCTTCCTCCACGCCGCCGTACAACGTCTTCAGGTTGGGATGCTGGGTGTGCAGCCAGTAGAACAGCGAGTTGTACATGGTCGTCTCGTTGGGCACGTTGCGGAACGCCCACTCCGAGATCTTGGCGAGGCCGACCTTGATGGCGACATCGGTGAACACCGGGAACTGCAGCCCGGAGTCGCTCGAGTCGCCGACCTTTTTCTGCAGGATGCCGAACAACGGCTCGGCCACGTTGGAGCAGGTCGGGCCGACCGCCACCACCGCGTCGGTGCCGGCGATGCGACGGATCACCGAGATGCCTTCCGCGGCGTCGCAGCGGTCGTCGTAGAACTCGACGGCGATTTTGGCCTTCGAGCCGTCGGCGAGCTTCACGCCGCCGCCCTTGTTGATCACGTCCGCCGCGGCGAGCAGCGCCGCTTCGCTGTTGATGCCGAACGAGCGCACCACGCCGGACTTGGCGCCGAAGCCGGCGATGTTGATGGTCTGCGCATGCGCCACGCCTGCGGCGAGGGCGAGCGAGGCTGCGAAAGCGAGTTTCTTCACGGGGTCTCCTCCTTGCGGTAGATTTGTCGGGGCAGTGTAAAGCGGGGAGCGGGGCAATGGCAAAGAAGAAACGCGTTGCTGCAGTGCGCAAAGACCTCTGGTCCGCGCTCAAGCCGGGGCCGGCGAACCGCAGCGAGCTCTCGCCGGTCGTGTTTCTCGCCCGCGCGGCGGAGATCTATCCCGGGCGCGTCGCGGTGATCCATGGCGATGCGCGCATCACCTACGCAAAATTCTACGAGCGGGCGAAACGCCTGGCTTCGGCGCTCGCGCAACGCGGCGTGAAGCGCGGCGACGTGGTGGCGGCGATGCTGCCCAATGTGCCCGCGATGCTCGATGCGCACTACGGCGTGCCGATGCTCGGCGCGGTGCTCAATGCCATCAATACGCGCTTGGACGCGGATACCGTCGCCTACATCCTGGAGCACGGCGAAGCCAAAGTATTCATCACCGATCGCGTCTTCGCGGGCGTGGTCGGGCCCGCGCTGAAGAAACTGAAAAACAAGCCCCTGGTGATCGACGTCGACGACCCGCTCTACTCCGGGCCGGGAGAACGGCTGGGAGCGGTCGAATACGAGAAGTTCGTCGCCGGCGGGAATCCCGCATTCAAGTGGTCGTTGCCGCCCTCCGAATCCGACCCCATCGCGCTGAACTACACCTCGGGCACGACGGGCCGGCCGAAGGGCGTCGTGTACCACCACCGCGGCACCTTCCTGGAGTCGCTCGGCAACATCGTCGCCTGGGCGATGCCCTCGCACCCGGTCTACCTGTGGACGCTGCCGCTGTTCCACTGCAACGGCTGGTGCTATCCGTGGTCGGTCACCGCGATGGCGGGGACGCACGTGTGCCTGCGTGCGGTGGACCCGGCGCTGATCTTTCCCATGATCGTGGAGCACGGCGTCACGCACATGTGCGGCGCGCCGACGGTGCTGGCGATGCTGATCTCGGCCCCCGAGGCGCAGCGGCGCGAGTTCGCACAGCCCGTGCACATCATGACCGGCGGCTCGCCGCCGCCGGCCAAGGTGATCAAGGGGATGGAGGAACTGGGCTTCAGGGTGCTGCATATCTACGGCATGACGGAATTGCAGGGGCCGTCCACATTCTGCGCGGTGCAGGATTCCTGGAGCGGCCTGCCGCAGGAGGAGCGCGCGGTGGAAATGGCGCGCCAGGGCGTGCGCTACCAGGTGGTGGAAGGCCACATCGTCGGCGACCCGAAGACCTGCAAGCCGGTGAAAAAGGACGGCCAGACCATGGGCGAGATCCTGGTCCAGGGCAATACCGTGATGCTGGGTTACCTGAAGGATCCGAAAGCGACGCGGGAGGCGTTCCACGGCGGCTGGATGCATACGGGCGACCTCGCGGTGTGCCACCCGGGCAACTACATCGAGATCAAGGACCGCAAGAAGGACATCATCATCTCGGGCGGGGAGAACATTTCTTCCGTCGAGGTCGAGATCGCCCTGTACAGGCATCCATCGACGGCATTGGCCGCGGTGGTGGCTCGGCCCGACGAAAAGTGGGGTGAAACCCCGTGCGCCTTCGTCCAGCTCAAGCCCGGAAGCAGCGCGACCGAGGCGGACTACATCCAGTGGTGCCGCGACAATCTGGCGAAGTTCAAGGTGCCGAAGAAAGTGGTGTTTGGCGATTTGCCGACGACGGCGACCGGCAAGATCCAGAAGTACGTGCTGCGGGAGAAGGCGAAGGCGCTCTAGCGGAACAGTTCCTGGTCCCGGTAGGACGCCGGATCCTCGATGGGCTCCAGGTGCGTCAGCACCGCGCTGCCCGGGAGTGCCGTGCGAATTCGTTGTTCGATCTCGTCGGCGACGCGATGGCCTTCGCGCACGCTCATGGCGCCCGGCACCAGCAGGTGGAATTCCACCAGGCGCCTCCTGCCGGCGCGCCGTGTGCGCAGCGCGTGGTAGTCCATGCCCCTGGATTTGCAGGGCTCGAGAATCGCCCGGATGCGCTGCAGCTCGGTCTCCGGCAGCGAACGGTCCATCAGTCCCAAAACCGAGCGTCGCATCACGCCGATTCCAGTCCAGACGATATAGGCCGCCACCGCGATCGCAATCAACGGATCGAGGAGCAGCCACCCGGTCAGCGCGATGGCGCCGACGCCGGCGACGATGCCGATGGACGTCCATACGTCGGAGAGCAGGTGGCGCGCATCGGCCTCGAGCGCGATGGAATGGTGCGTCTTCGACACCCGCAGCAATACCAGAGCGACACCGAGATTAATGGCAGTCGCAGCCAGCGAGATGATGATGCCGGCGCCGAACGCCTCGATCGGCTGCGGTGCCACCAGCCTCGGCAAGGCCGTGGCGACAATCGCGATCGCGGCGACGATGATCAGCCCGCCCTCGGCAACCGCCGAAAAGTACTCCGCCTTGCTGTAGCCGAAGGGGTGCTTCTCGTCCGGCGGCACCACGGAGACCCGCAACATCCATAGGGTGAGCAGCGCGGCGCCCAGGTTCACCAGGGACTCGAGCGCGTCCGACAGCAGTCCCACCGACCCGGTTAACCAGGCGGCGATCCCCTTGAGCGCCATGGTCACCAGGGCGGCGGCGACCGACAGCCAGGCATAGGAGGCGAGGGAGCGCATGGACCCTAGGTTAGCAGCCGATTTGCTTCCGCCCGCGGTTGGTTCTAGCATGGCATCCGGGGTAGGTAGACAGAGGACAGGTCCATGACAAACAAGGCGTTAGCTTCAGCTCTTGTCACGCTACTCGCGGTTCTGCCCGCAGTCCAGGCGCTGGCCCAGACACCGCCCGCCAAGCCTGCCGGCATGACCGTCCAGTCCGGCGAAGCCAAAGCCACCAGGACTGCGGCGGCGAGCGGCAGGAAATTGCCCGAGAAAATGAACGAAGACGCGCGCCATTGTCTCGATCTCGCCACCATCGTCGAAATCGTGAAGTGCGCGGAGCCCTACCGCTACTAGCCTAACGCGAGGCGCTGCCGTCGGGCTTGAAGCGCACGCCGAACAGGCGCTCGGCCTGCTCCCGCGTGTAGTAGCCGCGGCTCACGTCCACGGTCACTTTCGCCGGATCGCGTTTGCGCGGATCGCCGTAGCCGCCGCCGCCCGGTGTCGACACGTGAATGCAGTCGCCCGGTGCGAGCCGGATGTCCTGGTCCTTGGACAGGTGCGCCGGCCGGTATTGCCTGCCCGACTGCTCGATGGTGACCCTGTTGAGCCCGCCTTCGCTTCCTCCCAGCGCACCCAAGGGGCCGGTGCGGCCATGATCCATCACCATGGACGCGCGCGCGGAGCCGCGGCGCACGCGCACCGTGTAATTGACGCCGAAGCCGCCGCGGCTCTCGCCCGCGCCGCCGGAGCCCTCGCAGAGCGAGAACTCGTCGAACAGCACCGGGTAGTACTGCTCCATCACTTCGATGGGCGGCATCTTGGAGATGCCGATGGTCGAGCAGCCGTTGGAGATGCCGTCCGACACGGGGCTGCCGCCGTAGCCGCCGCCAGTGAACAGATACATGACGTAGGAGCGGTCGCGCTGCGGGTCGTGCCCCCCGATCGCCAGATTGCCGGACGTTCCGGCGGGCGCGGCGAACAGCTGCTCCGGGATGGCGCTGGTGAGCGCATTGAATACCGCTTCAGCGATGCGCTGGCTGACCTCGGCCGCGCAGCCCGAGACCGGCCGCGGATACCGCGCGTATAGGAAAGTGTCCTCGGGATCGGCGATTTTCAGCGGTTCGAAGGTCCCGGCGTTGATCGGCACGTCGGGAAAAATGTGCTTGATGGCCAGATACACCGAACTGCGCGTCGTGGCGATCACCGAGTTCATCGGCCCCATGCACGGCGGTGAAGACTCCGACAGGTCGAACAGCAGATCGTTGTCCGCGGTTTTCGTGATGCGCACGCGCACATGCAGCGGCTCGTTCACCACGCCGTCGGAGTCCACGATGGCATGGCCGGCGTAAGTGCCGGCAGGGATGGTGGCGATCTTCGCGCGCATCTGCTGCGCGGCGCGCAGGCGCAGCTCGGCGATCGCCGCATCCACGCTGTCAGCGCCGTAGCGATCCAGCAGGGCAGTGAGCCGCTTTTCGCCCACCGCGAGCGCCGCGCCCTGCGCCTTGATGTCGCCGATCCTCTGGTCGGCAATGCGGATGTTGGACAGGATGATGGACAGGATCTCCTGGTCCATCACGCCCTTCTTGTACAGTTTCACCGGCGGCAGGCGCAGGCCTTCCTGCTCGACCTCGGTCGCGTTGGCCGAGAAGCCGCCCGGCACCATGCCGCCGATGTCCGGCCAGTGGCCGGTATTGGCGAGCCAGCACCACAGCCTGCCGCGGTAGAAAAACGGCTTCACGAAGCGCACGTCCATCAGGTGCGTGCCCCCGAGGTAGGGATCGTTGACGATGAACACGTCGCCCGGGTCCAGGCTCCAGCCGTTGTCGCGCACGCGCTGGATCACCGCCTGCGAGGAGAACTGCATGGTGCCCACGAATACCGGCAGGCCCAATTCGCCCTGGGCGATCAGCGCGCCGTCCTCGCGCGCATAGATGCCGTCGGAGCGGTCCATGCCCTCGGAGATCACCGGGCTGAAGGCCGCGCGGCAAAAGGCGAGATCCATCTCGTTGCAGACCTGCTGCAGGCCGTTCTGGAGGACGACCAGCGTGATCGGGTCGAGCATGCC
>CAZOSA010000064.1:0-10187 GCA_964582155.1 uncultured Enterobacteriaceae bacterium | reverse complement strand
TGGCCAGGGTCAGCAGCAGGTGAGGCGATTTGAGGAAGCGCATCCTAGAATCGGGGTCAGGGCCCGATTAATTTCTTTTCCGGAAATCGGGCCCTGACCCCGATTCTCAGTCGTCCGCATGGGCGGCGGGTTTGTGCGCGGCGACGAGCTTCTGCTGCAGCTGCGGCGGCGCCGGCTCGTAGTGGCTGAATTCGAGCGTGTAGGAGCCGTGGCCCGCGGTGAGGGATTTCAGCCGTGCCGGGAATTGCTCCAGCTCCGCAAGCGGCGCCTGGGCCGAGATCTGCACTGTGCCCGGGCGCGGCGCGTCCGAGCCCTTGATGTGGCCGCGATGGCCGGAAAGCTCGCCGGTGATGTCGCCCATCTTCTGCTCCGGGACGACGATCTGCACATTGACGATGGGCTCGAGCACGATGGCGCGCGCCTTGGCGAGCGCATCGAGAAACGCCTTGCGCCCGGCGGAGACGAACGCCACTTCTTTCGAGTCCACGGGATGGCTCTTGCCGTCGTACACGATGACGCGCAAGTCCTGCAGGGGATAGCCGGCAAGGAAGCCCACGGAGAGCACGCCGCGCACGCCTTTTTCCACCGCCGGGATGAACTGGTTGGGAATCGCGCCGCCCTTCACCTGGTCGACGAACTCGAAACCCTGGCCGCGCGCCAGCGGCTCGATCTTGAGGAACACCTCGCCGAACTGCCCGGCGCCGCCGGTCTGCTTCTTGTGCCGGCTGTGCCCTTCGGCGCGCGCCGCGATGGTCTCGCGATAGGCAATGGAGGGCGGCCGCGTGTCGAGCTCGAGCTTGTACTGCGAGGAGATGCGCTCCAGCGTGGTCTTCAGGTGCATCTCGCCCAGGCCGCGCATCACGGTTTCGTTCGTCTGCGCGTTGTGCTCGATGCGAAAGCACGGGTCCTCCGCGACCAGCTTGTGCAGCACGTCCGACACCTTCTGCTCGTCGCCGCGCTTTTTCGGCTGCACCGCCAGGCCGAATACCGAGGTCGGCAGCTCCAGCGGCCTGGCGTGGATGTGCGCGTCCTGCGCCGAGTCGTGCAGGATGTGGTCGAACTGGATCTCCTCCACCTTGGCGATGGCGCAGATGTCCCCGGGCAGGGCCTCGGCCACCTCGATCTGGGTCTTGCCGCGCAGCAGGTACAGGTGCCCGGGCTTGATCGGCTTGCGCCCTGCGCCGACGTAGAGCTGCATGCCGGGCGTGAGCCGCCCCTGGTGCACGCGGAACACGGCGAGCCGCCCGACGTAGGGGTCGATCTCGATCTTGAACACGTGCGCGAGCGCATGCCTGCCCGGATCGGGCACGGCCTGGATCTCGCCCGGCGCGCCGCCGTCCACCGGCACGTTGAGGTAGGTCGGCGCATTGCCCTCGCTCGGGTTCGGCATCAGCTTGACGATGACCTCGAGCAGTTCCTGCACGCCCGCGCCGGTCCTGGCCGAGCAGAACACCACCGGGACCAGGTGCTGTTCGCGCATCGCGCGCTCGAGCGGCTCGTGCAGCTCCTCGGGGGACACTTCGCCCTTTTCCAGGTAAGTCGCCATCAGCGCCTCGTCCACCTCGACCACCTGCTCGACGAGGCGCCGGTGCGCTTGCTCCACCGAGGAGAAGTCCGACTCGCCCGAGGGCGCAAAGAAGCAGTCCGACACTTTCGTCGCTTTCGCCGCGGGCAGGTTGAGCGGCAGGCACTCCTTGCCGAAGGCCTGCTGGATGCGCTCGAGCAGGCCTTCGAGGTCCACGTTGTCGGCGTCGATCTTGTTGACGATCACCAGCCGGTCCAGCCCGCGCCTGGCGGCCCACTGCATGAAGCGGCCGGTCATCATCTCGATGCCGTTCTGCGCGTTGATCACGACGGCCGCAGTCTCCACCGCGGCGAGCGCGGGCAGCGAGTGGCCGAGGTAATCCGGATACCCGGGCGTGTCGAGGAGGTGGACCCACGTCGGGTTCTCGCCCCCGTTCACTTCGAAGCTCGCGACCGCGAGCTTGAGCGAATGCTGCAGTTGCTTTTCCAGCGGGGTGTAGTCGCAGACTGTGCTGCCGCGCTCGACGCTGCCGGCCGCGGGTATGGTTCCCGCGCGCGCCAGCAAGGCCTCGGCCAGGCTGGTCTTGCCGCTGCCCGCCTGGCCGAAGAGCGCGATGGTCCTGAGGTGCTTGATGAGGTGCTTGCCCACGGCCCCTGCTCCCGGAACCTATGCTACTTCGGGAGGCCGCACCCCGGCTACTTTTTGCCGGCTTCCTTGCGCTCCAGCAGTTCGGCGCGTTTCCTGAGGATGTCCTCGAACTTCGACTTGGATATGAGCAGGGTGTGCGCGGCGAGCGCCTTCTCGCGCGCCAGCCGCCCGGCAAGGTTCTTTTCGCGTTCGGCGGCATCGGGGCCGCTCGCCTTCGCTTCGCCGGCGACGGCCACGGTCGCGTAGGTGTTGTCGCCCGCGGGCTTGCCGAGCTTCAACGTGTAGGTCAGGCCGTCGAAGGTGGTGGCGACGATGGTGGTCGGCCGGTCCAGGCCGGCGTCCGCCGGTTTAATGTCGGGCGCCGCGACGTCGGAGAGTTCCACACCGTTCAACGAGTAGGAGGCCGAGTTGGCCCGGACCACGTCGAGCTTCTCGCCGGCGCGGATCGGCGAGAGCTTCCAGCCGGCGTCGTCTCCCGGGCGCTCGATTCTCCAGCGCTCGCCGCCGGCCAGGATCACCTGCATCGCCTTCACTTTCTCGGCGGCGAAGCCGGTGCGGCTGATCCAGAGGGCGCTCTGCGCGCTCGCCACGGCGAGCGGGTCGGACACGACGTACACGGTTTTCGGGTCTTCGGGCAGCATCACGAAGCGGCCGTCGCCGATCGCCCGGTCGGGGTTCTCCGGCTCGCGCTTGAAGTACCTGGCGCCGATGACGAGGCGCGCGAGCGGCTTGCCGTCCGCGCCGCGGAATTCGAGCTGCGTGCCCGAGTCGTCGAGCTTGAGTCGCGCGCGGTCCTGGCCGGCGATTGCTTCGCTCTGGCCCACTTTCAGCTCGAGCGCCTTGAGCACCAGGTCGCGTACCTTGCCGAGGTCGGCGGGAAATCCGCCGCGCTCGGCGATGGTCCATTGCTCCGCCTTGCGCTCCAGCGTGATGGCGGCGCCCGGCTCGCGGATCGCGATGGACGCGATGTCGGCCGCCTTGAGGTTCTTCAGGATCGGCTGGCCGAGCGCGGCGGCGCCGGCGGGGCGCTGCGCCTGCCCCTGCTGCTTGAGCACCAGCGCGCCGCCGCCCAGGGCGAGCAGCAGCACCAGGAGCACCCCGGCGACGCGCGCGTTCATGCGGCAGCCAGCCGCGCCTGCCTGCGCCGTCGCAGCAGCGCGATGAGCAGGCCGGCGAGCGCGACCGCCAGCGGCATCAGCGCGATGTTGGCCACCTTGGTCAGGAACACCAGGCGCTCGCTGTCCTGGCGCAGGTTCTTGCGCAGATCCTTGAGCGATTTGCGCGCTTCCGCGACCTTCCTGCGGAAGCTCTCCAGCTCGGCCTGCTGCTCCGGCGACAGGATCTGCGCCGCCTTGGCGCCGGTGCCGGAGGACTTCTGCAGGCTCTGCATGTTCTCGGTGGTCTTTTGCAGTTCGTCCTCGAGCTGCTTGATCTTGCCGAAGTACTGCGCCTGCGCCTCGGCTTCCATCTCGCGCACCACGGTGAGCGGGCGAAAGGCCGAGGCGCGGCTCTTCAGCGACAGCAGGCTTTCGTCCGCCGCGAGCTGCTCGACCAGGCCCTGCGCGAACGCGAGGTTGCCGTTCGAGGGCACGACGACGCGGCGCCCGAACACCTCCTGCACGTCCACCGCCGCGCCGTCCTGCAGCATGTCCACGTCGGCGACCAGCACCACCACGTTGTCCTTGGACGATTCCTTCAGCGCCGGCTCGGCAGCCGGGGCAGGCTTGGGCTGCGCGCTCTTCTCCACCGGCTTGCCATCGGGGAACGCGGTCTTGAATTTGCCCGAGAGACGCAGCGCGAGCGGCAGGCTCTTGCCGGTCGGCTGAAAACCCTTGGTGGCGGCGTCACCCGACACGGTGGCGGCGGCATTGTCCACCAGCATCGAATTGGTCGAGCTTCTCACCAGTTCGGTCGCCGCGAGACCCTCGGCCGGCTTGAGCGTGAACGCCCCGCCAAACGCGTACAGCAACGTCTCGATCTGGCTGGTGACCACGTCGTCGCGGCTGAAGGCGGTGCGGTTTAGCGACAGCACGGTCGGTGTGTAGCGCTGCCCGCTGCCCGAGGCGAAGACCACGTCGGCGATCACCTTGCCCGGGTCCATGTCCACGCCCCAGGCCTTGAACAACCGGGGCAGCGTGGAGTTCGACGTCTGTCCTGGCATGCCCGGCATCGGTCCCGGCGTCTGATCGAAGTAGGCGTAGGGATCGACGAAGGCGACGAGCTTGCCGCCGCGCAGCACGAACTGGTCGAGCGCGTACTCGGTCTGAGCGCCAATGTCGCGCGGGTGGATCAGCAGCAGGACGCCGATGTCCTTGTCGATCGCGTCGGCGGTCATGTTGACCTGCACCACGTCGAAGTCGCGCTGCAATTCGTTGGCCAGCACCCAGGGCTCGGAGCTCTGGCGCGTCATCGGATTGAAACGCTCGCCCAGCACCGGCAGGCCGCTCATCAGCCCCAGCTTCACGCGTTCGGCGACGCCGGCGCGCGCGACGGCGCGCGCCAGGTCGTACTCCAGCAGCCGCTCGCGCGCCGGCGCGAGCACCGGGATGGATTGCTTGCGCTCGAGCCGGCTCACTGTGAGGCCGAGGTAGAACTGCTCGCCCGAGGCCAGCTGCTGCGGCTCGATGCCGTCGAGCTGCGCGGCGTCCTCCTCCTCGGAGTCGGGCCGCGGGTTGTACTTTTCGATGACCAGGTTCGGGCCGGCGGCGGCCTTGAACTCGCGCACCAGGTTCTCGATGCGCTGCGCGAAGCCGCGCAGCGGCACCGGCATCGTCTCGCCGGTGGTGATGTAGAGCTTCACCTTGACCGGAGCCTGCAGGCCGCGCAGCACCTTCTTCGTGCCGTTGGACAGCGTGTAGAGCTTGCCCTCGGTGAAATCGGCGCGCAGCGCCGCGCCCGCAGCGAGGTAGTTGAACGCAACCAGCAGCAGGAACAGGGCGAGGAGCCCGACCGCCGAATAGACCAGGGGCTCGTATTTTTTCATCGGCTGCGCAGTACCACGCCCGTGGCGAACAGGGAAAACCCGATCACCGACAGGAAGAAGAACAGGTCCCGGGTGTCGACCACGCCTTTCTGAAAACCGTCGAAGTGCGTGATCACCGAGAACGCTGCCACCGTGTCCACCAGCGCGGGGCTGGCCCAGCGCACCATCAGGTCGGTCACCGGGCTGAACCCGGCCAGGATCAGGAACAGGCAGATCACCACCGAGAGGATGAAGGCGATGACCTGGTTGCGGGTCATCGCCGAGGTCATGCAGGTGATGGCAAGGTAGGCGCCGGCCAGGAACAGGCTGCCGAGATACCCGGCGAAGATCATGCCGTTGTCCGGCTCGCCCAGCACGTTCACCGTGATCACCACCGGGAAGGTGAGCGCCAGCGCGATGGCGAGGAAGGCCCAGCAAGCGAGGAACTTGCCAAGGATCGCCTGCCAGGCGGTGATGGGCATGGTGAGCAGCAGCTCGAGCGTTCCGGCGCGGCGTTCCTCCGCCCACAGGCGCATGCCGACCGCGGGCACCAGCACCAGGTAGAGCCACGGGTGCCAGCCGAAGAACGCCCCCAGGCTCGCTTCGCCGCGCTCGAAGAAGGCGCCGGCGGTGAAGGTGAGGAAACCGGTGAGCAGGAGGAAGATCACCAGGAACACGTAGGCCACCGGCGATATGAAGTAGGAAGCCAGCTCGCGCCTGGCGATGGCGCGGATGGCGTGCAGGGCGGTATTCATCCGGCTTTCACCGTATCGGGCAGGGTGATGCGGCGGAACACTTCGTCGAGCGGCCGGCCGAGCTCGTCGGGCGTGCCGCTCGCCACGATGCGGCCGCGGTCGATGATGATGGCGCGGGTGCAGGCGGCGTCGACTTCCTCGAGGATGTGAGTCGAGAAGATGATCGCCTTGGTCTTCCCCAGTTCGCGGATCAGGTTGCGGATTTCGTACTTCTGGTTCGGGTCGAGGCCGTCGGTAGGCTCGTCCAGGATCAGCACCTCGGGATCGTGGATCAGGGCCTGCGCGAGGCAGGTGCGGTGCTTGTAGCCCTTGGACAGCGTGTCGATGGACTGGTGCAGCACTGAAGAGAGGAAACAGCGTTCCACGGCGCGGTGCACGGCCTTTTTGCGCGCCTCTCCATCCAGGCCGCGCAATTCCGCTGCGAACGAGAGGAAGCCCTGCACCGTCATGTCGGGATAGGAAGGCGCGGCCTCCGGGAGGTAGCCGATGAGGCGCTTGGCCTGCAGCGGCGCCTCCACCACGTCGTGGCCGCCGACCGACACCCGGCCGCTGGTCGGCGCAAAGAACCCGGTGATCATGCGCATGGTCGTGGATTTGCCGGCGCCGTTGGGGCCGAGGAAGCCCAGCACCTCGCCGCGCTCGACGGCGAAGGACACGCCGTCGACGGCGCGCTTGGCGCCGAACGCTTTCACCAGGTTTTCGATGCGGATCATTTGAGCTTGCAGCGGGCTTTCAAGGGGGCGCATTATCGCAAACAATCGAACGTGCACTAGAATCCGTTCGAATCACCCCGGAGGAAGACCATGTTCAAGCTCGTTAAGTTCCTCGCTTTGCTGCTGTTTGCGGGCACCGCTGCGGCCCAGCCCAGCTTGAAAATGATGATCCCGGCCAACCCCGGCGGCGGCTGGGACCAGACCGGGCGCACCCTGGCGGCCGCCATGCAAAGCGCCAAGCTCGTCTCCGGGGTGCAATTCGAGAACAAAGGGGGCGCCGCGGGCGCCATCGGCCTTGCGCAGTTCGTCAACTCGGCCAAAGGCGACCCCAACGCGCTGATGATGGGCGGCATGGTGATGGTGGGCGGCATTTACCTGCAGAAATCGCCGGTGACGCTCGCGCAGGTGACCCCGGTCGCGCGCCTCACCAGCGAGTGGGAAGTGATCGTGGTGCCGGCCTCCTCCCCGCACAAGTCGATGGCGGACCTGGTGAAGGCGTTCAAGACCGACCCGGGCAAGGTGTCCTGGGGCGGCGGCTCCGCGGGCGGCACCGACCACATATTGGCGGGCCTGATCGCAAAGGCCGTGGGCATCGACGCGAAGCGCGTCAACTACGTGCCGTTCAAAGGCGGCGGCGAGGCGGTGGCGGCGATCATCGGCGGGCACGTGACCGCCGGGGTGTCGGGCATCGGCGAATTCGCCGAGCACGTGAAGAGCGGCAAGATGCGTGCGCTGGCTCAATCGGGGCCGTCGAAGGTCGACGGCATCCCGAGCCTGAGAGAGCAGGGCATCGACGTGGTGCTGGGCAACTGGCGCGGCATTTTCGCCGCGCCCGGCATCACGACGGCGCAGCGCGACACGCTCGTGAAGCTCGTGCAGGACGCCACCCACACGCCGTCCTGGAAGGGCACGCTGGAGAAGATGGGCTGGTCGGGCGAGTTCCTCGGCGGCGACCAGTTCAAGGTCTTCCTCGAAGAGGACACCCGGCGCATCGCCGGCATCATCGACTCGCTCGGCATCCGGAAGTAGCCAGGCGCGCGTGCGCCGCTCCGGCGCGGAGATCGCGCTGTCGCTGGGCGTGCTCGCGCTGGGCGCGGGCGCGACCGTGGTCACCGCGCAACTGCCCGGGGAGGGCGGCTACGCGGGCATCGGCCCGAACTTCATTCCCGCGGTGGTCTCGGGCGGCCTGCTCGTGATGGGCGCGTTGCTCCTGTGGGAAGCGCTCGCCGGCGGCTGGCGCAACCGCGCCGCGCCCGAGGCGGGCGCGGAGCACACCTTCAACGCGGCGGCCTTCGGCTGGATCAGCGCCGGCCTCTTCGCCCACATGGCGCTCGTCGCCTGGGCGGGGTTCGTGCTCGCGGGCATGGCGCTGTTCGCCTGCGTCGCGCGTGGCTTCGGCAGCCTGCGGCCGGCGCGCGACGCGGCGATCGGCCTGGCGCTGTCGCTTGGAATTTTTCTGTTCTTCGTCAAGCTGCTGAACGTCAACCTGCCGGGCGGCTGGCTGCAGCCGCTCCTCGGCACCGCGGGGATCTAGGTGCTGGAGACTTTCGGCGCGCTCGCCGGCGGCTTCGCCGTCGCGCTCAAGCCGATCAACCTGCTGTGGGGCTTCATCGGCGTCACGGTGGGCACCGCGGTGGGCGTGCTGCCCGGGGTCGGGCCCGCGCTCACCGTGGCGATGCTGCTGCCGCTCACGGCGCACCTCGACCCCACGGGCGCGCTCATCATGTTCGCCGGCATCTATTACGGCGCGATGTTCGGCGGCTCGACCACCACCATTTTGCTCAACACGCCGGGCGAATCCGCCTCGATCGCCACCGCGCTCGAAGGCAACAAGATGGCCAAGCGCGGCCGCGCGGGACCCGCGCTCGCCACTGCGGCGATCGGCTCCTTCGTCGCCGGCAGTATCGCCACGGTCCTGCTCACGCTGCTCGCGCCGCTGGTGGTCGAAATCGCGCTGAAGTTCGGCCCGGCGGAATACTTCGCGCTGATGGTGTTCGCTTTCACCACGGTGGCGGCGGTGCTGGGGAGTTCCACTTCGCGCGGGCTGGCGAGCCTGTTCATGGGATTGCTGCTTGGCCTGGTGGGCATCGACGGCCAGACGGGCGCGGCGCGCTTCGCCTTCGGCGTGCCGGAGATGCTCGACGGCATCGACGTGGTGGTACTGGCGGTGGGCCTGTTCGCGGTGGGCGAGGCGCTCTACATGGCGGCGTACACCAGCCGGGTGCCCGGGACCCTGGAGAAGCTCTCCGGATCGCTATGGATGTCGCGGCAGGACTGGAAGCGCTCCTGGCCGGCGTGGCTGCGCGCCACCTGCATCGGTTTTCCCTTCGGCACCATTCCCGCGGGCGGCGCCGAGATCCCGACCTTTCTCTCCTATGCCGTGGAAAAGAAGCTGACCAGGCATCCGGAGGAGTTCGGCAACGGGGCGATCGAGGGCGTCGCCGGGCCGGAAGCGGCGAACAACGCCTCCGCCACCGGCGTGCTGGTGCCGCTGCTCACGCTCGGCATCCCGACCTCCGCCACGGCGGCGATCCTGCTCGGCGCCTTTCAGAACTACGGCATCCAGCCCGGGCCGCTCCTCTTTCAGAGCCAGACCGAACTGGTGTGGGGCCTGATCGCGAGCCTGTACGTGGGCAACGTGCTGCTGCTGGTGCTCAACCTGCCGCTGGTGGGGATCTGGGTGAAGGTGCTGGCGATCCCGCGGCCGATGCTCTACGGCGGGATCCTGGTCTTTTCCACGCTCGGCGCCTACAGCCTGCACCAGTCGTGGATCGACCTGCTCACGCTGTACGTCTTCGGGCTGCTCGGCTTCGCCATGCGGCGCTGGGATATCCCGGTGGCGCCGGCGGTGATCGGCCTGATCCTGGGGCCGCTCGCGGAAACGCAATTCCGCCGCGCCCTGTCCATCAGCCAGGGCGACGCGAGCGTGTTCTTCACGCAGCCGATCGCGGCGAGCTTTCTCGCCGTGACCGCGGCTCTGGTGATCGTACCCTGGCTGGTGCGCCGGCGCGGGCGCGCCGCCGCCTAGTTCTTCCCCAGCACCCAGCCGACGATCGCGTTCAGGTCGGCCTCCGAAAGCCCGGGATTCGGCGGCATCGGTACCTGGCCCCAGGCGCCCTGGCCGCCGGCGCGGATCTTTGCCGCCAGGCGCGCGGCGGCGCCGGCGTCGCCCGCGTAGCGCGCGCCGATCTCCTTGAAGGACGGCCCCACCACGCGCTTGTCCAGCGCATGGCAGCCGACGCAGGCGTTGGCGTTCAGGAGCTTCTGCACCGGGTCATCGCCGCCCGCCGCCAGCGTGTCGGGGGAGGGCGCCGGCGCCGGCTGCGCGCGGTTGTAGTACGTCGAGAGGTAGCGGTGGATCACCGCCCTCTCGGCCTCGTCCATCGGGGTGCCGCGCTCCTTCATGTTCTTCAGGTTGTCGGCCCATTCGCCGGGCGAGAGCTGCGCGCGCTGGATGTGCTTGAGCTCGTGGCAGATCTTGCACTTGTTCTCGGTGAGGGTGGAGCCCGGTCCCGAGATCAGCCTTTCTTCGGCGTGCGCGGCGCCGGCCAGCAGCGCCGCGCACAGCCAGAGTTCAGGCCTCA
>CAZOSA010000063.1:0-10228 GCA_964582155.1 uncultured Enterobacteriaceae bacterium | reverse complement strand
GCTGCGCATCGGCGATGCTGTGCTGGATCTGGTGCACGCCTGCGGGCGCTGCCAGGTCACCACGGTCGACCAGGAATTCGGCGCCGCCCTCGGCGACGAGCCGCTGCGCACCCTGTCGCGCCTGCGCATGCAGGACGGCGAGGCGGTGTTCGGGGTGCGCTACGCCGTGCGCCAGCCGGGCCGGGTTCGCGTCGGGGACCGCGTCGAGCCGCTCGCCTAGTGGTAACGCTCGTACCCGGCGAAGGCGATCAGTAGCCGCGCGATGCCAAAGGCGATCCAGTTCATTGCGCGGCGCCACAGCGGCCGGCGCCTCCACTCCAGCGGCGGCAGCGGGCGCGCACCAGTGCGAATCGCATCCTCCAGGCTCGCGCGCAGCTCCGCCGCGAAGCGCGTGTCGTCCATGAACACGTTCGCCTCGCGCGCCATCAGCAGGCTGTACGGATCGATGTTCGATGACCCTACGCTGGACCGCATTCGATCGAATACGGCCACCTTGGCATGCAGGAAGCCGCGGTGATACTCCTGGATTTCGATACCCGCGTCGAGCAGCGGCCCGTACATGGCGCGTGACGCGTAATGAAACAGCACGTACTCCACGCGTCCCTGCAGCAGCAGCAACACGCGCACGCCGCGGCTTGCGGCGCCCAGCAGCGCCCGGCGAAAGCGGCGCCCCGGGAAAAAATAGGCGTTGGCAATCACGATCTCCTCGCGCGCCGACTTGATCATCTCGAGATAGGCGCGCTCGATGTCGCGCCGGTGCCGCAGACTGTCGCGCACCACCAGCGCAGCCCGCTGACCGCCGGACTTGGGCCCGGCCGGGGCGCGCGGCGTCGAGTGCGGCGCGCGTCGCGACTTGCCTGAAACCCGCGCCCACAGGCGCACCGCCTCGTCGCGAACCTCGGCAGTGAGCGGGCCTTCGATGCGCACTGCGTAGTCGAAGCGCGCCGGCGCCGGCGCCGGCGCCGGACCATCGTAGTCGTCGGTGACGTTGATGCCACCGACAAACGACACGCTCGCGTCAACGCAGGCGAGCTTGCGGTGCATGCGACGCAGGCGGTCGCGGCGCAGTGTCCAGGGGCTGATGTCCGGACGGTAGACCAGCAGGTGCGCGCCTGCCTCGGCCAGCATGCGCCGCAAGCGCGGCGTGAAGTCTTTCGCGCCGAAACCGTCGACCAGCAGATGCACGCGGACTCCGCGCGCAGCAGCGCGTGCCAGCGCGTCGGCCACCAGGGTCCCGGTCTGGTCGTCGGCGAAGATGTAGGTTTCCAGAAACACCTCCCTGCGCGCCGCGTCGATCGCCGCGACAAGCGCGGGGAAGTACTGCTCGCCGTTGCACAGCAAGGTGAGGCGGTTGCCGTGGACGTACCGCATCGCGCTACGCGGGCTTGAGCATCGCGCCCAGTGCCAGATGGTCGGAGAGCAGCGACCAGGGCGGGCCGCGGTGCACGCTCGCCTCCACCACGCTGAAGCCGCGTACGTAGATCCGGTCCAGCCGCAGGAAGGGCAGCAGGCTTGGAAAGGTGCGCGCCGGGCGGCGGCCATAGGCGGCGGTGACCTCGGTCATGCCGAGCTTGTCCTGCAGCACGCGCGTCGCGCGCTGGCGCCAATCGTTGAAGTCTCCCGCCACCACGATCGGCAGATCGCGCCCAGCCAGCTCCTCGAGCCGCGCGCCGATGGCATCGAGCTGCCGGCGGCGGCCGCGCTCGTGCAGAGACAAGTGCACGCATACGCAATGCAGGTTGTGCCGCCAGCCCGGCACCGCCACCACGCAATGCAGCAGGCCGCGCCGCTCGAAGCGGTGGTTGGATACGTCCTCGTTCTCCGAGGACAGGATGCGGAAACGCGACAGAATGGCATTGCCATAGTGGCCGTGGTGGTGCACGCGATTGCGGCCATAGGCGTGGTGCCAGTCGGAAGGCGCCAGGAACTCGTGCTGCGGCGCGTTCGGCCAGGCGGGAAACCGCACGGCGTGGCGCTCGTTGAGCCCCTGGACTTCCTGCAGGAACACCAGGTCCGGCGCGAGCGTGCGCAGGCCCTCGCGCAGTTCGTGAATCACCACGCGGCGGTTGAACTGGGACAGTCCCTTGTGGATGTTCAGCGTAATCACGCGCAGCGCTTCCGTCATGCAGGGGCGCCCCTCGCCGGCAGCATGCGGATTGCATCGCGATTCGACCAGGAGAAGCATTTCTGCGCCGCCTCGCGCCACGGCAGCCAGAGTTGCGCGCGGTGCTCCTGCGGCGCGAGCGTCACCGCTGCGGGCACGGCAACCTCGAGGCTGAAGACATGCTCCGTATTGTGCGTGGTGCCCGGCGGGAACCGGCCGCGCCAGTGGGTGTAGATCTCGAAGGCATTGGCCATGTTCCAGCAGACCAGACGCTGCGCCGGCGTGTCGATACCCGTCTCTTCGAGCACTTCGCGCCGCGCAGCCGCGGCCAGCGGCTCATTCAGCCGTTCGAGCGAGCCGGTGACCGATTGCCAGAATCCGGGCCGGCTCGCCCGCTCCAGCAGCAGAACCTCGAGCGCAGGCGTGTGGATCACCACCAGCACCGACACCGGCAGCTTGGTGCTCACTCTGATTTCGGGCGGAACAGCTCGGGCAGCGCCAGCGCGTGCCCGGGGTCGATGAACACGGCGAAGAATGGCCGGCGCCGCTCCGCCCAGAACGCTGCACAGTTGGACAACACGTCCAGCAGTACGCCCAGATCGTCCGGCGGGAGTTCATCCTGCCCCTCGAACAACAGCACGTGCCCCTCGCCCGCTCGCCAGGAGAGGTCCGAGAGGCTGTCCTCCAGCGCATCCCAGTTGGCGCCAAACCAGTCCGGGAAGCCCAGCGCGCGCGCCACGCACTCCAGCAGCGCCGGCTTGTCGCCGGCACCGCGCAAGTCAACACGGGCAAGATCGAGCCGCGTGCCGCGCGCAGCGTCGACGATCTCGTCCGTGCGCGGCGCGCGGAACACGCCCGATCGCGCCGCATCACTCAACCGCTGCGTGAGCTTGCCCATGGTTCACTCGCGAATGCACTTGAACGAACGCCAGGAGCAGCGCGCGGCAGAGCTTCACTGCGGCCGGTCGCGCAGCCGGATATGCAGCTCGCGCAGCTGTTTTTCGGCGACCGGCGAGGGCGCACCCGTGAGCAGGTCCTGACCACGCTGCGTCTTCGGGAACGCGATCACGTCGCGAATCGCGTCGGCCCCCGCCATCAGCGCCACCAGCCGGTCGAAGCCGAATGCGATGCCGCCGTGCGGCGGCGCGCCGTACTGCAGCGCATCGAGCAGGAAGCCGAACTTGGCGCGCTGGTCCTGCGGCGAGATCTTCAGGCTGCGAAACACCTGCTGCTGGACCTCCTGGCGGTGGATGCGCACCGAGCCGCCCGCCACTTCCCAGCCGTTGAGCACCAAGTCGTAGGCCTTGGCATAGGCCTTCTCCGGCGCCGATTCGATGTAGTGCTCATGGCCGTCCTTCGGGCTGGTGAAGGGATGATGGCGCGCTTGCCACTGCCCGGATTCATCGTCGTACTCGAACATCGGGAAATCGATCACCCACAGCGGTTTCCAGCCCTGTGTCGCGAAACCGCGCTCGTGACCAATGCGCTGGCGCAATGCGCCGATGCAGGCGTTCGCCGCGCCGGCCCTGTCGGCGGCAAAGAAGATCAAGTCGCCATCGGCGGCGCCGGTGCGCTCGAGGATTGCCGCAAGCGCCTTGGCGTGCAGGTTCTTCACGATCGGCGACTGCAGCCCATCGGCGCCCTTGGATCGTTCATTCACCTTGATCCAGGCGAGCCCCTTGGCGCCCAGCGTCGTCACGTACTCGGTGTAGGCGTCGATCTCGCCGCGCGTGAGGCCGCCGCCACCCGGAATTCGCAGCGCCGCCACACGGCCGTCTGCCGCATTCGCGTGCGCCGAAAACACTTTGAAGTCCACGTCCTTCACGGCGTCGGTGAGCTCCGTGAGCTTGAGAGGCACGCGCAGGTCCGGCTTGTCCACGCCGTAGTCGCGCATCGCGTCCTCATAGCGCATCACCGGGAACGGGTCCGGCAGCGCGACCCCCAGCACCTCCTTGAACATGTGGCGCGCAAGCTGCTCCATCAGCGCGCGGATCGCCTCCTCGCCGAGAAACGAGGTTTCGACGTCGATCTGCGTGAACTCGGGCTGCCGGTCGGCGCGCAGGTCCTCGTCGCGGAAACACTTCACGATCTGGTAGTAGCGCTCGAAGCCCGCGATCATCAGCATCTGCTTGAACAGCTGCGGGCTCTGCGGCAGCGCGTAAAAACTTCCCGCGTGCAGCCGCGCGGGCACCAGGAACTCGCGCGCACCCTCGGGCGTGGACTTGTAGAGGATCGGCGTTTCGATATCGACGAAACCATGGGCATCGAGAAAGCCGCGCGCCGCCGAGGCGGCCCGGTGGCGCAGGCGCAGGTTTTTCTGCATCGGCTCGCGGCGCAGGTCCAGAACGCGGTGCTCGAGCCGCACCTGTTCCGACAGATTGACCTCGTCGAGTTGGAACGGCAGCGGCGCGCAAGGGTTGAGGATCTCGACGCTCTCGGCCAGCACTTCGACCTCCCCGGACTTCAGGTTCGCGTTGACGGTGCCCGCGGGGCGCGCACGCACGCTCCCCGCAACGCGCAGGACATACTCGCCTCGCACGCGGTCCGCGGCCTTGAAGGCCTCGGCGCGGTCCGGGTCGCAGACGATCTGGGCCAGCCCCCCGGCGTCGCGCAGGTCGATGAAGATCACGCCGCCATGATCGCGGCGGCGGTGCGCCCAGCCGGCGAGCGTCACGCGCTTGCCGATCAGCGCGGCTGTAAGGTCGGCGCAGTAGTGGGTACGCACGGCGCCGCTATCTGCCGCTCTGGCCGGGCGCCACCACACCCATGGAGATGATGTACTTGAGGGCCTCGTCCACGCTCATGTCGAGTGCGATCACGTCCTTGCGCGCCACCATCACGAAGTAGCCCCCGGTGGGGTTGGGCGTGGTCGGCACATACACGCTGACATAGTCGCCCTGCAGATGGCGCACCACGTCGCCGCCGGGCATGCCGGTGAGAAAGGCGATGGTCCACATGCCTTCGAGCGGCCACTGCACCAGCAGCGCCTTGCGGAACGCCTGGCCGCTCGAGGAAAACAGCGTGTCCGAGATCTGCTTGACGCTCGAGTAGATCGAGTTGACGACCGGAATGCGGTGCAGCATCGCGTGCCCGAAGCGCACCAGCTGGGCGCCGAAGAAATTGGTGGCGAACACGCCGGTGACGAAGACGATCACCAGGGTCAGGATCACGCCGAGCCCGGGCACGTGCACGCCGAGGAAGCTCTCGGTCTGCCATTGCTCGGGCAGCAGGCGCATGGACTGGTCGAGCGTGTCGACGATCAGGTTCAGGACCCACAGTGTGATCACCAGCGGGATCCAGATCAGCAGTCCGGCGATGAGATATTTCTTCACGGCTCTCCAGAAACAAAAAGCCCGGCTCACGCCGGGCCGGTGGCTAGACCCGTTAGGGTATCAGTTGGTGGTGCTCGCGGTGGTGCTTGCCGGCGAGGGCGCGGTGTCGCTCTTCGCAGAATCCGGCTTGGCGTCGGGCTTGGCGTCGGGCTTGGCGTCGGGCTTGGCGTCGGACTTGGCTTCGCGCTTGCCTTCGGAGTCAGCTTCGGACTTGGCTTCGGGCTTGGCTTCGCTTTTCGCCGCCGCGTCCGCCGCGGGCTTGCTGCCACCCTTGAAGTCGGTGGCATACCAGCCGCTGCCCTTCAACTGGAATCCGGCCGCACTCAACTGCTTCTCGAAGGTCTTCTTGCCGCAGGAGGGGCAGACCGTCAGCCTGGCCTCGGAAACCTTCTGCAGGTACTCGTTCTGGAAGCCGCAATCCGCGCAGCGATATTCGTAGATCGGCATGGCAATGTTCCAAGTTCCTGAATCGGCAAGAATTATAGCGCCATCGGCCGCACTAGAACGGGATATCGTCCGCCATGTCGTCAAACTTGCCGGCCGGCTTCTTCGCCGGGGCCTTGGCTTCCGAGGCCGGCTCGCCGGCGCTACCGCCGGCGGGGGCGCCGCGGGGTTCGCCCGAACCCGAGCGCGAGCCGAGCATCTGCATGACGTCGGCGCGAATCTCGGTGCTGTAGCGGTCGTGCCCTTCCTTGTCCTGCCACTTGCGCGTGCGCAGGCTGCCTTCGACGTACACCTGCGACCCCTTCTTCAGGTATTCGCCCGCCACTTCCGCCAGGCGGCCGAAGAACGAGATGCGGTGCCATTCGGTCGCTTCCTTCATTTCCCCGCTGGCCTTGTCCTTCCAGCGGTCCGTGGTGGCGACGCGGACGTTGGTCACCGCCTCCCCGCTCGGCAGATACCGCGTCTCGGGGTCGGCGCCCAGGTTGCCCACTACGATGACCTTGTTGACCGATGCCATGCCTACCTCCCTTTGACCGTTCCCATCGTAAACGAGTCACCGGCGCTTCGGTTGACCGGCCGCATGCCGGCGGCGACTCCCAGCCAGCCCAGCACCAGCGCCGCGCAGGCGCCGAACACTGCGGCGGCGCCGTAGCGCCCCGCGATCCAGCCTCCCATCAGGCCGCCGCAGAACAGGCCCAGGGTCTGCGTCGTGTTGAAGACGCCGATCGCCGCGCCGCGCGCATGGGCCGGCGCGATGCGCGACACAAGCGACGGCAGCAGCGCCTCGAGCACGTTGAAGGCGGCGAAGAAGGCAAGCAGCAGCACGGCCAGCAGCGCGATGCGCGGCTCGCTTGCGCTAAAGCCCCCTTCGGCGAGCGCGAGCAGCACGATCGCGCCCAGCATGACGCCGCGCCCCGCGTTGCGCCGATCCGCGTGCAGCACCGGGGGAACCATCAGCGCGAACGAGGCCAGCACTACCGGCAGGTACACCTTCCAGTGGGCAGCCAGGGGAAGCCCGGCGGCCACCAGCAGCGGCGGCACCACCACGAACATGGCCATCTGCACCAGATGCAGGACGAAGATGCCCGTGTTGAGCCGCAGCAATTGCGGATCAAGCAACGCGATGCGCAGCGCGCCGGGAGCGCGCCCGGCGGCGCCGTGCACGCGCATCGGCACGCCAGGCACCAGCCACACGATCACGCCGATCGCCGCGAGCGCGAGCGCGCCGGTGAGCGAGAACAGCCCGCCCATACCGATCACCGCATAGAGCGCGGGCGCCAGCACCAGCGACAGCGCGAAACTCAAACCGATGGTCGCGCCCACCATCGCCATGGTCTTGACCCTGTGCTGCTCGCGCGTCAGGTCGGCGGCCAGCGCCATGACCACCGCCGAGATCGCGCCCGCGCCCTGCAATCCGCGGCCCGCGATCGTGGTCCAGATGTCGTGCGCCCCCGCGGCAAGAAAGCTGCCGGCGGCGAAGATCACAAGGCCGGCCACGATCAGGGGTTTACGCCCCCAGCGGTCGGAGGCCATGCCAAACGGTATCTGCAGGAAGGCCTGGACCAGGCCGTAGGCGCCGAGCGCGATGCCGACCAGCACCAGGTCGTCGCCGCCGGCGAGCTGCGGCGCGTGCACCGCGAACACCGGCAGGATCAGGAACAGGCCGAGCATGCGCAGCCCGAAGGCGCCGGCGAGCGATACGCCCGCCCGCATTTCCTGGGCGCTCATGCGCAAGGAGTCCGTCACGGGGTGAACAAAGGCTGCAAACCTGGACGTGGAACTCGTTATAGTAGCAAGTTTACTTTCGCCTTCTGGCGCGATGGACACGATCCGCATACGCGGCGCGCGCACGCACAATCTAAAAAACCTCAATCTCGACCTGCCGCGCCACCGCCTGGTGGTGATCACCGGCTTGTCGGGGTCGGGCAAGTCCTCGCTCGCCTTCGACACCCTGTACGCCGAAGGCCAGCGCCGCTACGTGGAGTCGCTATCGGCCTACGCGCGCCAGTTCCTGCAGCTGATGGACAAGCCCGACGTCGACCTGATCGAGGGCCTCTCGCCGGCCATCGCCATCGAGCAGAAGGCGAGCAGCCACAATCCGCGCTCCACCGTCGGCACGATCACCGAGATCCACGACTATCTGCGGCTGCTGTTCGCGCGCGTCGGCACGCCCTACTGCCCGGAGCACGCGCTGCCCTTGCAGGCGCAGTCGGTGGCACAGATGGTGGACCAGGTTCTGGCGCTGCCCGCCGACACCAGGCTCATGGTGCTGGCGCCGGTGGTGGCCGGTCGCAAGGGAGAGCAGTCGGACCTCATGGAGGAATTGCGCGCGCAAGGCTTCACGCGTGTGCGCGTGGACGGCAAGATCCTCGAACTCGATGCGGCCCCGCGCCTCGCGAAAAACCTCAAGCACTCCGTGGACGTCGTGGTGGACCGGCTGAAGGTGCGCGCGGAGGCGAAGCAGCGACTGGCGGAATCCTTCGAAACCGCGCTGCGCCACGCCGATGGGCGCGCGATCGCCGTCGAGGCGGAATCCGGGAAGGAACATCTGTTCTCAGCAAAGTTCGCGTGCCCGGCGTGCAGCTATTCATTGCCCGAGCTGGAGCCGCGGCTGTTCTCGTTCAACAATCCGATGGGCGCCTGCCCGCGCTGCGACGGCCTGGGCGCCATCGATTTTTTCGATCCGAAGCGCGTGGTGGCGCACCCCAATCTCAGTCTCGCCAGTGGCGCAATCCGCGGCTGGGACCGGCGCAACCATTTCTATTTCACGCTGCTGCAGGCGCTCGCCAAGCGCTACGCCTTCGACATCGAGGCCCCCTGGGAGGCGCTCGGCGACGAAGTGCAGCAGCTGATCCTGTACGGCTCGGGCAAGGACAAGATCGCCTTCTCCTACCCCGGCGAGCGCGGCCGCCCCACGGTCAAGGAGCACGCCTTCGAGGGCGTGCTGCCCAACCTCGAGCGCCGCTACCACGAAACCGATTCCGTGGTGGTGAAGGAGGAACTGGCCAAGGTCCGCAACACGCGCTCCTGCCCGGAGTGCAACGGCACGCGCCTGCGCCGCGAGGCACGGCATGTGCGCGTCGCGGGCAAGAGCATCCACGAGCTGTCCTGCCTGCCGCTCGGCCCGTCGCTGGCGTTCTTCCGCGCTCTGGTGCTGCCCGGGGCGCGCGCCGCGGTCGCCGACAGGATCGTGACGGAAATCGCGAACCGGCTCGAATTTCTCGTCGACGTGGGACTCGACTACCTGTCGCTCGAGCGCTCGGCGCAAACGCTTTCCGGCGGGGAGGGGCAGCGCATCCGACTGGCGAGCCAGATCGGCTCCGGACTGACCGGGGTCATGTATGTGCTGGACGAGCCTTCCATCGGTCTGCACCAGCGCGACAACGCGCGTCTGATCGCGACGCTCAAGCGCCTGCGCGACCTGGGCAATTCGGTCATCGTCGTCGAGCACGACGAGGAAGCGATCCGCGCGGCCGATTACGTCGTGGACATGGGGCCGGGGGCTGGCGAAGCTGGAGGCCGCGTCGTTGCGGAGGGGCCGCCTGAGGCAATTATCGCAAGTGAGTCTTCGCTAACTGGCAAGTACCTCGGTCGGCGGGTGCGCATCGGCGTGCCGAGCTTGCGCCACCGGCCCAGTGCCAAGCGAGCGCTTCGTATCCGGGGCGCGAGCGGCAACAACCTGAAAGTCGTCGAATTCGAGCTGCCCGTCGGCCTGTTCGTGTGCGTCACCGGCGTCTCGGGCTCCGGCAAATCGACCCTGGTCAACGACACGCTGTACCGCGCAGTAGCGCGCCACCTTTACGGCAGCACCGACGAGCCTGCCGCGTGCGAATCGATCTCGGGGCTCGAGCATTTCGACAAGGTGGTGAGCGTGGACCAGAGCCCGATCGGCCGCACGCCGCGCTCCAACCCGGCGACCTATACCGGGCTGTTCGCGCCGATCCGCGAGCTCTACGCGGGAGTGCCGGAGGCGCGCACGCGCGGCTACGACGCGGGGCGCTTCTCCTTCAACGTGAAAGGCGGGCGTTGCGAGGCTTGCCAGGGCGACGGCCTGATCAAGGTCGAGATGCACTTCCTGCCCGATGTCTACGTGACCTGCGATGTCTGCCACGGCAAGCGCTACAACCGCGAAACCCTGGAGATCAAATACAAGGCGCGCAGCATCCACGAAGTGTTGCAGATGAACGTGCGCGAATCGCATGATTTTTTCGCCGCGGTACCGGCCATCGCGCGCAAGCTGCAGACGCTGCTCGACGTGGGTCTGGGCTATGTACAGCTCGGCCAGTCGGCCACCACGCTCTCCGGCGGCGAGGCGCAGCGCGTCAAGCTCTCGCTGGAGCTTTCCAAG
>CAZOSA010000062.1:0-10271 GCA_964582155.1 uncultured Enterobacteriaceae bacterium | reverse complement strand
CGGCGTTGTTCACCAGGATGTCCACCGCGCCCAGGCCCTGCAGCGCGGCCTCGGCAATGCGCTGCGGCGCGTCCGCCTGCATGAAGTCGCATTCGATGATCACCAGCTGCGCGCCGGTTTCCTGCTCGAGCGCCTGCAGCCGCTCGCGCCTGCGCGCGGTCACGGCCAGGCGCACGCCCTCGGCCGCGAGCGCGAGCGCGATGCCGCGGCCGATGCCGGCGGAGGCGCCGGTGACCAAAGCAGTCCTGCCGGAGAGTTCGAGGTCCATGGTCAGGAAATGCTCCGGTCCTCTACGCTCCGACACACTGCCTGAACTGATCCGGTATTTCAGTGGCCATGGCCATGCACCTCACGCTCGAAGCCGCAATGCTCGAACAGAGTTTCAAGTTTGTCGACCACGTCGTCCACCTGGATCAACTGCACGGCGCGCGGATCGTGCACGCGCTGGCGCCAGCCGAGCCGCTCCGGTGCCTGTTTCAGTATTGTGGCAGCAGCCTCGTCGAACACGTCAACCGTCCATTGCGGATTGAGGTAAGGCCCGCTCTTCTTTGATGGCGCCACCGCGTAAAGCCCCACGACCGGCGTGTGCATTGCCTCGGCAATATGCAGCGGCCCGGAGTCAGGTGCCAGCAGCGCATCGACCTGCCCCAGCAGGGCCGCCAACTGCCGCAGGTCGGTCTTGCCGACCAGATCGCAGACTTCGGCCTGCAGGCCCTGCCGCATTTGCGCCGCCAGTGCCCGCTCGGTCTCGCCGGGTCCGCCGATCAGTACGACGGTCAGCGGCCAGCGCTCCGCGAGCCGGTTCAGGCATTCACGGTAACGGTCCACCGGCCAGTTGCGCTCAGCCTTGCTCGCGGCCAGCAGCACTGCGAGCTTGATCCCGCCACAGGGCGCGAGCGCCCGGCGCGCCCAGATGATCTCCTCCTCGCGCAACGGGAGATCCCAGCGCAGTACATGCTCGTGCACGCCGAGGTAGGTGGCGAAGCGCAGGAAGCTGTCGATCAGGTGCTCGCGTTCGGTCGGCACAACCTCGTTCACGAACCAGCGCTGCAGGTCCCGCGAAAGCAAAGCGCCGAAGCCAATCTTGCGCTTCGCCTTCACCACCGCGGTGACCAGGTTGGCGCGCATGCTGGCCTGGGGCACCAGCAGCCAGTCGAACGCATAGGCCTGCATCTGCCGGTACAGCCGCCAAAAGGAAACCGGCCCGCGCGGCTTGTCGATGACGATCAGCTCCACTCCGCAAATGCCCTCGACGATGGTGTGGAACGGCCGGGAGACGATCCAGTACAGCTTCGCGTCCGGGAAGGCCTTTTGCAGCGTGCGCAGCAGCGGCAAAGTCATGACGACGTCGCCCAGGGCGGACATGCGCAGGACCGCGATGCTGTTTGGCGAGCCCCTGGGCTGCATCCCCGATTATCCCGCGGCGCTGGTGCCGGCGATGCGACCGAACACCGCGCCGTTGGTCAGCCCGGTGCCGCCCGGGTAGTTGAAATAGAAAATCCCGCCCACCAGCTCGCCCGCGGCATACAGCCCGGGGATCGGCGCGCCGTCGGTGTCGAGCACCTGGGCGCCGGTGTTGATGCGCAATCCGCCGAATGTGAAGGTGATGCCGCAGGTCACTGCGTAGGCCTCGAAAGGCGGCGTATCGAGCGTATTGGCCCAGTTCGACTTCGGGATCGCGAGGCCTTTGGTGCCGCGGCCGTCCTTCACGTTCGGATCGAACGCGATGTCGGTGCGCACCGCAGCGTTGTAGGCCTTGAGCTCCGCGAGCGCGGCGTCGGCGTCTACGTCGTCGAGTTGCTTGACCAGCTCGTCGAGCGTGTTGGCCACCCGCTTGGTCACCTGGCGGATCCTGTACTCGTCGCGCAGCTGCGACTTCACCTTGGCATCGAAAATCTGCCAGGCGAACTGCCCTGGCTGCGAGAGAATCACCCGCCCGTATTTCGCGTAGGTGTAGTTGCGGAAGTCCGCCCCCTCGTCGACGAAGCGCTTGCCCAGTGCATTGATGTACACGCCCCAGGGATAGGAATGCTTCTGGAACTGGTCGCCGATGGCGAGGTCGCCGAATTCGGGCGCGTTGCGTTCCCAGGCCACCGCGTGGCAGCCCGACCAGTTGCCCGCCGGCGCCGCGCCGGCATCGAGCGCCATGCGGATCACGTCGCCGGTGTTGAAGCGTGTGCCGCGCACCTTGGCAAGCTCCCAGCCCGGGCCGAGGTAGCGCGTGCGCCATTCGGGATTGGCCTGGAAACCGCCGGCGGCGAGGACTACGCTCTTCGCGTGCACCTCGACCGTTTTCCCGTTGCGCTTGACGCGCACGCCCTTCACGCCCCCGTCGTCGGCGATGAGGCCCGTGACGCGCGCCGAGTACCAGAGGTCGATACCGTTCTTTTTCGCCGCGTTGGTGAGCGACTCGACCAGCCCCGGCCCACCGCCCACGGCTTCGACCGTGAGCCCGCCCCAGAACTTGAATTTCCCGCCGATGTTGAAGGCCTGGCGCCCCCAGGCGGCGGTGAAGCGCACGCCTTTCGAGCGCATCCAGGCGACCGCATCGAGGCTGCGCTTCACCAGAAGCTCGGTGAGGTCCGGGTCGCAGCGGTACTCGGTGACGCGCGCCATGTCGTCGAGGAATTGCGCTTCGGTGTAGGTGCCGAAGTCGGTGCGCGCGATTTCCTCCGCCGTGAGGTCCGGAATCGCGCGCTTCAGGTCCTCGACCCCGGCGTAGGCGACGCGCATCAGGCCGGCGGTGAAGCGCGAATTTCCGCCCGCCTCGTCTTGCGGCGCGCGCTCGAGCACCAGCACCCGCTCGACCTTTTCGCGCGCGGCGAGCGCCGCGCAGAAGGCGGCGTTGCCGGCGCCGACCACGATCACGTCGAAGCGATCCGCCATCTCAGGCCACCCAGGGCTTGCCGAACTGCGGTTCCTTGAACGGCGTCGGCGGCAGCTGCCAGGTGCCGGTGGATGGCGGGCGCACCTCGCCGTCCACGTGCACGTCGAGCACGCAGGGGCGATTGTTCTTGACTGCCTGCTCGAGCGCGCCGCGCAGGTCCTCGCTTTTCTTCACCGTCACGCCGTCGGCGCCGCAGGCCCGCGCCCAGGCCGCGAAGTCCGGGTTGTAGGGCTGTTTGCGGTCCTGGCCGCGATAAAAGGCCGTGCCGTGCTCGCGGCCGCCGAACATGCCCATCTGGATATCGCGGATCGCGGCCCAGGCGAAGTTGTTCCACACCACCCAGATGCAGGGCAGGTCGTATTCCACCGCGGTGGCGACGACATAGGGCGTCATGGAGAAGCCGCCGTCGCCGCACACGGAGATGCAGGGGCGCTCCGGCGCCGCGAGCTTCGCGCCGAGCACGCTGCACACGCCAAAGCCCATGGACGAGTAGCCCCAGCTGTTGAGCATGCTCTGCGTGCGGCGCGGCTTCCAGAACTGCATGAACCAGTTGTGGTGCACGCCCGAGTCGAGCGTGAGGATGGCGTCCTCCGGCAGAACCTTCTGCAGCGCGTCCACCACGTATTCCGGGCGCATGGGCGTGGCGATCTCGCTGAAATGCGGGCGCACGAATTTTTCCCACTCCGCCTGCCACGCGGCGAGTTCGTCGCGCCACGGCGCGAAGCGCTGCGCGTCCAAGCCGCGGCGCGCGGCCACAGCCGCGAGCAGCTGCGCGGTGAAGACCTTGGCATCGGCGATGATGCCCAGCGTCGGCGGGTAATTGCGGCCCAGCTCCTGCGGGTCAATGTCCACATGCACGAGCTTCGTCTTGGGGAAATTCCACGAATAGCCGGGATACCAGCTGGACGAGGAGCGGTCATCGAACCTCGTGCCGATGGTGATCACGAGGTCGGCGTGGCGGCCGGCCTGGTTGGCCGGGTAGGCGCCGTTGCGCCCGATGAACCCCAGCGTCAGCGGGTCGTCGGCCGGCACGCAGCCCATGCCGTTCGGCGAGGTGATCACCGGGATGCCGAGCTTTTTCTGCAGCGCGGCGAGCTCGGGGCCGGCCTCCGAGAGCGTGGCGCCCTGGCCGATGAACAGCACCGGCTTGTTCGCATTGGCGAGCAACTCGATCGCCTTCGCGACGTCCGCTTCCGACGCGCCCGGCCGATGCGCACCGAACACGTGCGACACCGGGGGAACTTCTACGTCGTCCTCTTCCTGGTAGACGTTGTAGGGCACGTCCAGGTTCACCGGTCCCGGCCGCCCGGTGAGCATGGTGTCGAAGGACTGGCGCAACGCGAGCGGCAGCATGTCCACCCGCGAGGGTTGGAAGGAGCGCTTGACCACCGGGCGCAGCACCGAGGGGAAGTCCGACTGGTTGTGCTTGTAGAGCTCCTGGAACGGCGCGCGGTTGGCCTGCGAAGTCGGCACGTTGGAGGTGATCGCGAGCAGCGCAGAGGAATCCGACAGCGCGGTGGCGAGCGACATCACCAGGTTGGCCGAGCCCGGGCCGGTCGAGGTGAGCGTCGCCACCGGCTGGTGCTTGACGCGAAAGTAGCCGTCGGCCATGTGGCCGGCGCACTGCTCGTGGCGCGGCGACACCAGCTTCAACTTGTCGCGCACCTCGTACAGGGGGTCGAGGATCCCCACGTTGCCGTGGCCGCAGATGCCGATCACGTAGGGCACCTTCTGCTTTACCAGGTACTCGGCGATCAGTTCGCCGCCTTTCATTCTGGGCATGGTTGCGCTCCCGCTAACGAGTGTGATTTTGTCACAGCCATAGGATTCGCTTTCGGTACTCGAGGTCGGCCAGCAGCGGCGCCGCGGGCCCCTGGTGGAACACGGCGCCATGTTCGAGTGCGAACACGCGGTCCGCGAGCGCCAGCACCAGGTCCAGATTGTGCTCGACGATCAGGATCGACGCCTGGCCCCGCAGCCGGTCGAAGACGCTGAACAATTCCTGCACCACCGTGGGGGCGAGGCCCTCGAAGGGCTCGTCGAGGAGCAGCAGCTTCACGTTGCCCGACAGCGCGCGCGCCACCGCGGCCATCTGCTGCTCGCCGCCCGACAGGTAGTCGGCCGCGACGTGCATGCGCTCCTTCAGCCGCGGGAAGTACTCGAAGATTCGTTCTTCGCTCCAGGCCACGCCGTGGCTGCCGTCGGCGGCGCGCGCCAGGCGCCCGAGCGCGAGGTTCTCGGCCACCGTCATGCCGGCGAACAGGCCCCTGCCCTGCGGCACGTAGCCGATGCCCAGGCGCGCGATGACGTGCGCGGGCAGCCCGGCGATCGGACGACCTTCGTACTCGATGTCCCCCGAGGCGGGCGGCACCAGCCCCGTCAGCGTCTTGAGCAGCGTGGACTTGCCCGCGCCGTTGCGCCCGAGCAGCGCCACGATCTCGCCCTCGCGCACGTCGAGCGTGGCGTCGTTGAGGATGTGGCTCTTGCCGTAGAACGCGTTCACGCGCTCGAACCGGAGCAGCGGCGCGCGCTCGCGCGACTCGCCCGCGCTTCGCCCGGTGACCGGCGGTGTGCCGCTGCCCGTGTACACCTCCTGCACGCGGCGGTCGCCGCGCACCTCGTCGGGGGTGCCGCTCATCAGCACTTCGCCCTGGTTCATCACGGTGACGCACTGCGAGAATCCGAGCACGCGGTCGATGTCGTGCTCGACGATCAGCACCGGGATGCCGGCGGCCACGTTCTTCACCAGCGCCGACACGCGCTCGCGCTCGGCCGCGGCGAGGCCCGCCAGCGGCTCGTCCAGCAGAAGGACGCGGGGCTTGGAGCCCAGGGCGATGCCCATGTCCACCAGGCGCTGCCCGCCGTAGGACAGCGCGCCGCCTTCGATCTCCTCGATGCCTTCCAGGCCGACGAACCGCGCCAGCTCGCGCGTCTGCGCGTGGATCTCCGGGTAGCTGTCGATGTCGCGCCAGGCGTTGAAGCGCGCCGGATGCCGCGCCTGCAGCGACAAGCGCAGGTTCTCGTAGATCGAAAGTCCCTTGAACAGGTTGGTGATCTGGAACGAGCGCGCCAGGCCTTGCCGGCAGATGCGGTGCGGCGGCAGTTCCTGGATCTCGGCGCCATAGAGCCGCACGGCGCCCGCGTCGGGCGCAAACATCCCGGTCGCCACGTTGAACATGGTGGTCTTGCCGGCGCCGTTCGGGCCGATGAGCGCATGAATCTCGCCGGCGCGCACCGTGAGGCTCGCACCGGCCACCGCGCGGATGCCGCCGAAGTGCTTGGCGACGCCGGCGATTTCCAGCACCGCGCCCTCGCGCGGATCGGGCCGCAGGAACCCGGGCAGCGGCAGGCCTTCGTAGACCTTGCGCCGGCTCATGGCCGCGGCTTCCTCCGGCGGCGGGTTCCAGCGCCGGCGCAGCTTCGCCCAGATTCCGGCCAGGCCCTCGGGCGAATAAAGCACGAAGCCGAGGAACACCAGGCCGAACCACAGCAGCCAGTCGCCGGTCCAGATCGAGAACAATTCGCGGAACAGGACGTAGAACAGCACGCCCAGCGCCGGTCCGAGGATGTTGCGCATGCCGCCGATCACCACCATCGCCAGCAGTTCGCCGGAAAAGGCGACCGATACCGCTTCCGCCGACACGAGGTAGTTGAGGAACCCCTGCAGCGCGCCGCCCAGGCCGGTCACCATGGCCGAGAGCACGAACACGGCGAGCCGGTAGCGGTCGACGTCGTAGCCCTGGAAAGTGGCGCGCTGCTGGTTCTCGCGGATCGCCACCAGCACGTGGCCGAACGGCGAGCGCGTCACGCGCAGCAGGACGGTGAGCACGCCGAATGCCATCAGGGCGACAAAGGCGTAGTAGACGTTCCCGTTGTCGAGCGGCACGGCGGCGAAGCCGCCCCGCGCGAGGCCGCCCAGGCCGTCCTCGCCGCCGGTCAGCTCGGTCCAGCGGAATGCGATCGCATAGGTGAGCGCCACGAATGCGAGCGTGAGCAGGGCGAAGTACACGCCGCGCCGGCGCAGGATGAGCATGCCGACGACAGTGGCCACGACGGCGACAAAGGCCACCGAGAACAGGATCGGCAGCGCGATCTGCCCTTCGAACCAGTGCTTCTGGGTGATCGCGGCGGCGTAGGCGCCGATGCCGAACCAGGCACTGTGGCCGAACGAAGTAAGGCCCGTGAATCCCACCAGCATGTTCAGGCCCAGCGCCGCGATGGCGAGCGTCACGATCTGCGTCGCCGTGTTCGTGGACAGGCCAAGCGCGTACATGGCGAGCGGCAGGACAAGCAGCGCGAGCGCGCCGATCGCGAGCGGCCGGGACTTGCTCATTCGAATTTCTCGATGCGCTCGCCCAGCAGACCGCGCGGGCGAAACAGCAGCACCAGGAACATCAGCACGTACATCGACGCCTCGCCCGCCGCCGGCACGAAGTGGATGGTGATGCCGCGCACCACCCCCACCAGCAGCGCGGCGAGCACCACGCCCCAGAAACTCCCCAGCCCGCCGATCACCACCACCACGAAGGCCACCGTGATGATCTCCGCGCCCATCGCCGGGTGCACCAGGGCAATCGGCGCGAACAGCGCCCCGCCCAGCGCCGCCATGCCCACGCCGAGCATGACGATCGTCGTCATGTACGGCTGCAGCCGGATGCCGAGCGCGGCCACCATGTCGGGCCGCTGGATACCCGCGCGCACCACGCGCCCGAACGAGGTCTTGTTGAGCAGCAGCCAGATGCCCGCCAGCACCACCGCCACCACGGCAAGCAGGAACAGGCGATAGCGTGAGAACAGGAAGTCCCCGAGCAGCACGCTGCCCTTGAAACCGGCGGGCATCGACGCCGGCAGCGGCGCCGCGCCCCAGATCATGCGGATCGCCTGTTCCGCCACCAGCGCGAGCCCGAAAGTGGCGAGCAGGCTGAGGATCGGGTCCGCGGTGTAGAAGCGGCGCAGGATGAAGCGCTCGAACAGTATTCCCAGCAGCGCCACCGCCACCGGCGACAGGACCACCGCGGCGCCGAAACCCAGGCGCTGCGCGATCTCAAGCGAGGCGTAGGCGCCCAGAGCGTAGAACGCGCCGTGGGCGAGGTTCACCACCCCGCCCACGCTGAAGATCAGCGACAGCCCGAGCGCGATCAGCAGGTAGTAACCGCCCAGAACGAGGCCGTTGACGACCTGTTCCAGCAGGAACAGAAGCTGCATTACATGCTACAGGCGTTCTGCTCTTTGGTCGGCGCGAGGAGCTCCAGCGGCTGGTTCGGCGCGGGAACGGCCGACCCGAACTTGAGGGTGTCCCACTTGTCCTTGGCCTGGCCCTTGGGCTTGACCGTGAACGTATAGGCCTCCTGCATCAGCTGGTGGTCCCAGGAGCGGAAGTAGCCCTTGCGCGGCTTGAGGAGATCGAACTCCGGCTGCTTCTCGAAGAAGGCGATGAGCTTTTCCGTGTCGGTCGACTTGGTCTCGTTCATGGCGCGGGCCATGATGTGCAGCGAGACGTACTCGATCCAGGCGTGGTTCTCGGGAGGCTGGCCGTGCTTCTTGCGGAACGCGGCGACGAAAGCCTTCGAGCCCGGGGTGTCGATCTCGTGGTGCCACACGGTGGGCCAGATGCCGCCGAGATTGCCCTCGCCCGCCGCCCAGGCGTCCGCCGTGTTGAGATTGAAGCCCGCAACCGGATAGGGCAGGCCGAACTCTGCGTACTGCTTGACGAAATTGGTCACCTGATTGCCGGCAAGGTTGGACGCCACGATGTCGGGCTTGGCCTGCCGGATCTTCAGCAAGTAGGGGCTGAAATCGGTCACGTCGGTGGCCACCAGCTCGTCGCCGATCACGCTGCCCCCGTTGGCGTTGATGAAGTTCTTCGCCGCCTTCGCCAGGTCGTGGCCGAACAGGTAGTCGGACGTCAGGCTGAACGCACGCTTGCCCTTGATCATGCCGTCGCGCAGCAACGCCTGGCCCTCGGCGTTGACCATCACGGTGACGGGAATGTCGACGTGGAAGGTGTAGCGGTTGCAGTTTTTGCCGCGCAGCGCATCCGAGCGCGCGCCGATCTGCATGAACAGGCGCTTGTTGCGCGCCGCCACCTGCATGATGGTGAGCGCCGAACCCGAGTTGATCTCGCCCATCAGCAGCTCCGCGCCATCGCGTTCGAGCATGCGCTGCGCCTTGGTCGCGGCAGTGGCCGGATTCACCGAGTCCTCCGACATAACGTCGAGCTGGCGTCCCATGACGCCGCCCGCCGCGTTGATCTCCTCCGCGGCCATCTTGATGCCCTGCACGGCATGAACGCCGAGCGCGCCGAGAAAGCCGGTCATCGGCGTCAGGTGCCCGATCTTGATCGCGGCCGATTGCGCGCGCACGATCGCCGGAAATCCGAGGGCGCTGGCGCCCGCCACGGCGGCACCGGCCTTGAGTAGCTTCCTTCTGCTGTCGTTGGTCATTGCGGGTCTCCTCCCAGGTTATTCTGCAGGCTGGTCTTGTTCGGGCGTCGTCACCACCAGAAAGACAAGCCCGGCGGTTCCGGTATTGGCGAAGCTGTGGCGCACTCCCGGCGGCACGTACACGTAGTCGTGCGGCCGCATCAGATGGCGCTCTTCGTTCAGGGTGAGCAGCCCCTCGCCTTCGAGCACGTAGTAGATCTGCTCCTGCACCTGGTGCACGTGCTCCGCCACGTAGGCGCTGGGCGCGTAGCGGGAAATGCGGAAATCGATCTGGCTGGAGCCGGAGTTCTGCGGCCCGACCAGGAGCTTGGACAGCGCGCCGCCGAAGTGGCCGGGAAATTCCTGCCATGAAACGCGCGCCATCTGCTCGACGAACGCGGTGTCGCGGCGAACCGTTTTTTTGCTCATGGGCGCGGGTAGTCCATCAAGTCAGTTCGCCTTGATGCCTGCCTTGCGCACCACGTCGCCCCAGCGCGCCTGCTCCTTGGCGATGAACTCGGCGTATTCCCGCGGCGTGGAGCCCACAGCCTCGGCGTTGTCCACCGCGAAGCGCTCGGCGACCGAGGGATGCTTCGCCGCCCTCGCGGCTTCGTCGGCCAGGCGCTTGATGATCGCGGCGGGCACCTTCGCGGGCGCGTTCAGGCCGTACCACTGCGTGGTCTCGAAACCGGGATAGCCCTGTTCCGCGACCGTGCCCACGTCCGGCAGGATGGAGAGGCGCTGCGGCGTGCCCACGGCGATCACCCGCAGCTTGCCCGCCTTGACGTGCGGCAGGAGCGGCGGCGTGCCCGCCGAAGTCGCCTGCGTGCGCCCGGCGAGCAGATCGATCAGGTTGGGCCCGGTGCCTTTGTAGGGCACGTGCACGATGTCGATCCCCGCCACCAGTTTCAGGTACTCGATCGCCAGGTGCCCGGCGCTGCCGTTGCCCGCCGAGCCGTAGA
>CAZOSA010000061.1:0-10287 GCA_964582155.1 uncultured Enterobacteriaceae bacterium | reverse complement strand
TGTCCAAGGGCATCGAGCACCTGGATATCGTGTAGCGGCCGGCGTTACTTAGGGCTGGGGCTCTGGATGGACTACCGCTGCCCGATCTGCGCCAGGGAACTTAGGGATCGAAAACTGGCTCACGCCATCGTCGCGCGCATGGACCTGGATTGCCGCCATTGCGGGGGCCGCATCCGGCTCAACCTGCACCCGACGGAGATGGCCGTCGTGCTGCTCGGCGTCGCCGCGTTCGTCGCGGCGGCGGCCTTGGCCTATCGGCTGCAGAGCCAGACGCTCCTGCTCGCGGTGATCGGCATCACCATGACGGGCGCGGTGGCCGCGCACCTGCTGGAGCGCACCTGGCTGCGGGACTGGCCGCGGTATGCTTTGGGCGACGGCGGCAGGAAGCGCTAGCCGCGCGCGCATTGGCCAGGGGATCGGCTGCTCAGGTTGATACGCTCCTTCAAGATGTGGCTCGGTGTACTGATCGCGCTCGGGCTCGCCGCGCTGGCTGCCGGCGCTTACTTCATCTTTGCCATGCCGGAGCGCGCGGTGCGCGCCGCGCTCGACTACGAGCGGCGCCTTGCCGGCCTCGAGCGCAAGGAAATCGAGATTCCGGGCGGACTCAGGTACGCGTATCTCGAAGGCGGCAAGGGTGAGCCGCTGCTCCTCCTGCACGGATTCGGCGCCAACAAGGACAACTTCACGCGCGTGGCGAAGTACCTCACGCCGCGCTACCGCGTCATCATTCCCGACCACATCGGCTTTGGCGAGTCCGCGCACCCGCCGCAGGCGGACTATTCCCCACGCGCGCAGGCCGAACGGCTGCGCGCCTTGGCGCGCAAGCTCGGCGTAGCGAAGCTGCACCTCGGCGGCAATTCGATGGGCGGCCAGATCGCCCTCACCTACGCTGCGCTCTACCCGAAGGAGGTGCAAAGCCTCTGGGTGCTGAATGCCGCCGGCGTGTGGAGCGCGCCGCCGAGCGAGGTCCGCAAGCGCATCGCCGATACCGGGCAAAACCCGATGATCGTGAAGAACGAGGACGAGTTCGCGCAGCTCCTCACCCTGGTGAGCGCCAAGCCGCTCTTCATTCCGCGCCCGTTCCTGGACGCAGTGGCGCAGGAGCGGATCCGGAATCACGACCTGGAGGCGCGCATCTTCAAGCAACTCGCGGCGGAATCCGTGGAAGAGCGTATCCGGGGCCTCGCCATCCCGGCGCTGGTCGTCTGGGGGACACAGGACCGGATCCTGCATCCCGGCACCGCGGGGATCCTGAAGATGCTGCTCACCCGCTCCGAGGTCATCATGATGCCCGGCGTCGGCCACCTGCCGATGCTCGAGCAGCCCGAGAAAAGCGCGCTCGACTACCTGCGGTTCCGCGCAACGCTGTAGAGTGGACGGCCGCATGAACGACGAGAAAATCAAGGTCCGCGTCACCTCCACCGGTCAAACCCTGGAGGTGGTGGTGTTCAGCAAGCGCGCCGAGGTCATCACGGTGGTAATCGGTGAGGGCGTGCACAATGTGCGCTGCTCGCTCACACCCACCCGCAACGGCTTTGCCTACGCCGGCAGCGCGATGGGGCGCGAGATCGTCTACGAGCGCAGCCAGGAACAAGTCCGCGCCGACATCGAGCGGCTCAATCCTGCGGTGCGCGGTCCCAGAAGCAGGTAGTCGCAACAGACTCATGGAGAACTGACAATGACCCTCTGCCCCATCGCCCTGGCCGTCGGCTGCAGGAAGTGCCCGGCATTCTCCGTCTGCCCGCTGAAAAGCGTGATCGGCGATTACAAGAAGCCGGATGCAACGCAGGACAGCAAGCAGGCGCGAAAGCCGAAACGCTAGCTTTCCCCGCGTATCGCTTCTGAGCGCGCCGCGGTCACCTGCGGCGCATCAGGCCCAGGACAAGCGAGACGGCGAACAGGAGGAGAAAAACGAAGAACAGGATCTTGGCGATCTCAACGGCGCCGGCCGCGATGCCGGTGAAGCCGAGTAGCGCAGCGATGAGCGCAATGATCAGAAACAGGGCGGCAAATTGCAGCATTTTCTTACCTTTGCTTGTCCGTCAGCCGGGCAGACATCTTCCGGGCCCCGCCCGTATCGGGCTTGCGCAAATTAGATACCCCCCGCCTGGTACGCTCCGTACGCCAACGAACATATCCGCTTTGCAAAAATCGCTACGCTGATGGATGGATTGGGTACCTGCGCACGGCAGATCATGCCCGCGCGATGCGGTCGTCAAGACTGGAGTGTGAGCAAATGAATGCAATCAAGATGGCGGGAATTGCGCTGATCGTGGCTGGCATCCTGGGGTTGGTGTACGGCAGTTTCACTTACACCAAGGAAACCCATCAGACAAAGATTGGACCGATCGAGCTGTCGCTAAAGGACAAGGAAACGGTCAACGTCCCGGTTTGGGCTGGCGTGGGCGCGATCGTGATTGGCGGCCTGCTCCTGGTGTTTGGCAACAAGAAGGGCTAGCCGCGGTGGCTTCCCGCCACCACCCTGAATTCGTACAGCCGGCACTCGATCGGCCCGTTGAATAGCGGCGTGCGCCGCGCCGCCTGCAGGCGGATGAGCTTCTCCATGCGCCGGTCGGCGGTGAAGAAAAAGCAGTCCCAGCCGGCGAAATTCTTCTTCAGCGCATGGCCCAGCTTCGGGTAGAAACGCGCTAGTTCCTCGCTCTCCCCGATGCGCTCGCCGTAAGGCGGATTGGCGATCATCACCCCCGAAGACGCAGGCGCATTGCGCGACAGGACATCGCTCGCCTCCAGCGTCACCCAGCGCTCCACGCCCGCCGCCCCGAGGTTGCGCCGCGCGACATTGAGCGCCTTGGCGTCCGAATCGCTGCCGTACAAGTCGAGCTGCGGCATCGTCTGCGCCGGTCGCGCCGCCTCCTCGCGCAACTGTTTCCACAGCCCGGCGTTGAACCCATCCAGCTTCTCGAAACCGAAGGCCCTCTTCAATCCCGGCGCCCGCCCGCGCGCCATTGCCGCGGCCTCGCATAACAGCGTTGCCCCGCCGCACATGGGATCCAGCAAAGGCTGGTCGAACTTCCAGCCCGAAAGCATCACGAGCCCCGCTGCGAGGTTCTCGCGCAGCGGCGCCTCCACCGCATCCATGCGCCAGCCGCGCTTGAACAGCGCCTCGCCCGAAGTGTCGAGGTACAACGCGCCGCGCTTTTGCTCCAGGAACACGTGCACGCGCACGTCGGGATCGGCGCGCTCCACGTTCGGCCGGCGCCCGACGTCGTCGCGAAAGCGGTCGCAGACCGCGTCCTTCACGCGCAGCGTGACGAACTCCAGGCTCTTCACCGGGCTTTTCTGCGCGGTGACGTAGACCCGCAGCGTGCGGTTCACGTCGAACAGGTCGAACCAGTCCAGCGTGCGCGCCGCGGCGTAGATGTCGTCCTCGGACTGGTACTCGAATTCGCCCACGCGCCACAGCACGCGCGACGCGATCCTCGACCAGAGGTTCGCCCGGTAGCAGGTCTCCCAGCTGCCGGTGAAACCCACCCCGCCCGCGGTGATGGCGGGCATGCGCGCGCCAAACGACGTCAGCTCCCGCGCGAGCAGTGCCTCCAGCCCCCGCGGACAGGGCGCGAAGAAGGCCTCAGGCCGGCTTGAAGACGACAAGGAAGACGGCGCCGAACAGCACGAGCACCGGAAACTCGTTGAACCAGCGCAGCCAGACGTGGGACTTGGGTTTGCGTCCGGAACGTAAATCGAGCATCAGCTTGCCGCACCACACGTGATACGCGATGAGCGCCGCCACCAGCGCGAGCTTGGCATGCAGCCAGCCGCCGGAAAATCCGTAGCCCAGCCACAGCCACAGCCCGAACACGGTGGTGAGCACCGCGCCCGGCGTCATGATCCCCCAGAACAACTTGCGCTCCATCACCTTGAAGCGCTCCTTCGACAATTCGTCTTGCGCAAGCGCGTGATACACGAACAGCCGCGGCAGGTAGAACAGCCCGGCGAACCAGGCCACCATGAACACGATGTGCAGCGCCTTCAGCCAGAGCATGCGAGGCTCATTTCCAGTTGCCCGTCACCGCCATTCTGAGCTCCGGCAGCTTATGGTGAAAAAAATGGTCCGCCCCCGGCACCACGATCACCGGCAGCTCCTGCGGCCGCGCCCAACCGAGCACCGCGGCGAGCGGCACCGTGTCGTCGATCTCGCCGTGAATGAGTAGCGTGCTGGCGGGCACCGCCGGCACCTCGAAGTGGTTCACCGCGATGCCGACCAGCACCATGCGTTCCGGCTCGATGCGCGCCGCGAGCTTCGCCTGCATCGCCGCGCCGAAGGAAAACCCGGCGAGCACCGGGCGCTGCGCGCCGAGGTGCGCCAGCACGGCGGCGAGATCCTCCACTTCCCCGCAGCCCTCGTCGTGCACGCCTTCGCTGCGGCCCACGCCGCGGAAGTTCGGCCGCCAGGACGCGTAACCCAGCTCGACGAAGGCGCGCGCGAGCGTCTGCACCACCTTGTTGTCCAGCGTGCCGCCGTAGAGCGGGTGCGGATGCGCAATGAGCGCGACGCCCCGAGCCTGCCCTTGGGGCCCGTCCACGGCGCACTCGATGCCGCCAGCGGGCCCGCGGACGGTCTCGCGCCGCGTCGCCGCGCGCATCAGATTCTCAACCGCTCCACGATGCGCCCGTGCCGGAGGTGTTCCTCGATGATCTCGTCGATGTCGCTGCGGTCCACGTAGGTGTACCAGACGGCCTCGGGGTACACGACGACGCAGGGCCCTTCCTCGCAGCGATCGAGGCACCCGGCCTGGTTGACGCGCGTTTTGCCCTCGCCCGCCATGCCCAGCGCCTTGACGCGCTGCTTGGCGTAGTCGCGCATCTCGGTCGCGCCCTTGGCGTTGCAGCAGGGGCGGTTTTCGGCCGCATCGCGCTGGTTGCAGCAGAAGAACACGTGACGCTCGTAGTACGACATGGGGGGCGCATTTTACAGCAGCGCCTCGTCTCGCCGCCGCGCCGCAACAAAGATGAGGAAGGCGATGGCGCCAAAGGGCCAGAGCAAGGCCACCAGGCGCGTCAGGCCGTTGAAGTTCAGGAAGTGCCCCTGCTGCCAGAGCTTGAGGATCGCCGCCAGGTAGGGGTTGGGCGGCGCGAGATTGACGAGCACCGCGGCGGCCATGAGCAGCACTGCGGCGAGCGCGAGGCGCGCCACCCGCGGCAGCGAAACGCCGAGCATCGCCAGTGCGAGGCCCACCGCCAGCCCCTGCAGCGCGCCGGGCGTGAGCCAGGCAAAGCTGCCCTGGGCGCGCAGGATGATGGCGAAGGCGAACGTCTTCACCGCCAGCGCGGCGAAGACGAGGGCGAGGATCATGGAGCGCACTGGAGCGCCGGGCCTGGCGAGCGCGGAGGCGAGCAGCGCCACGGCGGCAAGGTTGGCGGCCGCGGTCACGGCCTCGATGGCGACGAAAAGTTCCGGCGCGCGCGCCGGGCCTGCGGGCCCGGACAGGAGATCGCGCAGGTCGCCGCCGCCGAAGAGCAGCGTCGCCGGATTGAGCTGCATGAACAGCCAGAGCCCGAGCAGCGCGAGCCCGAGGTCGGCGTGCGCCCCGGGCAGGAAGGCGCTCGCCCGCCAGCTGCCGAGCGGCCCCGGCTCGAGCACCCAGCGCCTCGCCCGCAGCCCCGCCAGCGCGCCCGCCAGAGCGCCCGCCGTATTGCACAGCACATCGACGTTGGAGGGCACGCGCGCAGGCAGGTAGGTCTGCGTGGCCTCCATCGCCAGCGACAGCAGAGCGCCCCCTGCGCTCGCCGCCAGCACCGCCGCGCCGCCGCGCAAAGCCGGATACAACGCGAGAACGGCGAGCAGCCCGAGCGCCGTGTAGCCCAGGACATCGGCGGCGACATCGAAGCCGAGCACGTGGCGCGGCCAGGGTGCGGCCAGGAACTCGAAGGGCGACAGACCGTGATTGCGCCAGCCCGACAGGGGATAAAGCGTAGCGTAGACGACGAGCGCGACGTAAACCAGGAGCAGCAGGCGCGCGAGCGGCGAACTGCGCACGCGCTAGCCGTGGTGCGAGCGCGCCGGTGCGCGCGCGGCGCAGGTACCCGCCACCATGCCGAATAGCGACGCCGCGAGGCCCACCAGCTGCGGCGGCACGACGCCCTCCGGCGCCACGAATTCGGCCGCGATCCACGCGGCGAGGCCCAGCACCACCGACAGCACCGCGCCCGGCACGTTGGCGCGCTTCCAGAAAATGCCCGCGGCGAGCGGCACGATGCAGGACACGAGAGTCACCTTGTAGGCGTTCTGCACCATCTCGTACATGGTGCTTTTCGAGTTGAGCGCGAACAGCAGCGCGGCGAGGGTAAAGGTGACCAGCACTACGCGCAGCAGCAGCATGAACTGGCGGTCGCTCATGTTGCGCAAGAACGGCCGCACGATGTTCTCGGTGGCGAGCGCGGTCGGCGCGATGAGCGCGCCCGAAGCCGTGGACATGATGGCCGAGAGCAGCGCCCCGAAGAACAGCACCTGCGCCCACAGCGGCGTGCGCTCGAGGATCAGCGCGGGCAGGATCCTCTGGATCTCGCGCCCGTCCTCGGCCTGGAACAGCTTGCCCATGGACGGGTCGATCACCAGCGCCGAGTAGGCGATGAAAATCGGGACGAAGGCGAAGCAGAAATAGATCACCGCGCCGGCGAGTGTGGCGCGCACCGCGGTCTTCTCGTCCTTCGCGGAGGTGACGCGCTGAAATACGTCCTGCTGCGGGATCGAACCCACGGCGAGCGTCATCCACGCGGCGGCGAACCAGAGCCATTCCCTGGTGCCGCCCTTGGGCCAGAACTCGAACTTGCCGGCCTCGGCGGCCGCGGCGACCACCTTGCCCGCGCCACCCGCCATGTCGCTCACCAGCCAGGCGATGGCGCACAAGCCGACGAGTATGACGATCGACTGGAACAGGTCGGTCATCGCCACCGACCACATCCCGCCCCAGATGGTGTAGCCCAGCACGATGGCCGCGCCGATGACGATGCCGGTGGCGAGGTCGATGGCGCCGCCCGAAAGCACCGAGAACACCAGGCCGAGCGCAGTGAGCTGCGCCGAAGTCCAGCCCAGGTAGGACGCGGTGATGGCGACGCTGGTCACCACTTCGACGGGCTTGTTGTAGCGCTTGCGGTAGAAGTCGCCGATGGTGAGCAGATTCATGCGGTAGAACGCGCGCGCGAAAAACAGCGCCACGAACACCAGGCAGAACGAAGCGCCGAACGGGTCGGCGATGATGCCGCCCAGGCCATCCCTGGCGAAAGTCGCCGATACCGACAGCACGGTCTCCGCGCCGAACCACGTGGCGAACACCGTGGCGGTGGTCATGGTCAGGGGCAGGCTGCGCCCGGCGAGCAGGTAGTCCTTGGAATTGTGCACGCGCCTCGCCGCCCACAAGCCGATGCCGATGGTCACGACGAGATACAGCAGGACGAACGTGATCAGCATCGCGCAGCAACAATCAGCAGGATCAGTCCCGTCGCCACCACCGCGAGCAGCGCCGCAAGCAGCCTGTTCCTTCGGGCGCTCTGCTGCGCCAGTCGCGCGATCGCCTCCTGCAAGGCGCCGGGGCGGTCCTGCGCCAGCAACCGGTGCAGCAGCCGCGGCAACTGCGGCAGCGTCGCCGCCCAGTACGGTGCCTCCTGGCGCAGCGTGCGCACCAGGCCGCGCCAGCCCAGCTGCTCAGCCATCCAGCGTTCGAGGAAGGGCTTTGCCGTCTGCCAGAGATCCAGGTCCGGATCCAGTTCGCGCCCCAGCCCCTCGATGTTGAGCAGCGTCTTTTGCAGCAGGACCAGCTGCGGCTGGATCTCGACGCCGAAACGCCGCGAGGTCTGGAACAGGCGCAGGAGGAGCTTGCCGAAGTAGATCTCCTTCAGCGGCCGCGCGAAGATCGGCTCGCACACCGCGCGGATGGCGGACTCGAACTCGTCCACGCGCGTCGCCGCGGGCACCCACCCGGCGTCCAGGTGCGCCTGCGCCACGCGGCGGTAGTCACGGTTGAAGAAGGCGAGGAAGTTCTGCGCAAGATAGCTCTTGTCCGTCTCGGTGAGCGTGCCCATGATGCCGAAGTCGAGCGCGACGTACTTGCCATCGTCGGCAACGAAGATGTTCCCCGGGTGCATGTCGGCGTGAAAGAAGCCGTCGCGGAACACCTGGGTGAAAAAGATCTCGACGCCGGCCCGCGCCAGCTTCGGGATGTCCACGCCCTTGGCGCGCAGCGCCTCACCCTGCGACACCGGCGTGCCGTGCATGCGCTCCATCACCATCACGCGCTGCGCGCACCAGTCCCAGTACACCTGCGGCACGGCAAGGAGCGGTGAGCCCTCGAAGTTGCGCCGCAGCTGGCTGGCGTTGGCCGCTTCGCGCAGCAGGTCCAACTCTTCTTCCAGGTGGCGCGCGAATTCGGCCACCACTTCGCGCGGCTTCAGGCGCCGCCCGTCGGCCCATAGCCGCTCCATCAGCCCGGCGGCGGTCTCGAGCAGCGCCACGTCCTTCGCGATTGCCGCCTCGACGCCGGGCCGCAGCACCTTGACCGCCACCTCGCGGCCGTCCATGAGGCGGGCGAGGTGCACCTGGGCCACCGAGGCGCTCGCCACCGGCTCGCGGCCGAATTCGGCGAACACTTCGTCGATTTTTCGGCCGATGCCCTTCTCGACCTCGGCCGCCGCCAGTTCGGCGGCGAACGGCGGCACCCGATCCTGCAGCTTCGCCAGCTCGTCCGCGATGTCGAGCGGCAGGAGGTCCCGGCGCGTGGACAGCACCTGGCCGAATTTGACGAAGATGGGCCCAAGCGCCTCCAGCGCCTCGCGCAAGCGCACCGCCCGGGTGCCGTCCTCGCGCGCCGCGTAGCGCGGCAGGAAGCGGTACAGCCGGAAGCGCAGCGCGACGGCGAATATGCGCAGCAACCGGTTCATGCCAGCCGCTCGATGCGTTTTTCCAGCCGTTCGAGCGCGTCGCGCAGGTGCGCCACCTCGTCGGCGAACGCCGAGAACTGCACGCGCGGCGCAAGCAGGCGCCCTTCCTCGAGTGCGTACTCCATGAAGCTCTCGGCGAGCCGGCGCGCGGCGTCCGCCTGCCAGGCGGCGAAATCGCGCACCGCTCCGGCCAGGGTGTGCGCCGCGGCGTCGCCGACGAGCTTCGACAGGTCCTCCTCGAAATCCCAGCGCAGGTGGCGCGCAAGGTGCAGCACTTCCTGCGCGAGGCGCGCATTGCCCTCGATGCCCACCGTGCGCAAGAAATGCTCCTCGCCGCGCGCGAACGCGGGCAGCGATTCCGGCCGCAGCGTGATGACGAGGCTCGTTGCTTCGCTGCAAGGCGCGACACGGCCCCCTGCGACGATCGCGAGGCACAGCGCAGGCAGCGGCGGCGCGCGCAATTCCACGGTCTCGCCGGCGAAGCGCGCCAGGCGCTCGCGCGCCCAAGGCTCGGCGTCGAGCAGCCGGTTGAGCGCCAGCGCCAGCGGGGTTTCCAGAGTCGCCATAGAAACAAAAAGGGCCACCTCATGGTGGCCCTCCAAGAGTATAGCCCGGCCCTTAGTGCATCTGCTGGATGCCAGCGAGCAGCCAGCCGCTCGATCCGTCCACCGGCTTCACGAGGTTCCACACCTCCGCGAAGCCGGCCGGCTCGGCGCCCGGGGTCTCACGCACCAGTCCCGAGAAGCGCACGCTGGCCCAGTGCCGGTCGCCTTCGGTGGCCACTTCAAGCAGGTCGGCGTTCAGCGACACCACGTCGGTCTGCTGGCCCGCGGCGATGGCGTCCTGGCGCAGCGCCTCGAACATTTCCGGGGTCGTCACTTCGCGCAGGTCGTCGAACTTGCCGCTGTCGTTGGCGATCTGCAGGCGGATGAAGTTGTTCTTCGCCGCGCGCAGGAAACCCGCGGCGTCGAAGCCCGCGGGGGCATTCGGCCGCGTGCCGCCGCCGGCGAACCGCGTGTCGAATCCGGCGGCCTGCGAAGGCGGCGGCGCAGCCACGGTCTCATTACCCAGGCCCGCATACTGCAATAGCTGCGGCGCCGCGCGCGGCGCGCGCAGCATTCGGAACAGCGCGAGCGCGCCGAAGGCGAGCAGGCCGATCATCAGCGCCGTGAGCAGGGTGCCGAGGATCGGGTTGCCGGCGAAGAAGGCGCCGAGCAAACCGCCGAGCGCAAGGCCGCCCAGGACCGGCATCCACTTGCTTCCCGACTGAGCGGGCGCGGCGGCGCTCGCCTGCTGCGCCGGCTTGGCGGGCGCATCGATCGAATCCGTTTTGTGCCGGAGGCGGACTATCTGCGCGGCGTAGCCGTCGTTGAAGAGCCGCATTCGTTCGAC
>CAZOSA010000060.1:1276-10314 GCA_964582155.1 uncultured Enterobacteriaceae bacterium | reverse complement strand
CGCCAGGCGCCCGCGGCCGCCGGCACGAAGGCGCTGGCGGGCGATGCCTCCGCCGCCGGCGCGCTCATGTGGCGAGCTTGAGCTCGAGCACCCAGGTCGAGATCACCTTGTCCTGCTCGAGCATCGCGCCGCGCACCATGTAGTGCTTCGCGTCCTTTTGCTGCATGCACTCGAAGCCGCGGTAGCGCCCGGTGCCGCTGGCGTAGAAAGACAGGATCGCGTCGCCGGCGATCACGAAGCGGCCGTTGAGCGTGCCGATCGTCGCGCTCTCGGAGGACCAGTGCGTGGCGTTCGAGCCGGGAGAGAACGGCAGGATCTCGGTGCGGTTCGCCTGCTCCTTCGGCGGGCTCGAGCGCACGCGCAGCACGCCCTCGGTCAGCCATTTGCCCGGTTCGTGGCGCACGCGCGTCTCGCCGTCCACCTTGGTGACGGTGCCCGCGCCGTCGCGGTACTCGCCCGCGGCGCGCCACGCGCCTTCGCGGAACAGGAACGTATGCCCTGCCATGCGTCGCCGCCTCCTCCGATTACTATACCGCCGTTGGAACCGGTCCACTTCCGCCACCGGCCGCCGGGCCGGGGCGGCGGAACTGAAAATCGGCTTTTTACGCCCGCATGCGCAGAGCCGCCGCCGCCGCGACCATGTTGGCCAGCGCCGCACGGGTTTCCGGCCACTTGCGGGTCTTCAGACCGCAATCGGGGTTGACCCAGAGATTGCCCGCCGGCAGCACGGCGAGCGCCTTGCACAGCAGCGCCGTCATCTCCTGCACGCTCGGAATGCGCGGCGCGTGGATGTCGTAGACGCCGGGCCCGATCTCGTTGGGATAGCGAAAGCGCGTGAAGGCATCGAGCAACTCCATCTGCGACCGGGACGTCTCGATGGTGATGACATCGGCGTCCATCGCGGCGACGGAGTCGATGATGTCGTTGAACTCCGAGTAGCACATGTGCGTGTGGATCTGGGTGTCGTCGGCCACGCCGGCGGAGGCGAGCCGGAACGCATCCACCGCCCAGTCGAGATAGTCCCGCCGGTCGGCCTGGCGCAAAGGCAAGCCCTCGCGGATGGCCGGTTCGTCGATCTGGATGACGCGGATCCCGGCTTTTTCCAGATCGCCCACCTCGTCGCGGATCGCCAGGGCGATCTGCCTCGCCGTGACGGAACGCGGCTGGTCGTCCCGCACGAACGACCACTGCAGAATGGTGACCGGCCCGGTCAGCATCCCTTTGACGGGCCTGGCAGTCAGGGACTGCGCATAGCGGGACCATTTCACCGTCATCGCCTCCGGGCGCTCGACGTCGCCGTAGAGGACGGGCGGTTTGACGCAGCGCGAGCCGTAGCTCTGCACCCAGCCGTTGCTCGTGAACGCGAAGCCCTGCAGCCGCTCGCCGAAATACTCCACCATGTCGTTGCGCTCGAACTCGCCGTGCACCAGCACGTCCAGCCCAACTTCTTCCTGCCAGCGGACGGCCCGCTCGATTTCCCCGCGGATCGCCGCCTCGTATTGCTCCTGCGTCAGCTCACCGGTCCTGAGACGGCGCCTGAGCGCCCTGACTTCCTCGTCCTGGGGAAAGGACCCGATCGTGGTGGTGGGAAACAAAGGCAGATTCAGCGCTGCGTGCTGCTTTTTCTGGCGCACGCCAAACGGGCTTTGGCGCTCGAGATCGCCGCCGCGCACGGCGGCAAGACGCTGTTTCACCGCAGACCTGTGGATCAACGCCGAACGGCGGCGACTCTCCACGTCGAGCAGGTTCTCCTTGAGCTTGCCGGCATGCTGGCGGTGGGTTTCGGGCTGCGCCAATCGGCCGAGGGTGACCACTTCATCGAGCTTTTGCCGCGCAAATGCGAGCCAGCGTTTGACTGCGCCGGGAAGCTGCGCCTCGCCCGCTTCGAGAGCCAGGTCGCAGGGCGCGTGCAGCAGCGAACACGAAGGCGCGAGCGCCACGCGCTCGCGGCCCAATGCCTCCACAGCCCTGCCGATCAGCGAGAGCGAGCCCGTGAAATCGTTTTTCCACACGTTTCGTCCGTCCACGACGCCGAGCGACAGACCGAGCCGGGCCGGGGCCGCGGACAGCACCCGGTCCAGTTGCGCGGGCGCTCTCGCGAGGTCGATGTGCAGAATGTGGACGGGAAGGCTCGCGGCAAGCTCGACGTTGCCGTCGAGGCCGGAAAAGTAAGTCGCCAGGATGATCTTCAGGCCGGGACAGGATTTTGCGATCGCGGCGTAGCACGATTCGCAGGCGCGTTTCGCGTCCTCGGACAGGTCTAGCGCGAGGAAAGGTTCGTCGATCTGGACATACTGCGCTCCGTCGCGTTGAAGCCGGCCCAGGATGTCGATGTATACCGGCATGAGCCGCTCGAGCAGGTCGAGGCGCTCGAACCCCGGCTCCTTCTCCTTGCCGAGGAGCAGATAGCTCACCGGGCCGATCAGCACCGGCTTGGCGTTGATGCCGAGCGCCTTCGCCTCCCGGAATTCGTCCAGAACCTTGCACGAGGTCAGGCCGAACACCTGATGCCGCGTGAACTCGGGGACGAGATAGTGGTAATTGGTGTCGAACCACTTCGTCATCTCCATGGCGATGAGGTCGAGGCCGTCCTTCTGGCAGCCGCGCGCCATGGCGAAATACAGCTCGAGGCTCGAGCCGCCGTGCTTCTCCAGCAGCGGCTGGTAGCGCGCCGGTATCGCGCCGGCCATGAGCGAGAGATCCAGCACATGGTCGTAGAACGAGAAATCGTTGCACGGGATCAGATCGATACCGGCTTCCTGCTGCAGCCGCCAGTTGTTCCGGCGGATGGCGCGGCCGGCCTGCAGGAGATCTTCGAGGCCGATGCGCGAGGACCAGTAGCTCTCGCAGGCTTTCTTGAGCTCCCGATGCATGCCGATGCGCGGGTAGCCGAGGTTGTGGGTAAGCATGTCGAATTTCCTTTTCCGGGTTGACGCGACGCCGAATCCGGCGACGCCGCCACCGAGAGAGGAAAGCCGGACACATCCCCCGCGTGCGGGCGCAATGCGTCCAACCGACCCCGCCTCAGACCGCGGAAGCGTCGCCGTGCTGGATAAGGCAGGTCTCCTGGCTCGTAACCCTTTTGCCGTCCCTTCCCGTTCCGATCCCGGAACAGTGGGTGCTGCGACCGGCAAAAGCCTATGCGTTACTCACAGTTGCGCGACAGCTCGTGATTTGCACACGATTCCCTGTTACTTCGCGTCAAGCGAAACCTTATCCATTGGATCGATGATCCAACGATGACAAGTCTAACTCGGAAAACCAGATCTATGCACGCCCACTATACTTTCGCGCCATGCAAGCTCGCTACTGGGCCCACTGGCCGCCTGACATGCCGCGCAGCCTCGCGCTGCCGGCGCTGCGGCTGCACGATCTTCTGGCGCGGGCGGCGTCGCGCGTTCCCGACAAGCCGGCGACGGTGTTCCAGGGCGCCACGCTCAGCTATCGCGAGCTGCAGGCGCGCGCCGAAGCGCTCGCCGGCCACCTGCAGCACGCCTGCGGCGTGCGCAAGGGCGAGCGCGTGCTCCTCGACCTGCAAAACGGTCCCGAATTCGTCGTCGCGCTGTTCGGCATCCTGCGCGCGGACGCCGTGGCGGTGCCCGTCAGCCCGGCAAACGTGTCCGCCGAGCTGCGGCACTACCTGGAGGACAGCGGCGCGAAGGTCGCGCTCGTCGAGCAGGAAGTCGCGGCGCGCTTCGGCAGCCTGCCGCTCGAGCACCTCGTCGTCATGGACGAATTCCGCGCCGCAGGCAAAGCGCCCGCGCCCTCGGCAGCAATGCCGGACGACCTTTGCCTCATGCCCTACACCTCGGGCAGCACCGGGCATCCCAAGGGCTGCATGCACACGCACGCTACCTGCCTGCACAACATCGCCGGCTCGGCGATCTGGAAGCACGTGACCGAGGACACGGTGGCGCTCGCCACCGCGCCGTTCTTTCACGTCACGGGCCTGATTCACAGTTTCCTCGCCACGGTATACGCCGGGGGCACCATCGTGATCCAGCGGCGCTGGGATCCGCTCGCGGCAGCCGAGCTCGTCGAGCGCCACCGCTGCACGCACTGGGACAACGTCCCGACCATGGTGGTGGACCTGCTGTCGGACCCCAAGGCCCTCGAGCACGACCTGTCCTCGCTCAAGTGGATCTTCGGCGGCGGCTCGGCCATGCCGGAAGCCATCGCGCAGAAGCTCTTCGACATTTGTGGCGTGCACTACATCGAAGGCTACGGCATGACCGAAACCATCTCGCAGACGCACATCAATCCGCCGCAGAACCCGAAGAAACAGTGCCTGGGGATCCCCACCTTCGACACCGAGGCGCTGGTGGTGGATCCAGAAAGCTTCAGGGTGCTCGGCCCCGGCGAGCCGGGCGAGATCGTGGTGCGCGGGCCGCAGCTGCTCAAGGGCTACTGGGGCAAGGAAAAGGCCTACGCCGAATCCTGGGTGGAGATCGAAGGCCGGCGCTACTTTCGCACCGGCGACCTCGGGCGCACCGACGAGGACGGCTACTTCTATATCTCCGACCGCCTGAAACGCATGATCAACGCCTCCGGCTACAAGGTGTGGCCGGCGGAAGTCGAGGCCGCGATGTACCAGCACCCCGCGATCAAGGAGTGCTGCGTCATCGCCTCCCCCGACGCGCGCCGCGGCGAGACCGTGAAGGCGGTGGTGGTGCTCAAGCCCGGCGCCGCCGCGAGCGCCGAGGACATCATGGGCTGGGTGCGCGGCCGCATGGCGGCCTACAAGGCGCCGCGCAAGGTCGCCTTCATGGACGCGCTGCCGCGCACCGGCTCGGGCAAGCTGATGTGGCGCGCGCTGCAGGAACGCGAGTTCAAATAGGGACAGACCCCCTTTGGGCGTTGCGCAGCAGCGCGAGGATCCCGTCGTACGTGACCGGAGCAGGATTGGGATAAGGCGCCTCGGTGGCGATTCTCGCCGCGCGCTCGAGATCGCCTGCCTTCATCCCGAGGTCCGCGAGCTTCATCTTCAACCCGAGCTTCACCTCCAGGTCGTAGAGTCCGGCGGGGGCGTCCTTCGCCCCAAGCGCGCGCGCGATGCGCGCCATCGCCTCGGGCGCCGCGTCGCGGTTGTAGCGCGCCGCGTGCGGCAGGACGATCGAATGCGTCTCGGCGTGCGGCAGGTTCCAGATGCCGCCGAGGGTGTGGCAAAGCTTGTGGTGCAGCGCCATGCCCGCCGCGCCGAGCGAGACGCCGGCGAGCCAGGCGCCGTAGAGCGCTTCGCTCCTCGCCTCAACGTTTCCCGGCTCCCTGACGATCAGCGGCAAGGACGTGGCGAGTGCCCTGATCCCCTCTTCCGCCATCAACGAGACTATCGGGTTCGCTTCCTTCGCGTACAGCGCCTCGACGCAATGCGCGATGGCGTTCATGCCGCTCGCCGCCGAGGTCGCGCTCGGCAGGCCGAGCGTCAGTTCGGGGTCGTAGATCACCGTCTTCGGCAGCATCCGCGCGTCGCGCTGCGTGCGCTTCAGCCCACCTTCGGTGAAGCCCTGGATCGGCGTCATCTCCGAGCCTGAATAAGTGGTGGGCACGGCGAGCACCGGCAGGCCGCTGGTCAGTGCGATCGCCTTGCCCAGCCCGATGGTCGAGCCGCCGCCCACCGCCACGCAGCAGTCCGCGCCCAATTCCCGCGCCACGCGCCGCGCGTCTTCGGCCACCTCGACCGGCACGTGCATCACCGCCTTGGCGTACAGGCCCGCGAAGCGCGTCCCGAGCGAAGCAGTGATCGCCTTCACGCTTGAGGCGCGTCCGGGCGTGGAAAGGACGAGCGCGCGCCGCACGCCGAGCTTGTCCACCTCGGCGGCAAGCTGCGCCGCCGTGCCCGCGCCGAACACCACGCGCGCCGGCAAGGCGACGTAGGTGAAGGACTTCACTCCACCTTGAGGCCGCTGTCGCGGATCAGCTTGCGAATGGATTTGCTCCTCCTCGAGGCCCGATTATCAACCGAAACGACGGGCGGCGAGGAGGCCTATCCGGGCCGGTAGCCGGCTTCGCGCTGGTGTCGGATGGCCGCGACGCGGAGCAAGCCATCGCCTGCGGCGTACTCGTAGAGGGCCACGTAGCCGGACTTGCCGTACGAGATCACCAGTTCGCGCAACGTCGAACCCGGCACCGGGCGTCCGATCTCAGGGTGGGTCTCCAGAACCAGGACAGCGCTGCGCACCTTCCCGATGTGATCGAGCGCCGTCGCCGGGTCGCGCGCGAAATTGAACTCGAAGATGCGCTCGAGATCCGCGAGCGCTTCTCCGGCGAATACGATCACGCGATCTTGCGAGTTTTAGGCCGCACCGGCTTGCGCCCGCGTGCGCGCGCCAGCAGGTAGTCGAACACCTGGTTCGCCGGAATGCCCGCGCCTGAGCGCTTCATTCCCGCCAGCCGGCGTTCCGCCTCGGCATGGAACGCCGCGCGCGCTTCCTCGGCCTCGAGCTTCTCCTGTATCGCGTCCAGCATGAAGGCGTGCGCGGTCGTTTGCTGCGCCTGGGCGCGCCTGGCGACGCGCTTTTTCACCGCCTCGGGTATGCGCAGCGATACTGGCATGGCAGCTCTCTGTATTACAAATGAGATACAGAATGCTAATCCGGCCCGGTGAGCAGGTCAACCATCCCTTAGTGGTTTGGTTTAGCCAGCCGCCGCCTGAAGTCGAGCGCCAGCAGCGATAGGCCGATCGCCGCGACGGCATACACCGGCCGCGCGCCCGCCGCGTCCACCGCGTGTGACGCGAGCCACACTCCGACCGACTGGCCAGTGAACAGGCTGCAGGCGAATATCGCCAGCGCCGCGCCGCGCGTATCGGGCGCCATCTGCGTCGCGTGCACCTGAAGGGTGTTGTGCAGCATGTAGATGCCCGAGCCGAGCGCCACCATGCAGGGCAGCGCCCAGCCGGCCGAGGGCGCGAGCGCAAGGGCGAGGAACCCGAGTCCGATGAACAGGCCACCGCCGAGCACCAGCCCACGCTCGCCCAGGCGCGGCACGACGCGTCCGGCAACGGCGGCGTAGAGCAGCCCGCCCGCGGCAAAGGCCGCGACCATCGAGCCGCTCGCCCCGAGGCTCAGGCCGAAGCGCAGGTGCAGGTCGAGCGCGACGAAGGCGAGCGCGCCGTAGAACAGCGCGCCCTCGATGAACACGGTCGCCAGGATCACGCGCACCCACGGCAGGCGCGTGAGCCCCGCCATGCGGCCGAAGGCGTCGCCGATCCCGCCGGCGCCGGGGCGCGCCTCGCGCGTCTGTGGATTGCGCCGCAGCTCCAAATAGAGGAACGAAGCAGTGATCGCGTACAGGACCGTCAGCACGTAGAACATCGCCTGCCAGCCGTAGCGTTCGCCGAGAATGCCGGAAGCCGAAGTCGCGAAGGCGACGCCCAGCATGTGGCCGATGAGAAAGCGCGCCAGCACCGCCTGGCGTTTTTCGTAGGGCACGGCATCGCCGATCCAGGCCATGGCGAGCGGCACGATGGCGCCCACGGTCGCGCCGGTGGCGAAGCGCGCGGCGACCAGCAAGGGGAGCGACGGTGCGAGCGCGCACAGCAGATTGCCGATCGCGGAGATCGCGGTGATCCAGAACACCATGCGGTACTTGCCGATGCGATCGCCGATCGGGCCGTTGACCAGTTGCAGCAGGCCGTAGGCGACGGCGAAGCCGGTGATCACCGCGGAGGCGCCACCGGGCGTGGTGCCGAATTCGGAGGCGATCAGCGGCAGCAGCGGGTCCATGGCACGCAGCGCCGCGCCGCTGGCGAAGGCGGCGAGGGAAAGAACGACGACGGCGCGGCCGTGCATGGCGCGGTCCTAGGGTGGGCTCAAGCCCGCCCTACGCCTGGGACTCACGCCATAGCGCCAGCACCCCGAGCCCCACGGCCTCGGCCTCGATGAAGGCATGATCCAAGTCGCTCGAGCGGCTCGAGGAACGCCGCGAACGGGCTAGGTGCCGGCATGGCGCAGCGAGCGGCGCGCCTCGAATTCCAGGCGCTCGTCGGGCCAGTCCGGATGCGTCATGCGCAGCCCCTCCATCCGCAGCCGGATGCCGGCCTCGTACAGGTCGGCGACCATCTGGAGCTTTTGCGCCGGGGTCATGCGCTTGAGCGCTTCCAGCTGGACGGGGTGAATGCGTTCGTGCATGGCGTAGGCAATGCTACGCCACGTTCTCGCCGCCGACGCGCAGCCGCCCGCCCGGATGCAGTTCGCCCAGGTCGCCGGTGCGCAACCAGCCGTCCTCGGTGACGGCCTTCGCCGTCGCTTGCGGATCGTTGTAGTAGCCGCGCATCACGCTCCAGCCGCGCACCTGGATTTCGCCCTCCACGGTGCGCAGGTGCAGGTCCTCGTGCGGCGTCGCAAGTCCATGCACGCGCAGTTCCTCCGGATCGCGCCAGTCGCTCATGACGACATTGGGCGAGGCTTCCGGCAGGCCGTAGGCCGCGCAGATGTGTTTCGCGCCGAGCACGTCGATGATGCGGCGCATGGTCTGCGGCCCCGCCGCCGCCCAGCCGCCGCGCAGGGAGAGCTTGCGCCTCGGCAAGTCCGCGTGCCCCATCAGCGCCTGGAAGATGGTGTCGTCGCCCGAAGTGAGCGTGCAGCGCTCCTGTTCCATCATCTCGAGCGCGGCGCCCGCCTCGAAAGTCGGCAGCGTGACCAGGCACGCACCATAGACGAGGGACACCAGTGCCGAGAGCGTGGAGCCGCCCAGGTCGAACAAGGGCCGGCAGTTGAAGTAGCAGTCTTGCGGGGCGACGCCCATGCGCTGCCCGGCAGCCCAGGCGTTGCGCAGCATGTTGTCGTGCGTGAGCATCACGCCTTTGCGATAAGCCGTGTTGCCGGAGGTGAACTGGATGAGGAGCAGGTCGCCGGGCCGGATCGCCGGCACCATCGCTGCGTAGTCGTTGTCCGGGATCCGCGGCGTATCAATCAGCGCCTTGCAATCCGCCTGCTTGAGGCAGGACTCCGCCTGCCCGGCCGTGCAGCGCGTGTCGAGGGGTACCGTGACCGCGCCGAGCAGCGCCGCCCCGTAGAAAAGGGTGATCCAGTGCTCGT
>CAZOSA010000060.1:0-1176 GCA_964582155.1 uncultured Enterobacteriaceae bacterium | reverse complement strand
ACCGTGACCGCGCCGAGCAGCGCCGCCCCGTAGAAAAGGGTGATCCAGTGCTCGTCGTTGCCCATCAGGAGAGCGACGTGGTCGCCCTTGCGCAGCCCGAGCGCGTGCATGCCGCCCGCGGCCTCCTGCGCGCGCCGCAGGAGTTCGCCGTAAGTCAGCCGCGCGGTGGCGGTGACCAGCGCTTCGGCGTCCGGCTTTTGCGCCGCCAGGATCCCGCCGAGCGTCCTTGGAATCCAGCCGCTCATTTCAGCGCAGCGCCAGGAAGGCGATGCCGGCGAGCACCAGGGAAGCGCCGAGCACGGTGCGCGGCGTCAGCTCCTCGCGGTTCTTCAGCAGGAACACGCTCACCGGGAAGATGACCAGCGGCGTGGTATGCACGACCAGCACCGCCAGCGCGATCTCGATGCGCGTCATGGCGAGCGCGATGAAGATCGAACCCAGCGACGTGAACACGCCGCAGCCGGCGTAGAGGAGGATCGCCGTGCGCTCGGCGCCGCGCAGCTGCGCGCCGATCTTCGCCCAGTCCCGCGTCACCGCGAACTGGCAGGCGAGCGCCGCCAGCGAGGCGATCACCGTGCCGAGGGCCGCCTCGCTCCAGTCGCGCATGGCGAGGCCGCGCAGCACATTGCCGAAGCCGAAACCCGCGACCGTGAGCAGCCCGGCGAGCATGCCCTTGCGCACGACCTCCGGCGCCAGCGCGTGCAGCGATCCGGCGCGCGGCTGCGTGAGCCAGAGCCCCGTCCATACCACGGCCATCAGCCCGACCTCGTAGGCGCCGAGAATCTCGCCGGCGAGGAGCCAGGCGCCGATCAGCGCGAAGGCCGGCGCCGTGGAGTGGAACACGCTGGCGCGCGAAGGCCCCAGCAGCTTCACGGCATCGAACAGGAACCGGCGGCCGAGAAAGGTGCCGATCACGCCGCCGATCGCGAACAGGCCCGCCCCCTTCCACTGCCACGCGTAGGGCGCCGCCCGCACCGACAGCTCCACGCCGAACAGCGCCGCCGGAAACAGGACGTTGGTCGCGAGCACCACGAAAAAACCCGCCTCCACCGGCAGGCGCACCACGGCATAGCGGGTGATCACGATGTTGGTGGCGAAGCACAGCATCGCCAGCAGCGCGTACGCGATGCCCATGGCAAATAGGGTCTGTCCCTATTTTGCGGGCTTGAGCACGAA
>CAZOSA010000059.1:0-10471 GCA_964582155.1 uncultured Enterobacteriaceae bacterium | reverse complement strand
AGTTCCCATCTCTGGTTGATTAACAGAACATTGTCCGCAGCGTCTGGCTAACGTCCGCAATGACGCGCACTGCTCAGCGCGCGTAGCGGCGCCGAATAAGTGTCGCCGTCCATTGCGCTGTTAGTCGCCAACGGCAAGCGACTGTTGCCGTTCCTCAAACTTCACGTTCATTGGCCCTTTACCTCGGTTCGTGGCAATGCGGTATGTGAATTCAAGCCGTCCATCCTGCAGAACAATCTTGCGTGCATATATACCAACGAGATGCGGCTCGTGACCACAATGCATCACGCCGCCATAGCCATCGAACATCGGAGTGTACGCGGCAGCCTTTCGGGATTTCTTGTATTCGAGGCGCTCGCGGACGGACCCGTAGCGATCGATGTGCAGTTGCTCTACGAACGTACTGACATCCTTGGGCGTACGGCGGGGCGACAAGATAGATACGAGCGTTCTCGTGCCCTCCCGGTAAGACTCCTCGAAGATTACCCAACCCCGGCCATAGTTCATTGGCGACTAACGTTCAATCATAAGCAAAAGTGCTGATAAACATGGTCGTCTCCGGTATTCGTTTGGTCAACCTGCCCTTGTATCAACGCGTTAGGGGAGTGTATGGTTATACAGTATCCATGATGAACGGCTATTTATGGGACAACCCGCTGATTCCTCGCAAGATTCCTTAAACGCCCCTCCTGCGCCCCGCCTGATCGACCGAGTGCGCGCGGCGATCCGCTCGCGCCATTACAGCCGGCGCACCGAGAAGGCCTACTGGTTCTGGATCCGCTACTTCATCCTCCATAACAACAAGCGCCACCCGGCAGAAATGGGCGCCGCCGAGGTGACGGCGTTCCTCAGCTGGCTCGCCACCGAGCGCAACGTCGCGGCCGCGACGCAGAATCAGGCGCTCGCCGCGCTGCTGTTTCTTTACAAGGTGGTGCTCGAGCGCGACTTGCCCTGGTTCGACGATCTCGTGCGCGCGAAGCGTCCGGTACGCCTGCCGGTCGTGCTCAGCGCGGCCGAGGTGCGCAAGCTGCTCGAGCAGCTCGACGGCGTGACATGGATGATGGCTAGCCTGCTGTACGGCGCGGGCCTGCGCCTGCAGGAATGCCTGATGCTGCGCGTCAAGGACGTGGACTTCGCGTATCGCCAGGTACTGGTGCGCGACGGCAAGGGCGGGAAGGACCGCGTAACGATGCTCTCCGAAGGCGTGGTGCAACCGCTGCAGGCGCATCTCGGCAAGGTGCGGACCTTGCACCGTCTTGATCTCGCTGAAGGCTATGGCGAGGTGTGGTTGCCGCACGCTTTGTCGCGGAAGTATCCGCGCACCGGCTACGAGTGGGGCTGGCAGTTCCTGTTCCCGTCGAAAACCCGCTCGGCCGATCCGGAATCTGGCGTCATCCGGCGCCACCACGTTTATCCCGACGCGATGAGCCGCGCGATCAAGTGCGCCACGCGCGCCGCGCGCATCGTCAAACCGGTGAGCTGCCACACGCTGCGCCATTCGTTCGCCACGCACCTCACGGTACCGTGATGGCGGCACCAGCGACGCGTCGACCGATCGGGTTCGTGCAGCATTAGCTGAACGCCTGGATCCCCGTGATCGCCCTGCCCAGGATCAGCGCATGGATGTCGTGCGTACCCTCGTAGGTGTTGACCACCTCGAGGTTCACTAGGTGGCGGATGACGCCGAACTCGTCCGAAATCCCGTTGCCGCCGAGCATGTCGCGCGCGGCGCGCGCGATGTCGAGTGCCTTGCCGCAGGAGTTTCTCTTCAGGATCGAGGTGATCTCGGGCGAGGCGGTGCCTTCGTCCTTCATGCGCCCAAGACGCAGGCAGGCCTGCAGCCCCAGCGCAATTTCGGTCTGCATGTCGGCGAGTTTTTTCTGGATGAGCTGGTTGGCGGCGAGCGGCCGGCCGAATTGCTTGCGGTCGAGCACGTATTGCCGCGCGCGGTGCATGCAGTCCTCGGCCGCGCCGAGCGCACCCCAGGCAATGCCGTAGCGCGCTGAATTCAGGCAGGTGAAGGGACCCTTCAGGCCTTTGACTTCCGGGAAGGCGTTTTCCTCGGGGCAGAAGACTTCGTCCATCACGATCTCGCCGGTGACCGAGGTCCTCAGGCCCACCTTGCCCTGGATCTTGGGTGCCGAGAGGCCTTTCATGCCCTTGTCGAGAATGAAGCCGCGGATTTCGCCGACATTGCCTTTCTCGTCCACGTCCTTCGCCCACACCACGAACACGTCGGCCACCGGCGAGTTCGAGATCCACATCTTGGCGCCCGTAAGGCGGTAGCCGCCTTTCACCTTCTTCGCGCGCGCCGCCATCGAGCCCGGGTCGGAGCCGTGGTTGGGCTCGGTGAGGCCGAAGCAGCCGATCCATTCGCCCCTGGCGAGTTTCGGCAGGTATTTCTTTTTCTGCGCTTCGGTGCCGAACTCGAAGATCGGCACCATGACCAGCGAACTCTGCACGCTCATGGTCGAGCGGTAGCCCGAGTCGATACGCTCGATCTCGCGCGCGATCAGGCCGTAGCAGACGTAATTGAGGCCCGGGCCGCCGTACTCGGCGGGGATGGTGGGGCCGAGCAGGCCGAGCGCGCCCATTTCGTGGAACACGCCGAGATCCGTTTTTTCGTGGCGGAAGGCCTCCAGCACGCGCGGCGCAAGCTTGTCCTCGCAGTAGGCGGCGGCCGCCTCGCGCACCATGCGCTCGTCCTGCGTGAGTTGCTGGTCGAGGAGCAACGGGTCGCTCCAGCTGAACTGGGCTTTGGGCTTCGATTTGAGCGGAGCGTTCATCCCTGCACCCTTTCGATTATTACGGCGAGGCCCTGGCCCACGCCGATGCACAGCGACACCGCGGCGTACTTGCCGCCGGACTGTTGCAGCTCGCGCGCCACGGTGAGCGCGAGGCGCGCGCCTGAGCAGCCGAGCGGGTGGCCGATGGCGATGGCCCCGCCGTTGGGGTTCACGCGCGGGTCCTTGAAATCCACGTGCATCAGCTTCAGGCACCCCAGCACCTGGCTGGCGAAGGCTTCGTTGATCTCGATGATGTCCATGTCCTGCAGGCTCTTGCCGGCGCGCTCCAGGGCCCGGGGAATGGCGTAGGCGGGACCGACGCCCATGATGCGCGGCTCGACCGCGGCGGAGGCCGCGGACAGGATTCTGGCGATCGGCTTCTTGCCGTTCTTCTCGCCCCAGTTGCGGCTGGCGATGACCAGCGCCGCGGCGCCGTCGTTCACGCCGGAGGCGTTGCCGGCGGTGACCACGCCGCCCTCGAACAGCGGCTTCAGCCTGGCAAGGGACTCCATGGTGCTGTCGCGCCGCGGATGCTCGTCGGCCTCCACCATCGTCGGCGGCGCGTCCTTTTTCTTCGTCGGCAGGGCGATCGCCAGGATCTCGCCCTTGTAGAAGCCTTCGGCCTCCGCGCCGGCGTATTTCTTCTGCGAGGCGAGCGCGAAATCGTCTGCCTGCTCCCGCGTAATTCCGAACTCCTTGGCCACGTTGTCGCCCGTCTCGGGCATCGACTGGTCGCCGTAGAGTTTCCTGAATTTCGGGTTCGTGAAGCGCGATCCGATGGTGGTGTCGTACATCTTCACGTCGCGCGACCAGGGCGAGTCGGACTTGCCGATGACGAAGGGCGCGCGCGACATGCTCTCCACGCCGCCGGCGATGTAGAGCTCGCCCTCGCCGCAGGTGATGGCGCGCGCCGCGTCGGCCACCGCCTGCAGCCCCGAGGCGCACAGGCGGTTTACCGTGACGCCGGGCGTGGTGGGCGGCAGGCCCGCCATCAGCGCGGCGAAGCGCGCCACGTTCCTGCAGTCCTCGCCCGCCTGGTTCACGCAGCCCAGGATCACGTCGGAGATCTGCTCGGGCTTGATGGCGTTTCTTTTCACCACCTCGGCGATCACTTCGCCGGCGAGGTCGTCGGGGCGCACGGGCGCAAGCTTGCCGGCGTGGCGGCCGATGGGGGAGCGCAGACCGTCGTAGAGATAGGCATCGAGCATGGGGGTTGCTCCGGGGTGAGGAGGGACGAGTCGAGCCTGGGGTCGGGGTTGGGGGACGAATCTGATTCTATCCGCGCGCGACCTGAAGCTATAATCCCCCGCGCAAAACCGACAATCAGAAGCAAGGGAGGCGGCCATGAAATACCGCAAGATCCTGCTCGCATACAACGGTTCCGCGGAGGGCAAGCACGCGCTGCTCGAGTGCGCGGAGCTGGCCAATTTCCTGGGGGCGGAGACGCACCTGCTGGCGGTGGCGAGCATGCCGCCGAGCCTGTTCCTCACCGAGGGCTTCGTGCCCGAGGAGCTGCTGGAGGAGGAAAAAAAGCGCACGCAGACGGTGCTCGACGAGGGCATCGCCACCCTCAAGCAGCAGGGCTTCAATGCCGCCGGGCACCTCGCGGTGGGCGAGCCGGTGGAGGAGATCTGCCGGCTGGCCAGGGAGCAGCGCGCCGACCTGATCGTGCTCGGCCACAACCAGAACACCTCCTTTGCGGCGCGCTGGTGGAAGGGGTCGGTGGGCGCCTCGCTGCTCGACTACGCGCCGTGCAGCCTGCTGATCGCGCTGTCGCGCCGTTGAATCCCGCGGCGCTGTTGTGAACATGGAAAGCTTCGGCCACCAGGGGCGTCTGGAGGATGAGCGCATGCTCAAAGGGGCAGGGCGCTACGTTTCCGACTGGACCCTGCCCGGGCAGGCCCGCGGACATTTCGTGCGCTCGGACCACGCGCACGCGGACATCGTTTCCATCGACGCGGGCGCCGCCCGCAAGATGCCCGGGGTGATCGCCGTGCTCACCGGCGAGGACGTGGCGGCGGCGGGCCACAAGCCCATGCCCGCGGCTGCGCCGATGAAAGGGCGCAACGGTGCCGAGCAAAAGCCGACCCCGCGCTACTCGCTCGCGCGGGACCGCGTGCGCTACGTCGGCGAGCCGGTGGCGCTGGTGGTGGCCGAGCGTGCGGCGCAGGCGCAGGATGCGGCCGAAGCGATCGCGATCGAATACCGCGTGCTGCCGGTGGTGGTGACGGCCGAGGAAGCCCTCGCCGCGGGCGCGCCGCAGTTGCACGCGGAGGTGCCGGGCAACCTGGTGCTCGATTACACCGGCGGCGACGAGGCAGCGACCGATGCTGCGTTCAAGCGCGCGGCGCGCGTGGTGAAGCTCTCGGCCTACCACTCGCGTGTCGTCGGCAACCCGATGGAGCCGCGCGCCGCCATGGGATCGTTCGACGCGGCCTCGGGCACGTACTACCTGCACGCGACCACGCAGGGTGTGGGACCGATGCGCGGACAACTCTCGCAGATGCTGGGCGTGCCGCCGGAGCGCGTGCGCGTGGTGGCCGAGGAGGTGGGCGGCGGTTTTGGCGTGCGCTTCAACGCCTATCCCGAGTACGGCGCGCTGCTCCTTGCGGCGCACAAGCTCGGCCGGCCGGTCAAGTGGGTCGGCACGCGCTCCGAAGTGTTCCTTGGCGACGAGCAGGCACGCGACATCTTCCACACGGGCGAAGTGGCGCTGGATGCCGGAGGGCGCATCCTCGGCATGCGCTTCGACTACCTCGCCAACATGGGTGCCTACGTCGCCTTCACCGGCTCGTTCGTCAACACGATGAACATGGTGAACGTGATCAGCGGCGTGTACGACGTGCAGGCCGTGTACGTGCAGGGCAAGCTCGTGCTGACCAACACCGTGCCCACTGCGGCCTACCGCGGTGCCGGCCGGCCCGTCGCCTCCTACGCGCTCGAGCGCCTCATCGACCAGGCGGCGCATGAAATCGGCATGGACCCGGCCGAGTTCCGGCGCCGCAACCTCGTGCCAAACGCGAAGTTTCCCTACAAGATCGTTTCGGGGTTCGAGTACGACTGCGGCGACTTCGAGGGCGTGCTGGCGCAGGCGCAGCAGGAAGCCGACTGGGGCGGGTTCGGGGCGCGGCGCGCAGCGAGCACGAAGCGCGGCAAGCTGCGCGGTCGCGGCATCTCCACCTACATCGAGGCCACCGCCTCGGGCGGCTTCGCACCCTACGACCAGGCGGTGATCACCTGGGAAAAGGACGGCAGCGTCACCCTGCGCACCGCCACGCACAACCACGGCCAGGGGCACGAGACCACCTTCGCGCAGATCGTGTCGGGCGTGCTCGGCATCCCGATGCACAGGATTCGCCTGCGCACCTCCGAGCCCGAATTCAATCTCGTCGCCAATCCGACCGGAGGCTCGCGCACGCTGCACGGCCTGGGCAGCGCGATGCTGCTCGCCGCGCGCGAGATCGTGAACAACGGCATGGACCTTGCCGCCGAGGAGCTGGAGAGCGCGCAGGCGGACCTGGAGTTCGCCAAGGGTGAATACCGCATCAAGGGTACCGACCGGCGCATCGCGATCAGCGCACTGGCGCTCAAACACCCGGGCAAGCTCGACCTGGATTACAAGGACAAGCCCAAGGTCGGCTCCACGTTTCCCAACGGCTGCCACATCGCCGAGGTGGAAATCGAGCCCGAGACGGGCGAAGTGGAGATCGTGTCCTATCTCGCCTGCGACGACGCCGGCAATATCATCAACCAACAGATCGTCGAAGGCCAGATGCAGGGCGGCATCACGCAAGGGGCGGGGCACATTTTCCACGAGCAGGCGGTGTACGACGCGAGCGGGCAGCTCCTCACGGGAAGCTTCATGGACTACGCCATGCCGCGCCCCGGGCTGGTGGGTGGCCTGCGCGTCACCGCGCACCCGGTACCGACCGCGACCAATCCCCTGGGCGCCAAGGGCGTGGGCGAAGCAGGCGTGACCGGCTCCATGCCCTGCCTGATGAACGCGGTGATCGATGCCCTGCGCCAGGCGGGCGTCACGCACTTCGACATGCCGGCGAGCCCGCAGCGCGTGTGGCGGGCGATCCGGGAGGCGAAGGCCGGAAAACCGGCGGCGCTGGCGGTGCCGCAGGCCTAGCGGTTTGCGACTACCCGATCCACCATCTCGCGCGATGCGCCGAGATAGTTCACCGGATCGGTGAGCTTTTCCAGCGCCGCGCGGTCGAGGTGCTTGGCGACCTCGGGCACCCGCGCCAGCGCGTTGGCGAGACTGCCGCCTTTCTCGGCCACGGCGCGGCAGGCGTCGTAGACCACGTCGTGCGCCTCGTTGCGGCCAAGGTGCGGCGCGAGACCCATCATCACGGCCTCCGCGACGATGAGGCCGTTCGTCATGTCGAGGTTACGGCGCATGCGCGCCTCGTCGACGATGAGGCCGCCGAGCATGAACTTCGCCTGGTGCAGCGCGCCGCCCGTGAGGATGAACGCCTCGGGCAGCGCGATCCACTCGGCGTGCCAGGGACCGGTGGCACGCTCGAAGTCCTGCACCATGGCATCGAGCATCAGCCCCGCGTGCTGGCGCACCGCTTTCGCCGCGGCGAGGATCAGCTCCGAGGAAATGGGATTGCGCTTCTGCGGCATGGTGCTGCTCGCGCCGCGCCCCTGCACGAAGGGCTCCGATACCTCGGCGACCTCGGTCGAGGCCATGAGCATCACGTCGAAGGCGATCTTGCCCAGCGACCCGGTGACCAGGCCGAGGAAGTTCACGGCCTCGGCGAGGCCGTCCCGCGCCGCGTGCCACGTGGCCGCGGGCTGCGCGAGCTTGAGCTCCTCCACGAGCGCCTTCTGCACCTGCATGCCACGCTCGCCGAGTGAGGCGAGCGTGCCGGCGGCGCCGGCGAACTGTCCGACGAGCACGCGCGGTTTCATCTGCGCGAGGCGCTGGGCGTGCCGGTCGAGCATGGCGAGCCAGATGGCGAGCTTGTAGCCGAAGGTGATCGGCAGCGCCTGCTGCAGATGGGTGCGCCCGGCCATCGGCGTGTTGCGGTAGCGCTTCGCCTGGCGCGCAAGGATCGCGCGCAGTTCATCGAGATCCGATTCGATGATGGCGAGCGCATCGCGCACCTGCAGGACCACCGTCGTGTCCATGATGTCCTGCGTGGTCGCGCCCCAATGCAGGAACTTGCCGGCCTCGCCGCATTGCGCGGCGAGCTGGCGCACGAGCGGCAGGATCGGATAGCCGACGGTCCCGGTCTCGCGCTCAAGACGCTCCAGATCGAGCCTGGATCCATCGCAGCGCGCGGCGATGTCCTTCGCCGCCACGGCGGGAATCACGCCGAGCCGCCCCTGCACGCGCGCCAGGGCCACTTCGACCTCGGTGTAGCGGGAAAGGAGCGCGGCGTCCTCGAAGATGCCGCGCATCGCCGGCGTGCCGAACGCGTCGCGGAAAAGAACCGAATCGAGAACCGAGGACGCCATCGCGGTCCGAGTCTACCGCGGCGCCGTTTGTGAGGTAAGGTGGGCGCCAGGAGGAGCCGCAAGTGATCGGACCGCGGTCTTTGGAAGTGAACGGGCGCAGCTACCGCTGGATGGACCGGCCTTTGGTGGTGGTTTGCGTGGACGGATGCGAATTCGACTACATCCACAAGGCGGTCGCTGCGGGCGTGGCGCCCTTTTTCGGCCGGATGCTTGCGAGCGGAGCGGCATTCGAGGCCGACTGCGTGGTGCCCTCGTTCACGAATCCCAACAACCTCTCCATCGTCACGGGCGTGCCCCCCGCCGTGCACGGCATTTGCGGCAACTACTTCTACGACCGCGAGGCGGGGGCCGAAGTGATGATGAACGATCCAAAGTACCTGAGGGTCGGCACAATCCTGGCGGCGTTCGCGGCCGCCGGCGCCAAGGTCGCGGTGGTCACGGCGAAGGACAAGCTGCGCGCGCTGCTGGGCAAAGGGCTCGCCGGCATCTGCTTTTCGGCGGAGAAGGCAGATCAAGCGACTGTGGCGCACAACGGCATCGAGGGCGTGCTGGCGCTCGTCGGCAAGCCGCTGCCTTCGGTGTACAGCGCCGATCTGTCCGAATTCGTCTTCGCGGCGGGCGTCAGGCTGATGGAGAACGGACCCCCGGATCTCATGTACCTTTCCACCACGGACTACGTGCAGCACAAGGCGCCCCCGGGTTCCCCTGCGGCGAATGCGTTCTACGCCATGATGGATCCGTACCTCGCGCGGCTCGAGGCGCTGGGAGCGACCATCGCGCTGACTGCCGATCACGGCATGAACGACAAGTTCGGCGCGGACGGACAGCCAAACGCGATTTACCTGCAGGATCTGCTGGACGAATGGCTGGGGCGGGGAGTGACGCGGGTGATCCTTCCGATCACCGACCCCTACGTCGTCCACCATGGCGCGCTCGGCTCCTTCGCCACGGTGTACTTGCCGCCAGGCACCGATGCTGCCGCCGCGATCGCGCGCCTGTCGAAGATCGATGGCGTCCACATGGCGCTCTCGAACGCCGACGCGTGCGCACGCTTCGAGTTGCCGGCGGACCGGCTCGGTGACGTGATCGTCATCGCTGACACGCACGTCGTCCTCGGTACGAGCAGGGCGCGCCACGACCTGTCGGGGCTGGACGCGCCGTTACGCTCACACGGCGGCATTTCCGAGCAGACGGTGCCGTTGCTTTTCAACCGCCGCACGGCCGGAATTCCGGGCAAGCCGCGCCTGCGCAACTTCGACGTCATCGACGTCGCGCTCAACCATCTTCGCGCGTAGCGCGTTCGAGCTTACGCGGGCGCGGCGCTCGGCGAGACGTAGCAGCCGCAGCAGGCGGCTTCAAGGCCGAGATGGTCCAGGATGCGGATTTGGCCGCGTGCATACTCGATGAGCTTGCGGCTCTGCAGCGCCCCGGCTGCCTCGGTGACGCCGACGCGCCGCACGCCGAGCATCTGCGCGAGAAATTCGTGCGTCATGCGGAATTCCGCGGAGCGCATGCGGTCGCGCGTCATCAGCAGCCAGCGCGCGAGCCGCGCCTCGACGACGTGGAAGTGGTTACACGCCGCAGTCTGTGAGATCTGCGCCATCAGGGCGTAGACATAGCGGTTCACCACGCGCTGCAGCGGCAGGCTGCTTTCCAACTCGCTGCGGAACCGGCCGGTGCTCATGCGTAGCGCCGAACCCCCGCCCTGCACCAACGCATGCAGCGACGAGGAAGGCATGTCGAGCGCAATCGATGCGCCGACCATCCCCTCGTGCCCGACCATGCCGACTTCCAGCAGTTGCCGGCCGTCAGTCGGCACGAGCAGCGACACGAGGCAGTCGATGGGAAAGTAGACGTGCGGGATCGTCTGGTTCGGCTCGTAGAGGGTTACGCCGAATTTGAGACGCACCGGGTCGAGTGCCGGCAGCAGCTTGGCGTAGACCTTGCGCGGCAGGGCGGAGAGCAGGCGGTTGGCGGCAGCTTGCACGTGCGCATAATGCAGGCGCCCGAGGCACACTGACTGTGCGCCTGCGCACGTAAGGGGCGCGTCTAGGCAGCAAGGAGCGGCGACAGCAGCCGGTCGTATTCCGTCTTCACCACCCCATAGCACTCGCAGACCCGTGCTTCGAGCCGGCCCCGGTCGAGCACGGAAATACTACCGCGGCGGTAGTTGATCAGCCCCTCGGACTGCAGTTTGCCGGCGGCCTCGGTCA
>CAZOSA010000058.1:0-10522 GCA_964582155.1 uncultured Enterobacteriaceae bacterium | reverse complement strand
TGCCGATCAGCATCCCCGGGCCGCCCAACTGGATCAGTAATGCGCCTTCGGGCAAGGCGGCCTTCCTGGAATCCCGCGCCGCGATATTGCCGATGCCGCCCGCGAGCATGATCGGCTTGTGGTAGCCGCGCTGCACGCCGCCGACCCCCGCCTCGAAGGTTCTGAAATACCCGGCGAGGTTGGGTCGCCCGAACTCGTTGTTGAACGCCGCCGCGCCGATCGGCCCCTCCAGCATGATGGCGAGCGCCGACACGATGCGGCCCGGCTTGCCGTAATCCTCTTCCCAGGGCTGCAGCGCGCCTGGAATCCTGAGATTGGACACCGAGTAGCCCACCAGCCCCGCCTTGGGTTTCGCCCCGCGCCCGGTGGCGCCCTCGTCCCGGATCTCGCCGCCCGCGCCGGTGGCCGCACCCGGAAACGGCGCGATCGCCGTAGGGTGGTTGTGCGTCTCCACCTTCATCACCGTGTGCGTGCGCTCCGAGCGCGGGAGGTACACCTGGTCCGCGCCGGCGTAAAAGCGCCGCGCCAGGCGCCCCTCCATGATCGCCGCGTTGTCGGTGTAGGCGAGCACCGTGCCGCGCGGGTGCGCCGCGTGCGTGTGCTTGATCATGGCGAACAGCGACTGGTTCTTCTTTTCGCCGTCCACCACCCAGTCGGCATTGAAGATCTTGTGCCGGCAATGCTCGGAATTGGCCTGCGCGAACATGGTGAGTTCGGCATCGGTGGGATCGCGCCCCATGGCGCCGTAGGCCTCGCGCAGGTACGCGATCTCGTCTTCCGACAGCGCGAGCCCCAGGCCCCGGTTGGCCTCTTCCAGCGCGCCGAGCGGCACGCGCCCAAGCGAGCGTGGCGGCACGTGCTGGAACAGTTGCGCCGCCTCCTCCAGCGCAGCGAGCACCGTCTCGGTCATGCGATCGTGCAAGAGCGCCGCCACCGCGTCGCTGCGCTTGCCGCCCGCGACGTAATACGCCGTGCCGCGCTCGATGCGCTTTACCTTGGCGAGGCCGCAATTGCGCGCGATGTCGGTGGCCTTGGACGACCAGGGTGAAATCGTGCCGACGCGGGGAACGACGAGGACCAGGGTGTCGCCGGGCCGCAGCGCCTGAGGCGGCGCGCCGTAGCGCAGCAGCCGCGCCAGCAGGCGCTCCTCGTCGGGCGCCAGGGCTTGTTCGAGCTCCACGAAGTGCCGGAACTCGGCGCTCAGGCCGCGGATGCCCGGCTGGGCGTGCTGCAGTTGCGGGAGGAGCTTGGCGAGCCTGAAATCCGACAGCGCCCGCGCGCCGCGGAACTGGAGGAGCATCACCGCCGCAACTGCGGCTCGGTGAGCTTGCCGCCGATGTACATGGTGCCGCGCAGGGTACGCAGCTCTGCGTCGATGCGCCCGGAAAGGCCGCCGGCGGGCTCGATGTCGAGCGTGCCGTTCGCCTTCAGCAGCCCCGCGCTGAGCCGCATGTCGCGCAAGCCGAGCGTGCCGTTGAGCAGCGCAACTCTGCCCTCCAGCTTGGTGAACGGCGTGCGCCCGCTCGCCTGCGCGCTGTTGGACTGCAGCGCGCGCGCCAGGTCGAAGCTGCCCAGCGCGCCCTTGGTCACCGTGAAGTTTCCGTCCAGGCGCGCCGACCCGCGCAGCTTGGCGGGCTCCGGCCCGCTCATCGCGTAGCGGCCCTTGCCGTCGAAGCGGCCCTCCGACACGAGCTGCGGCGAGAACACCGCGGCGTTCATGACGCGGCCTTCGACCTCGCCCTGCACGCTCCACTGCGCGCCCCAGCGGATGTTCGCGTTGCCCACCATGGTGCCGTCGTAGACGCGGCCGTTGAACTCGCTCACCTCCGCGCCCTCGCGGGTGGCCGTGCCTTTCATGCCGAAATCGGCGAGCGAGAACGGGCCGAGGAACGGCAGGGTGAAATTGGCCATAGTTGCCTCGAACGCGATGTCCGTGCCCTTGGGCGTGATCAGCCCGTTGATGCTCTCGCCGGCAAGCCTGACCGCGGTGAGCACGCCGTCGCCGCCGATGCTGGCGTCGACGTCGATCGCCGGCAGCGCGAGCGGCCCTGCGAGCTGCACGTCCCTGGCGATCACGCGCGCCGCGCGCAGGCGCCTGCCTTTCATCCCGCCCAGGAGCACGTCGGCCAGCGCGTCCTGCTGCAGCACCACGCCGTCCATCTCCAGCCGGCTGAACACCTTGTCCTCGCCGAACAGGGTGTCGATGTCGGGCACGGCGCGCACCGCGGCGATCTTCACCGACTCGCCGATGCTGATGCGCTCGAAGCGCATCTGCACCCCGGTCAGCACCCACATGCGCGCCGCGCCGATCTTCACCGGCGCGCCCAGCGCGTCGCTCGCCAGCCTCTCGTACTCGGTGGTCGAGAGCGGCATGAAGTTGGCCACCGCCACGGCGCCCACCATCAGGAAGAACAGCGCCACGGCCGACGGCTTGCCCCATTTCACCGGCTGCTTGCGCTTGTAGGCCGCCGCCGCCCTGCTCGAGGACTGGTCGCCGCGGGTGCGCGCACGCGTCACCTCGCGCTCGCGGTCGCGCAGCGCCTTGCGCGCCTCGGGAGTGAGCTTGCGCGCGTCGTCCGCGACGTCGTCCATGCCCATGTCGGCGCGCGAGATCGGGATATCGCCGTCGCCGTCGGCGGCCTGCGCCGCGCTGGCGCGCGCCGCCTGTTCGCGCTCCTTGCTCTTCCTCTGGGCCTCCTGCGCCGTCTTCGCCTCCTCGGCCTCGCGCGCCTCGCGCTCCGCCTCTTCCTGCGCGCGCAGCTCCTCCTCCTGCCTGCGCCGCCGCTCCTCCTCCTTTTGCAGCCTGCGCTCCGCCTCCTCGCGCTCGCGCTGTGCCTGCTCCTCCTGCGCGCGGCGCTCGGCCTCGACGCGCGCCGTGCGCTCGGCCTCGTCCTTTACCTTGCCCTCCTCGTCCTGGCGCGCGGAGAACGAGTCCAGGTCGGCGAGCAGCGACCCGCTCAGCGCGTCGGCGGCCTCGGAGGCCTTCTGCTCCGCCTCGGCGCGATCCACCGCCTCGAGCGCCTCGCGCTCGGCGCGCGCCTTGTCCTCCTGCTCGGCGCGCTGGCGGTAGGTGTCGTCGGATTTGCGCCGCGCCTCTTCCTGCTCCCAGCGCTTGGCCTCCGACTCCTTTTTCTTGCGCGCGTCGGCATCGCGGCGCTTGCGGTCCTCGGCCTCGCGCGCCATGCGGATCTGGCGCTGGTTCTCCTGCTGCGCACGGCGATCCAGCTCCTCGCGCTCCTTGTTCCCCTGCTCCTCGCGCGCGCGGCGCTCGGCATCGAGCTTTTCATCCTCCTCGCGCGCGCGCCGGTCCTCTTCCGAGCGCTCCCGCTCGCGCTTTTCGCGCTCCTCGCGCGCGCGGCGCTCGGCTTGCTCGCGCGCCTGACGCTCCTCCTCCAGCTTCTTGCGCAAACCTTCGGCCTCTTCGCGCGCCTTCTTTTCCTCGGCATCGCGCCGCGCGCGCTCCTCGGCGTCGCGGCGCGTGCGTTCCTCCTCCACACGCGCGAGGTGCTCCGCGTCCTCCCGCGCTCGGCGCTCCTCCTCGACCTTGCGGCGCAACTCGGCCGCTTCGCGCTGCGCGCTCTCCGCCGAGTCGCGCCGCACCTTTTCCGCCATGTCGGACTTGGCGCGCGCCTCGCGCGCCACGCGCTCCTTGGCTTCCCGGGCCTCGCGCTCCACGCGCTCTTGGGCAGCGCGCACCTCGGCTTCGGCCTTCGCCTTCGCCTCGGCCGCCGCCCTGGCCTTCGCTGCCGCCTCGGCGCGCTCGCGCGCCTCGATCTCCGCGCGGGTCTTGCCTTCCGCCGCCGCCGCCATGGTCGCCTCGCGCGCCGCCTTGGCGCGCGCCTCGGCGTCCATGCGAATCTGCTGCGAGCTGTCCACATTGGACTTCGCCGCGGCTTGCGCCCTGGCCTTGGCCTCGCGCTCGGCGCGCTGGCGCACCTCCGCTTCGTGGCGCGCCGCGGCCATCGGGTCGCCCTTGGGCGCCGCGGCTGGTTTCTCCGGCTTCGGTGGCACGCTGAAGATCTGCGTGAAGTCGAGCTCCTCGCCGCCCTGCGGCGGCGGCCTGCCGGCCGCCGGTCTGGGCGCGTTGGCGGCGCCGCGCTGCACCGTGCCGGGTGAAACTTCGCGGATGAACCCGTCCTGGTCCATCTTCCTGATGAGCGCGTAGAAATTTTCATCCACGGCGCGGTCGAACTTGGCGCCCAGGTCCTTCAGACTGATCTTGCCGTCGATCGCGGACAGGATGGCGCGATCGGCGCGCGCGAGCTGGCTGGTCTTGCCGGAGGCTTCCTGCACCCCTTTGCCAGTCTTGGAATAGATTGCGGTCGGATTCATGCCGTTGGGCTGCGGGGCGAGCGGAGTATTCTATAAGGAGACGCCGGGATAAGCACCCCTAGGCGCCGTACCCGCCGCCGCCAGGGGTCTCCACCACGAATACATCGCCCGCCCCCATCTCGATGCGCTCGGTCGGCCCGAGTTCCACCCGGTGACCGTCGGCGCGCAAAACATGGTTATGACCCGGGGCGCCGGCCTTGCCGCCGGCCATGCCGTGCGGCGGCACGCGGCGGTGATTGGAGAGGATCGCCGCGGTCATCGGTTCGAGGAACCGCACCCGCCGCACCGCCCCGTGCCCGCCGCGATGGCGGCCGGCGCCGCCCGAGCCGCCGCGGATGCCGAAGCTTTCCAGCAGGACCGGAAAGCGCCACTCCAGCACCTCGGGGTCCGTGAGGCGTGAGTTGGTCATGTGCGTCTGCACCACGTCCGCCCCGTCGAAACCCGGGCCGGCGCCCGAGCCTCCCGCGATGGTCTCGTAGTACTGGTAGCGCTCGTTGCCGAAAGTGAAATTGTTCATCGTGCCCTGCGACGCGGCGAGCACGCCGAGCGCGCCATAGAGCGCGTCGGTGACGCACTGCGAGGTTTCGACGTTGCCCGCCACCACCGCGGCGGGGTAGCGCGGGTTGAGCATCGAACGCTCCGGGATGCGCACGTCGAGCGGTTTCAGGCATCCGGCGTTGAGGGGGATCTCGTCCTCCACCAGCGTGCGAAACACGTACAGCACCGCGGCCATGGCGACGGCCGAGGGCGCGTTGAAATTGTCCGGCAGCTGCGCCGAAGTGCCCGCGAAATCGATCACCGCACTGCGGCGCTCGGCGCCGATCGCGATCTTCACACGGATCAGCGCGCCGTTATCGAGCGCCAGCTCGAACGACCCGTCCTTCAGCACCCCGATCACGCGGCGCACCGATTCCTCGGCGTTGTCCTGCACGTGGCGCATATAGGCGCGCACCACCTCCAGCCCGAAATGCGCCACCATCTCGCGCAGCGCCTGCACGCCTTTTTCGTTCGCGGCGATCTGCGCCTGCAGATCGGCGAGATTCTGCTGCACATTCCTCACCGGGTATCTCCCTGAACCGAGGAGTTCAACCATCTCCTTCTCCCGCAGGCGCCCCTCCTCCACGAGGAGGAAATTGTCGATCAGCACCCCTTCCTCCTCCACCGTCTTCGAATCGGGCGGCATCGAGCCCGGCGTGATGCCGCCAATGTCGGCGTGGTGCCCGCGCGAGCCGACGTAGAACAGGATCTCCCTGCCCGGATCATCGAACACGGGTGTGATCACCGTGACATCGGGCAGATGCGTGCCGCCGTTGTAAGGCGCGTTCAGCACGTACACATTGCCCGGCTTGATCTGCCCGGCATTCTCCCGGATCACGGTCTTGATCGATTCGCCCATCGAGCCCAGGTGCACCGGCATGTGCGGCGCGTTGGCGATGAGATTGCCCGCCGCGTCGAACAGCGCGCAGGAAAAGTCCAGCCGTTCCTTGATATTCACGGAATAGGCGGTGTTCTGCAGCCGCAAGCCCATCTGCTCGGCGATCGACATGTACAGATTGTTGAAAATCTCCAGCATCACCGGATCGGCCTCGGTGCCGATCGCGACGCGCTTTTCGCGCGCAACGACTCGCTCCAGTACAAGATTGTCGGGCTTGGTCACCCCGGCGCGCCAGCCGGGCTCGACCACTGTGGTCGCATTTGCTTCGACGATGATGGCGGGGCCGGAAACCTGGTCACCTGTTCCGAGCTTTTCGCGCCTGTACAAAGGCGTGTCGTGCCATCGTCCGCCCGTGAACATGCGCACTCGGGTTTCCTCGATCGCCCCTTTTCCGTCTTTGGAAAAGGGGCGAAACGCCTTTGCCTCGCTTTCCCCAGATGCCAGCGCTTCGACCGATACCGCCTCGACGATCAACTCCTTCCCCTGCATGAGGAACGAAAATTGTTTCTGGTAGGCAAGCTCGAACTGTTTTCGCATCTCCTCCACGGACCCGAACGCCACGATCAACGCCGTATCCGTCCCGTCATACTTGAGATGCACCCGCCGCAGGACGCGAATGCGAGCCGCCTGGACGCCTTGCGCCACCAGCTCATCCGTCGCCGCCCTGGCAAGCCCGTGCAACTCGCTCTCGAGGGTTGACGCCGATTCGAGCTTCGCCTCCACCGCCTTCTCCCGCATCTCCGCCTGGTCGGCCAGCCCCATGCCGTACGCCGAGAGGACCCCGGCGAGCGGATGGATGAAGACCCGGGTCATGGCGAGCGCGTCCGCCACCAGGCAGGCGTGCTGCCCCGCCGCGCCGCCAAAGCAGCACAGCGTGTACTCGGTGACGTCGTGCCCGCGCTGCACCGAGATGTGCTTGATGGCGTTCGCCATGTTGCCCACGGCGATCCGGATGAAGCCCTCGGCCACCTGTTCGGGGGAACGGCCGTCGCCGATGTTGTGCGCCAGTTGCGCGAATTTCTCCTCCACCACCGCGGCATCGAGCGCCTGTGTTCCGTGCGTGCCGAACACACGGGGAAAGTACGCCGGCTGGATCTTGCCCAGCATCACGTTGGCATCGGTCACCGCGAGCGGCCCGCCGCGCCGGTAACTCGCCGGGCCCGGGTTCGCCCCCGCCGAATCCGGCCCCACGCGATAGCGCGCCCCGTCGAAATGCAGGATCGAGCCACCCCCCGCCGCCACCGTATGGATGCTCATCATCGGCGCGCGCATGCGCACCCCCGCGACCTGCGTCTCGAATTCGCGTTCGAACTCGCCTGCGTAGTGCGACACGTCGGTGGAGGTGCCGCCCATGTCGAAGCCGATGATCCTGCCGAACCCGGCGGCCTCGGACGTGCGCACCGCGCCGACGATGCCGCCCGCGGGCCCGGAGAGGATCGAGTCCTTGCCGTGGAAGCGCCGAGCGTCGGTGAGGCCGCCGTTGGATTGCATGAAAAGGAGCTGCACGCCCTGCAACTCGGCGGCAACCGTGTCCACGTAGCGGCGCAGGATCGGGGAGAGGTAGGCATCGACGACGGTGGTGTCGCCGCGGCCGACGAGCTTCATCAGAGGGCTGACCTGGTGGGAAACGGAAATCTGGGTAAACCCGGCTTCCTTCGCCAACGCCGCAACGCGCGCCTCGTGCTGGGTAAACCGGTATCCATGCATGAACACGATGGCAATCGAGCGATACCCCGCCTTTATGCTTTTCTCGAGATCGGCGCGCGCGCGCGCCTCGTCCAGCGCCAGGTGGACTTCGCCGCGCGCGCCGATCCGCTCCTGCACCTCGACCACGCCCGCATACAGCAACTCCGGCAGGACGATGTTGCGCTCGAATATTTTGGGCCGGTTCTGGTACGCAATCCTCAGCGCATCGCGAAAGCCCTGGGTAATGAACAAGACTGTTTTCTCCCCTTTCCGCTCGAGCAAAGCATTCGTCGCCACCGTCGTCCCCATCTTCACCGCTTCGATCTGATCCACCGGGATGGGGGCTCCCGCGGGAATCCCGAGCAACTCGCGTATTCCGGCCAGCGCGGCATCGGCATAGCGCCCGGGATTTTCCGACAGCAGCTTGTGGGTCGCGAGCGAGCCGTCCGGCCGCCGCGCCACCACGTCGGTGAACGTGCCGCCGCGGTCGATCCAGAATTGCCAGCGCATCGTGCCCCCGCCTACACCACGATCTCGCGCGCGGCGCCGCGCACGTCCATCTCGAAGTCGAGGCCGATGATCGGCGGGCGCGAGAAGTGCCAGGAGAGGCCGCCCGCGGCGGCGCCGCGTCGCACGATCTCCGCCTCCAGCAGCGGGCCGATGTCGTGCACCGTGTAGGCCTGGGTGGAAATCGCGTCCCTCCAGGAAAAGCCGAGCGCGGCGAGGCGCCGTTCCATCTCGGCCACCACGTAGCGCACTTTCTCGCGCAGACCGTCGGGCGTCGTGTCGCCGGGGCGCACGACGAAGTCGCGGTACGTCGCCTTGCCCTCGGGCGCTTCGCCGCCGCCGGCGACGATGAACGAGCCCCGCGCGCCGGCCTTGGCCGGCACGGTATACGAGTAGGCGTAGAGCGAGGGCTCGGCCGGTGGCTCGAAGGCCGGGCACACATTGGTGCGCGCCACCGGGTTGACGCCGTCCTTGTAAATGCCCCAGCGCTCGAGCGTGCCTGCGTACACTTTATTGAACTCCAGAAAACCCTTCTCGGTGAACGGCGCCGGCGAACGCAGCTCGCACGCGCAAAATGCGCCGAGCGGCCGGCCGGCCGCCTTCAGCTGCGCTTCGACCGCCGCAAAGCCCTGCCCGAGCACGAGCGGCTGCGCGAGGCGCGCGCGCACGATCTCGAAACCCGGCTCGGCGGCAACGCCGCCCGAGTACTGGAACACCGCCTTGAGAAAGCGGTAGCCGCCTTCGCGGAACACCGGCAGTTGCGACATGCTGGATTCTCCTCGCACCAGGATCAGATGACGCCGAGATAAGCCTCGCGGATCGCCGGGTCGTCGGCGAGCGCCGCGCTCGGGCCCGAGCGCGTCACCCGTCCCGTGTCCATCACGAACGCGGTGCTCGCCAGCTCGAGCGCGATCGCCACGTCCTGCTCGACCACCAGGATGCTAAGGCCTTCGCCGTTCAGCGCGCGCAAGCGCTCGCACAACTCGTCGACCACCAGCGGCGCGAGGCCGAGCGAGAGCTCGTCGATCAGCAGCAGGCGCGGCCGGCTCATCAGGCCGCGCGCGATGGCGCACATCTGCTGCTCGCCCCCCGAGAGCGTGCCCGCATCCTGCGCAAAGCGCTGGCGCAGGATCGGAAACATCGCAAACGCCCTTTCCAGATCGGCCCCGATCGCCGCCTTGCCGTCTCGGCGCAGGTACGCACCCATCAGCAGATTGTCGCGCACGCTCATCGCCGAAAACAGCCGCCGGCCCTCGGGCACGTGGGCGATGCCCGCCTCGAGCACCTGTTCCGGGCTCGCGCCCGCGAGCGCTTTGCCGTCGAAGGCGATCGCGCCCGCGCGCAACTCGATGAGCCCGGAGATGGCGCGCATCAGCGTCGTCTTGCCGGCGCCGTTCGAGCCCACCAGGCACGAGATTTCGCCGCGCGGCACCTCGAGCCCGATGCCCCAGAGCACCTGCACGTCGCCGTAGCCGGCATCGATCCCCGAGATCCTGAGCAGCGGCTCAGCCATTGGCCCCCGCCTGCGCCTTGGCGTAGCGCTTGCCGAGGTAGGCCTGGATCACGCGCGGGTCCTCGATGATCGCCCGCGGCGCGCCCTCGGCGATCAGCTCGCCGTGGTGCAGCACGGCGATGCGCGAGCAGAGCGACAACACCACCTTCATCAGGTGCTCGATGATCAGCACCGTGACCCCACGCGCGGCGATGGCGCGGATCAGCTGCAGCGCCTGATCGATCTCGGCGGCATTCAGCCCTGCGTTCACCTCGTCCAGAAGGAGGAGCTTGGGCCGCATCGCGAGGCCCTTGGCGAATTCCAGGCGCTTGCGCATCCCGAGCGTCAGCGCCGCCGCACCACTGTCGGCCACCCCGGCCAGCCCGACGAAGCGCAGGTGCCGCATCGCCTCGTCGCGCGCGCGCCCGCCGTAGCTTACGCCCCCGGCGAACATCGCCGCCGCGGCGACGTTCTCGAGCACCGTCATGCCGGGAAAGGGCTGCACGATCTGAAAGGTGCGCGCGATACCGCGGCGCGCCGCCTGAAACGGGCGCAGGCGCGTGATGTCCTCGCCCGCGAAGCGCACACTTCCGGCGCTCGCCGGGTGCACGCCGGTGATGACATTGACGAGCGTCGTCTTGCCGGCGCCGTTCGGCCCGATCAGGCCCACCACCTCGCCCTGCGCCACCGACAGCGTCACGTTGGAGACCGCGCGCAGGCCGCCGAACCGGCGCGTCACGCCCGAGAGCTCGAGCAGCGCGCTCACGGCACCTTCCCCCGGCGGCCAAGGCGCTGCGAAAGCGAGATCAGCCCTTTCGGCAGGTACAGCACCAGCAGTACGATCATCAGCCCGAGCACGCCGGTGTGCACCTGGAGGTAGTTGCGCCACACCAGCTCCTCGAGCGAGAGGAAAGCCGCCGCACCGACCAGCGGCCCGAACATCGAGCCGGCGCCGCCGAGCAGCACCATCACGATCGCCTTCACCGAGTAGAGCACATCGAACACGTCGGGTGGTTCGATGTAGTACACCCAGGAGGCGTACACCGCGCCGGCCACGCCGACGAACACGC
>CAZOSA010000057.1:0-10592 GCA_964582155.1 uncultured Enterobacteriaceae bacterium | reverse complement strand
GGCTGCAGGCGCTGCAGTCGCGCATCCGGCCGCATTTCCTGTTCAACAGCCTGAACGCGGTGCTGTCGCTGATCCGCCGCGACCCCAGGCGCGCCGAGCGCGCGCTCGAGGATCTCGCCGAGCTGTTCCGCGTGCTGATGCAGGACAACCGCAGCTTCGTGCGCCTGGCGGACGAAATCGCGCTGCTCGAGCGCTACGCGAACCTCGAGCAGCTGCGCCTGGGCGAGCGGCTGGCCATCGACTGGGAACTCTCGGCGGCGCCGCTGGAGGCGCTGATGCCGCCGATGGTGCTGCAACCGTTGCTGGAGAACGCCGTGTACCACGGCATCGAGCCGGCTACGGGCGCGGGCAGGGTGGTGGTGCACATCGAGCGGCGCGGCGAGCGCGTGCTGGCGCGCATCGAGAACCCCTATATCGAGGAACAAGCGCGGCGCGCCGGCAACCGCATGGCGCTGGAGAACATCCGCGAACGCCTGCAGCTGTTTTTCGACGCCGAGGCGCGCCTTGATGCGCGCGTCGCCGGCGGGCGCTACCTGGTCGAGATCGAAATGCCCTACAAACAGGCATGAGTACGATGCTGCGCGTGTACATCGCCGACGACGAAGCGCCGGCGCGCGAGCGCCTGAAGGAGTTGCTCGCCGACATCGAAGCGGAACTGCCCACCCGCGTGGTAGGTGAGGCGAAGAACGGCCTCGAGGCCGTAGAGCAGCTGCCCGCGAGCGGCGCGCAGCTGCTGCTGCTCGACATCGACATGCCGGGCATGGGCGGGTTGGAGGTGGCGCGCCATCTCGCCGGCCTGCCGACGGGTCCGGCGGTGGTGTTCGTCACCGCCCACGACCGCCACGCGGTGGAGGCTTTCGAGCTGAACGCGCTCGATTACCTGGTGAAGCCGGTGCGTGCGGCGCGCCTGGCAGCGGCGCTGAAGAAGGCCGCCGCGTCCGGACCGCCGCCGCCGCAGCAGCTGGCCAAGGCCGCGACGCAGGCGCGCGAGTACCTTTCGGTGGCCGAGCGCCACCGCATACTCCTCGTGCCGCTGCGCGACATCGTCTACCTGCGCGCCGAGCTGAAGTACGTGACCGTGCGCACGCGCGCGACCGAGCACCTGATCGAGGAGCCGCTGGTGGCGCTGGAGAGCGAGTTCGCCGAGCGCTTCGTGCGCGTGCACCGCAACTGCCTGGTGGCGCGCAGCGCGGTGCGCGGCTTCGAGCGCGCCGCCGGTGGCGACGAAGACCCCCGCTGGAACGTGGTGCTGGAGGGTGTGCCCGAGCGATTGCCGGTGAGCCGCCGGCAGTGGGCCGAAGTGCGCGCCCTGGCGAGACAAGGCTGATGCGCCTGACGATCGCCACGCGCCGCAGCCGGCTCGCCCTGTGGCAGGCCGAGCACGTGAAGCAGCGCCTGCTGGCGCTGCACCCGGGCCTGGAAGTCGAATTGCTGCCGTTGTCCACGCGAGGCGACGAGTTGCTGGACGTGAGCCTGGACCGGGTCGGCGGCAAGGGCCTGTTCGTGAAGGAGCTCGAGCATGCGATGGCGGCCGGCCGGGCCGACCTCGCGGTGCACTCGATGAAGGACGTGCCGGCACAGTTGCCGGAAGGCTTTCGCCTGGCCGCGATACTCGAGCGCGAGGACGCGCGCGATGCGCTGGTGTCCAATCGGTACGCCGGCCTGGCGCAACTCCCGCCAGGGGCGCGCGTCGGCACCTCCAGCTTGCGCCGTGCCGCGCAGGTCGCCGCGCGCCATCCCGGCCTGCAGCTGCACGCGCTGCGCGGCAATGTCGAGACGCGCCTCGCCAAGCTCGACCGCGGCGAGTACGACGCGATCCTGCTTGCCGTCGCGGGCCTCAAGCGCCTCGGGCTGGTCTCGCGCATCCGCGCCACCCTGTCGGTCGAGGAGTGCCTGCCCGCGCCGGGGCAGGCGGCACTGGGCGTCGAATGCCTGGAGGGCCGCGCCGATGTCGTGAAGCTGCTCGCGCCGCTCGCGCACGCGGCGAGCGCAGTCTGTGTGCGCGCGGAGCGCGCGGTGAGCCTGGCGCTGGGCGGTAGCTGCACGATCCCGTTGGGTGCCTATGCCGAGCTCTCCGGCAGCCGGCTGCGCATGCGCGCCCTGGTGGCGGCGCCCGACGGCACGCGCATCGCACAGGCCGAGTGCGCGGGCGAGGCCTGCGACCCGGAAGCCCTCGGCGTGCAGGCGGCGGCGCTGCTGCGCGCGCGTGGCGCCGACGAAATCCTGGCCGCGATCGGCTAGCGATGCCGCTGGCCGGCAAGCGCATCGTGGTGACGCGGCCGCGCGAACTCTCGCAGGGCCTCGCCGCGCTGATCGCGAGCGAGGGCGGCGAGCCGCTCCTCTACCCGGCGATCGAGATCCGCGCACCCGAGGATTTGCGTCCCGCGCTGGCGTTCCTTGAGCGCATCGAGGAGTTCGACCTGGCGGTGTTCGTCAGCCCCAGCGCCGTGCACCGGGCGCTCGCCCTGTTGCGCGGGCGGACCTGGCCGCAGCGTTTGCGCGTGGCCGCGATCGGCGCCGGTACGCGACACGAACTCGAAGCGCGCGGTTTTCGCGATGTCATCGCACCCGCCGCGCCGGCCGACAGCGAGGCGCTGCTCGGCCTGCCCGAAATGGCGCAGGTCGCCGGCGCGCGGGTGCTGATACTGCGTGGCGCGGGCGGGCGCGAACTGATCGGCGAGACGCTCGCGGCGCGCGGCGCGCGCGTGGCGATCGCCGAGTGCTACAGGCGCGTGCGCCCTGCCGCCGATGCGGCGGCGTTGCCTGCAGGCAGGCTGGACGCAATCTGCGTGAGCTCGGGCGAGGCGCTGGAAAACCTGATTGCGCTGCTCGGCCTGGAGCGCCTCGCACGCACGCCGGTATTCGTTCCCCACGCGCGCGTCGTGCGCCTTGCGCGCGAGATCGGCCTGCGCGAGGCGGTGCTCGCGGGACCGGGCGACGCGCAAATGCTTGCGCGCATGCTTGCATACTTCGGCGGCACGAAGTAAAACCGCGGCATGGAAGAACAGAGCGCGCCCGCGGCCGCCAGGCAGGAAGAACCGAGTGCGATCGCCCCGGCCCATCGTAGTGGCAGCGGCATCGGCTGGCGCATCGCCGTCCTCCTGCTGATCGCCGTCGCGATCGGCGCGACGGCGTGGGTCTGGGTCGACGCGCGGGGGCGCATCGGCGCGACGCAGGAGGAGCTGGCACGGCGCCTGCGCGACATCGAGAACGTCGCGCGCGAGGCGCAGGAGGGCACGCGCGAGATCCAGGGCAGAATGGTCGCGCTCGAGGGCAAGCTGGCCGACGCGCAACGCCAGCAGGCGGCGCTGGAGGCCCGGTACCAGGCGCTGTCGCTCAACAGCGACGAGTGGCAGATCGCCGAGATCGAGCAGGTGCTGGCGATCGCCGCGCAGCAGTTGCAGCTCTCCGGCAACGTGAGCGCGGCGCTGCACGCGTTGCAGCTCGCCGAGAACCGTCTGTCGCGCGCCGACCGAGCGCAGTTCCTGCCGGTGCGGCGCGCCCTGGCGCGCGACATCGAGCGCCTGAAATCGCTGCCCGCGCTCGACATCGCGGACATCGGCGGCCGGCTCGACGAGCTGTTGGCGGCGGTGGACGCGCTGCCGCTGGTGTTCGAGGGCCGCGTGGCAGCCGCGCCCGGGGAAGCGCCGCGCGACGAGCCGCAGGGTGCCGTGGCGCGTTTTGGCGCAGGCTTGTGGCAGGAGCTGAAGCAGCTGGTGGTGTTGCGGCGCGTGGACGTCCCGGCGCCGCCGCTCCTCGCGCCGACGCAAGCGTACTTCCTCAGGGAGAACCTTCGTCTGCGGCTGCTCAACGCCCGGTTCGCGCTGCTCGCGCGCCACCAGGCGGCCTACCTGGATGACCTGCGCGCCGCGCAGACGTGGCTGCAGCGCTATTTCGACACGCGCGCGGTCGGTACGCAGGCCGCGCTGGCGCACTTGACGCAGATGCTGGCGTCGCCGGTCAGCTTCGAGCCGCCGGGCATTGCCGACAGCCTCGACGCGGTGCGTGGCTTCAAGGCGCGCCGCGACCGTTCGTCCGGATGAGCGCGCTTTTCTGGCTGCTGGCCGTGTTCGCCGCGGCAGCGGGGCTCGCCCTCCTCGGGCGGCTGGATCAGGGTTACGTGCAGTTCGCGCACGGCCACTGGCGCATGGAGATGTCACTGCTGCTGTTCGGCGTGCTGGTGGCGCTTGCCTTCGCCGCCCTGCACTTCGCCCTGCGCCTGCTGCAGCACACGGTCTCGCTACCCGCGTACCTGCGCGCGTGGCGCGCGCGCCGGCGCCGCGAGCACGCGTTCACGGCGCTCGCCGACGGGTTGCAGGCCTGGCTGGAAGGCCGCTACACGCGCGCCGAAAAGAAGGCGGCGCGCGCCTTCGCGGATGGCGCCGCGCCCGGGATGGCGGCGATCATCGCCGCACGCTCTGCGCACGAGCTGGGCGCGCCGGAGCGCCGCGCGCAATGGCTGGAACGCGCTGAAGGCGCGGGCGCACGCAGTGCCGGGCTGTTGTCGCAGTCGGTGATGGCGCTGTCGGAGCGCGACTACGCCGGGGCGCGCGACGCGCTGCACAGCCTGCAGGGCTCGGGCGCGCGCACCATCGCGGCCATGAGACTGCTGCTGCGCGCCGAGCGCGGCATGCGCGACTGGGAGGAAGTGCTGCGCCTGACCGCGCTGCTCGCCAAGCGCGACGCCATCGCCCCGGGCCTCGCCGAGGAGTATCGCATCCAGGCGCACGTCGAAGTGCTGGCGCAGGCGGCGCAGGATCGCGCGCAGTTCGAGGAACGCTGGCGCCGCGTGCCGTCGCGCGAGCGCTTGAGCGCTCGCGTGGCCGCAGCCGCGGCGCGGCACGCACGCACCCTTGGGCTGGCTGCGCTGTCGCGTGAGGCGCTGGAGAAGGCGCTGGCCGCCGAATGGGACGCGGCGCTCGCGGCGCTGTACGGCGAGCTGCCGCCGATGGAGCCGGCGGCGCGCATGGAGGAGGCGCGCATGCGCATCGAGCGCGCGGAGCGCTGGCTGCCCGATCATCCCGAGGACGCGCAACTGCTGGCGGCGCTGGGGCGCCTGTGCGTGCAGGCCGAACTGTGGGGCAAGGCGCAAAGCTATCTCGAGACCAGCCTGTCGTTTTCCGAGTCGCGCGCCACGCACCTGGAGCTCGCGCGGCTGCTGGATCGCCTGGAGCGCGGCGCCGAGGCGCAGTCGCACTACCGGAGGGCGGCGGAGCTGCCGTAGCGGGCGCGGGAGTGGAATGCGGCTGCAGCCAGCAGCCAGACTTACGCGGCGTGGCGCGCCGAGGACGGGGAGTTCACGCTTACCCCCGAATCCATTTTCTCTTCGTTGGCGAGACTCGGTTCCGGGAAGTTTTTCAACTTATACCTAATTCGGTATAGTCCGCCGATCGCCAGCCGGAAAGCCCGCCTCGCGGTCGAAGCGAAATACGATCAGGTCCAGTCCCGCGGCTTCAGGAAATCCTGGTACAGCTTGTCTTCCGGCGAGCCCGGCTCCGGCTTCCAGTCGTAGCGCCAGGCGGCGCGCGGCGGCAGGGACATCAGGATCGCCTCCGTGCGCCCGCCGGACTGCAATCCGAACAGCGTGCCGCGGTCGTAGACCAGGTTGAACTCCACGTAGCGCCCGCGGCGGTACGCCTGGAACTCGCGCTCGCGTTCGCCGTAGGGCATGTCGCGTCGCCGCTCGACGATCGGCGCATACGCCATGAGGAAATGGTCGCCCACCGAGCGCACCAGCGCGAAGCAGGTGTCGAAGTCCGGCTCGTTCAGGTCGTCGAAGAAGATGCCGCCGATGCCGCGCGGCTCGTTCCTGTGTTTCAGGAAGAAATACTCGTCGCACCACTTCTTGTAGTGCGCGTGCCGCTCCGCCCCGAACGGAGCGAGCGCCGCCTTGCAGGTCGCATGGAAGTGCCTCGCATCCTCTTCGAACCCATAGTAGGGCGTGAGGTCCATGCCGCCGCCGAACCACCACGCATCCCCCGCGGCAAAGCAGCGCACGTTCAGGTGCACCGTTGGGCAATAGGGATTGCGCGGGTGCAGGACCAGCGACACGCCCATGGCGTCGTAGGCGCGGCCGGCGAGTTGCGGGCGCGAGGCGGTGGCGGAGGCGGGCAGGCTCGCGCCCTGCACGCGCGAGGTGTTGACCGCGGCGCGCTCGAACAGCGCGCCCGCTTCGAGCAGCCGCGCAAGGCCGCCGCCGCCTTCGGCGCGCGTCCAGGGGTCGCTGCGGAACTTGCCGCCGTCGATGCCTTCCAGCGCCGCGACGATGCGCGCTTGCAGGCCGCAGAAGTATTCGTTGACGGCGGCGGGATTCACTTCTTCAGCGCGCGCTGCCCGATGTCGGTCCTGTACTGCATGCCTTCGAAGCGGATGCCCTCGATGGCACCGTAGGCGCGGCTGCGCGCCGCGCGCAGGTTGTCGCCGAGCGCCGTCACGCACAACACACGCCCGCCCTGGGTGAGCACTGTCTGGCCCTCGGCGCGCGTGCCGGCGTGGAACACGCGGCAGTCCGCGGCCGGCGCGGGCAGGCCTGCGATGCGATCGCCCTTCCTCGGCTCCTGCGGATACCCCTGCGCCGCGAGGACCACTCCGAGTGCCGTGCGCCGGTCCCATGCGACCTCGGCGTCGCGCAGACCGCCCTGCAGCGCGCGCTCGAGGAGTTCGAGCAGGTCGGATTTCAGGCGCAGCAGGATCGGCTGCGTCTCCGGGTCGCCGAGGCGGCAGTTGAATTCCAGCGTCTTCGGGTTGCCCGCCGCGTCGATCATCAGCCCGGCGTAAAGAAAGCCGGTGTACGGCGTGCCGTCCTGCGCCATCCCCGCGATCGCCGGCTGGATGATCTCGCGCATCACGCGCGCGTGGACCTCGGGCGTCACCACGGGCGCCGGCGAATAGGCGCCCATGCCGCCGGTGTTGGGGCCCTGGTCGCCTTCGCGCAGCCGCTTGTGGTCCTGGCTGGTGGCGAGCGCGAGCGCCTGCGCGCCGTCGGCAATGACAATGAAGCTCGCTTCCTGGCCCTGCAGGCATTCCTCGATCACCACGCGCGCGCCGGCGGCGCCGAGCTTTTTCTCCCCCATCATCATGTCGATCGCAGCGCGCGCTTCCGGGACGCTGGCGGCGACCACCACGCCCTTGCCGGCGGCGAGGCCGTCGGCCTTCACCACGATCGGCGCGCCTTGCTGTTCGACGTAGGTCCTGGCTTGCGCCGCATCCTCGAACGTGGCGTGGCGTGCAGTGGGGATGCCGTGCCGGAGCATGAAGCGCTTGGCGAAGTCCTTCGAGCTCTCCAGCTGCGCCGCGGCGCGCGTCGGGCCGAAGATCCTCAGCCCGGCGCCGTGGAAGGCGTCCACCACGCCCGCGGCGAGCGGCGCCTCGGGTCCGACCACCGTGAGATGGATCTGCTCCTGCCTCGCAAAGGCGATGAGTTCGGGGATCGCGGTGAGGGCGACGTTCTGGACGCCCGGCTCGTGCGCGGTGCCGCCGTTGCCCGGCGCCACGTAGACTTTCTGCACGCGAGCGCCGTGGGCGAGCTTCCATGCGATGGCGTGCTCCCGTCCTCCCGAGCCGATGACGAGGAGCTTCATCAGTGCCTGAAGTGGCGTATCCCGGTGAACACCATGGCGATGCCGCGCTCCTCGGCCGCCGCGATCACTTCGTCGTCGCGCACGCTGCCGCCGGGCTGGATCACGGCCGCGGCCCCCGCGTCCACCACCAGATCCAGCCCGTCGCGGAATGGAAAGAACGCGTCGGAGGCCGCCACCGCACCCTTGAGCTTGAGGCCCGCCGCCCCGGCCTTGAGGGCAGCGATGCGCGCGCTGTCCACGCGGCTCATCTGGCCGGCGCCCACGCCCAGGGTCATGCCGTCGCGTGCGAACACGATGGCGTTGGACTTCACGTACTTCGCCACGCGCCAGGCGAACAGCAGGTCGGCGAGCTGCGCCTCGTCGGGCTTTGTCTTCGTCACCACCTTGAGCGCGGCGCGCTCCATGACCTGCGCGTCGGTGCTCTGCACCAGCAGGCCGCCGCCGACGCGCTTGAGGTCCAGCGCATTGACCTCGTGCGCCAGCGGCACTTCCAGGATGCGCAGGTTCGGCTTCTTGGCGAACTCGGCCCGCGCCTCGGGTTCGATGCGCGGCGCGATGACGACTTCGGCGAACTGCCTGCCCACCGCCTCGGCTGCGGCGCGATCGAGCGCGCGGTTGAAGGCGAGAATGCCGCCGAAGGCCGAGGTCGGGTCGGTGCTGAAGGCCTTCTCGTAGGCCGCGAGCGGGCCGTGCGCGGTGGCCGCGCCGCAGGGATTGGCGTGCTTGACGATGACGCAGGCCGGTTCCATGAAGCTCTTCACGCACTCCCAGGCCGCATCCGCGTCGGCCACGTTGTTGTAGGAGAGTTCCCTGCCCTGCAGCTGGCGATAGCCAGCGATCCCGCCCGGCACCGCTTGCGCGTCGCGGTAAAACGCCGCCGATTGGTGCGGGTTTTCTCCGTAGCGCATGTCCTGCAGCTTCGCGAACTGCAGATTGAGCACCCCGGGCCAGGCGCTGCGACGGCCTGCGGCGTCGACGGAAGTCAGGTAATTGGCGATGGCGCCGTCGTAGGCGGCGGTGTGCGCGAAGGCCTTCTTCGCCAGGTCGAAGCGCGTGCCGGCGCAAACGCTGCCTTGGGCGCGCAGCTCGTCCAGAACCCGGGCGTAGTCTGCGGGGTCCACGACCGCGGCGACGCTTCCGTGGTTCTTGGCCGCCGAGCGCAGCAGCGCCGGGCCGCCGATGTCGATGTTCTCGATGGCGTCCTCAAGCCGGCATGCGGGATCCGCCACGGTGGCCTGGAACGGATACAGGTTGACGACGACGAGGTCGATCGGCTCGATGCCGGCGCGCTCGATCGCCGCCATGTGCTCGCGCGAATCGCGCCGCGCGAGTATCCCGCCGTGGATCTTCGGGTGCAGGGTCTTCACGCGCCCGTCGAGCATTTCCGGGGACCCGGTATGGGCGCAGACCTCGGTCGCCGGCACGCCTGCCTTTTCCAGCAGCTTCGCCGTGCCGCCCGTGGAAAGGAGGGTGACGCCCAGGCCGGTCAGCGCGCGTGCGAATTCGACGATGCCCGACTTGTCCGAGACGCTGAGGAGCGCCCGCTTGAGCTTGCTCACCCTTTGATCCGCAACTGCTGCATCTTCTTGCGCAGGGTGTTGCGGTCGATGCCGAGCATGGTGGCGGCGCGCGTCAGGTTGCCCTCGGTGCGCCCCAGCACGATCTCGATCATCGGCTTTTCGACGTGCTTGAGCACCATGTCGTAGATCGCGGTCGGGTGCTCCCCGTCCATGTCCTTGAAGTAGCGCTCCAGCGAGCGCTTGACCGCGTTGGAAAGCTCGTTGCCCCGGCTCATGCGGCGAGCCTGCCGAAATAGTCGTTCACGGCGGCGCGCTGGCACGCCGGCGCCCCGATGAGCACCACGCTCTGGCGGAAGCCCTCGCCACCGGGAAGCGCGCGCGTATACCAGCCCAGGTGTTTGCGCGCCACGCGCAACCCCTGCTCTTCGCCGTACAGCGCGTACAGGCCCTCGAGGTGCTCGCGCACCACGGCCTCCACCTCCGCGGGCGCGGGCGGCGCCAGCTGCTCGCCGGTGGCGAGGTAATGCTCGATCTCGCGGTAGATCCATGGGCGGCCGAAGGCGGCGCGCCCGATCATCAGCCCGTCGGCGCCCGTGCGCTCGAGCACCGCGCGCGCATCGGCCGGGGTCTCGATGTCGCCATTGGCGATCACCGGGATGCGCACGCTTGCCTTCACCGCGGCGATGGTGTCGTACTCGGCGCGCCCGCCGAAGCCGCAGGCGCGCGTGCGCCCGTGGACGGCAAGCAGGCGCACGCCCGCATCCTCGGCGAGGCGCGCGATGCGCACGGCGTTCCTGCGCTCCGGGTCCGGCCCGGTGCGGATCTTGAGGGTCACGGGAACCCGCACGGCCGCCACCACCGCCTCGAGGATGCGCGCCACCAGCGCTTCGTCGCCGAGCAGCGCGGAGCCGGCGTAGGCGTTGCAGACCTTCTTTGCCGGGCAGCCCATGTTGATGTCGATGATCTGCGCGCCGCGCTCGACGTTGTAGCGCGCGGCGTCGGCCATCATTGCCGGCTCGGCGCCGGCGATCTGCACCGACACCGGGCCGGGCTCGCCGGCGTGATCCAGGCGCAGCAGCGATTTGCGCGACCCGCGCAGCTCGGGACGGGAGGACACCATCTCGGAGACCGCGAGTCCGGCGCCGTAGCGCCGCGCGAGGGCGCGGAACGGCCGGTCGGTGACGCCCGCCATCGGAGCGACGAACAACCCGTTGCGCAGCACGTGCGCGCCGATCTGCATCCGTGGGGTCAGTTGAGCGTTCGCGAAGGGAACGGAATTCTAGTATTTCTCACGGCAGCGCGGAAGGCCCGAACATCATGCGCCGCGCGAAGAAGCGCCGCGCCGCCGGCAGGATGTCCAGGCTCGTCAAGATCGCGCCGCGCGCGGCGCGCGCGAACGGATTGGCGCCCGCGAAGCCGCGCGCCAGCAGTTCGGTGACGCCGATGGTCGCCGCGGCATCCAGGCGCCGCCGCGCGGCAAATCGCGCCAGCA
>CAZOSA010000056.1:0-10874 GCA_964582155.1 uncultured Enterobacteriaceae bacterium | reverse complement strand
CCGGTTCGATTCCGACTCCCGCCTCCAGATTTCCTTGCCGCGTTGCCGCCCGGGTGGCGAAACAGGTAGACGCAAGGGACTTAAAATCCCTCGGCCGCAAGGCCATGCCGGTTCGAGTCCGGCCCCGGGTACCAGGTTTAGCCCTGATCGAGGGTCAGGCGGATCCGGTTGCGCCCGAACAGGTAGGCGTAATCCCGGCTTGCCGCCAGCTCCTTCGTCAGGAGCACCCCGAGCCCGCCGATCTTGCGCAGCTCAAGCGTGATGTCGGGAGAGTCACCGCGCAGGTGCGCGTAGGGATTGAACGGGGGCGCCTTGTCCTCATAGAGGACTTGCACACTGTCGTCGGCGCGCGACAGTGCCACCCAGACTGGTGCATCGCAGTCTCCGCGATGGCCGTGCTTGACCGTATTGGTGAACAATTCCTCCAGTACCAAGTTCAGCCGCAGGCAGTCCGATCGGGGCATGCCCGAATCGGCGCAGAACGCCTCCAAAAACGCCCGCATCGGCCGCAATTGGTCCAGTCGTGCAAGAAACTGTGCAACTTGGGGGTATTTCACGCGCTTACCTGATTCCCTGCGGGCATTATAGAATCCTTGTCATTGTGCGGGAGGATGTATGCGCCATAGCGTTGCGGTAGCGGTTGCGGTGTTTGCGTTGGCGGCCACGGGCCTTGCCCGAGCCGAAGATGTCGGCGAGGTCAAGGTTTCCAAGGGTAGCGTCCATGTCGAAAGGGATGGCACGCGCCTGCCGGCTACGGTCGGCATGGGTATCCGCCAATCCGATACCGTGGTCACCGGATTCGACGGCTCGGCCGGGGTCACCTTCAGCGACAACAGTCTGCTGTCCACTGGGCCAAACAGCGTCCTGGTTGTGGATCGCTACAGTTTCAACAGCACCACGCACGCCGGCCATTTCGACGCATCGCTCAAGAAAGGTACGCTGGCGGTGGTTTCTGGCAAATTGGTCAAGCAGTCCCCGGATGCCATGCGCGTACGTACGCCTGCGGCGATCATGGGCGTGCGCGGCACCGAGTTCGTCGTGAAGGTGGACGAACCAGCCAAGTGAAATGGGGGCCGTGATCGTCGCGCTCGCCGGGGCGCTCATGGTCTTCTTCGGTCCACATAAGCTCGGCGACGAATTGGTGGTGGTGGTGCCGTCGGCTGACGCCCACGTGGGTATGGTGGTGGTTGAGCGCCGCGGCGAGCGAACGATTCTGAATCGGGCGTATGCGGCAAGCCGCATCGTGGATAGCAGTGCGCCGCGAGCGGAAATCCTCGACGAAAGCGTTGTGCGGCAGGAATTCAGTCCAGCTCTCACTGCGCTGCCTAGTCGTCCCAAGTCCTTCCTGCTGTATTTCCTTGAAGCCACGGACGAGTTCACGCCGGAATCGCAAGTCGAGTTGGGCAGGGTCTTGACAGAGCTGCGCGAGAGCAACTCGCCGGATGTCGAGGTTATCGGGCATTCCGATCGATTGGCCAGCGACGAGTTCAACGATCGGCTCTCCCTGCAGCGTGCGCAGCGTGTGCGCGAGGAACTGGTGAGGCTGGGCATAGCGCCGGCGCGCATCCGTACGGCGGGCCGTGGTGAACGCGAACCGTTAGTGCCGACCGCTGACGGCATCGCCGAGCCCGGCAACCGGCGCGTCGAGATCAACGTCCGCTAGCCGGTCGTCTTCCGGCTCCGACGCCGCGCCGTTCCAGCGCACGCACAGCAGCGTTAGATCATCGGAAGGCTCGGCCGCCCCGACAAAGCGCCCGACGTCTGCGCGTACCGCTGCCAGCAACCCGGGTGGCGTGACCGACTCGGGCAGGCCGGAGAGCGCACTGCGCAGGCGAGCAGCACCGTAGAGCTCGCCGGACTCGTTCATCGCCTCGGTCACGCCGTCGGTCACCACGCAGATCCATTCGCCCGCGGCAACGCCGCGGTACTCCACCGGATAGGCAAAATCCTCCATCACGCACAGCGGCGGACCGCCGGAATGCTCGAGCCTTTCCAGGGCGCCGCCCGGGCGCCGCGCGAACGGCGGTTCGTGGCCCGCATTGCAGAACTCGAGCATGCCGGTGCGGGTATCCAGAATCCCGGCGAACGCGGTGATGAACAAGGATTCCGGATTCTCGCTCGAGACCTCGGCATTGGCGCGCACCATGAGGCTGCCGACGTCGTTTACGCGACGCGCCGCGCTCTTCAGCAGGGTCTTTGCAAGCGCCATGAACAGGCTCGCCGGCAAGCCCTTGCCCGACACGTCGGCCACGATGAAGAACAAGCGTTGTGAGTCGAGCATGAAGAAGTCGTAGAAATCCCCGCCCACCGTGCGCGCAGGCTCCAGCATTGCATCGAGCGCGAAGCGCCGCTCGTGCGCGAACATCACGCGTGGAGCGGGCAGCAATCCCATCTGAATGCGTCGCGCGGACTCCAGTTCACCGCTGACACGCGCCGCCTGCTCACGCAATCGGCGGCGCTGCTCGTCGGATTCGCTCAATGCTTTGGCAAGCACGGTACCGAATACAGCGGTTGCGCCAATCGCGGGCCATGCGACATCCAGCAGCAACCCCTCCTGCAGGAAGCCCGCAAGGCCGAGCGCGGCGAGCGCGGCGATGACGGCGGCGTAGAGAGCGATCGAGGATCCCACCCCCAGGGCAGGAACGGCGAATGCGAGCATCAGCGCCGCCGCCGCGAGCAACCCGAGTTCCAGCGAGCGCAGGATGGCGGGCCGGCGCAAATAGGCGCCATCGAAGATCTGCTCCAGGATCTGCGCGTGGATTTCGACGCCCGGCACCCGCTCGCCGAGCGCGGTGGTCTGATAGTCAAGCAGCCCGAGCCCGGTGACCCCGATCAGCACCAGCTTGCGTTCGAGTTGCTGCGACGCGATGCTCCCGTCCAGCACCTGGGCTGCGGAGACGAAACGTGCCGGGTCATGCGGCCCGTACCGGATCCAGAATCGGCCGTCCGCGTGCGCCGGTATTGCAATGTCGCCCAGTTGCAATTCGATCTGGTCGCGCTCGCGGCCGACCAGGGCGAGCGGCGCATCGGTGGCCACGCGCAGCATCTCGACGCTCAGCGCCAACACGATGACCTCGCCGATGCGTCCGGCGGCGAGCGCGTGGCGGATTACGCTGCTCTCGGGGTCCACGCTGAGCAGACCGCGGCCCGCCGCGGCGCGATCGATGGCCGGCAGGCTTTGCAGGTGACCGGCGAAGCGGCGCAACGCCAGATCGGCCGCGTTGGCGATCAGGATGGGCGGCGCGGCCGGAGGGCGCGTAAAACGCGGATCGGGCTTCTCGAGCCCGGCGATGCCGAGAACCACGTTGCGTCCCTGGACAGCCGCGGCCAGCGCCGCGTCGTTGGAAGGCAGGGAGCGCAGGCGCCGCGCCACGTCGGTCGACAATTCCTCTACTTCCTGGGCAATCTCGCCCGGCGAGAAGCGGTCGGGCTCCGGGAACAGCAGGTCGACACCGATGGCTGCCGGGCTGGCCTTTGCGATCATGGCCAGCAGTTGCGCTATGCGGGTGCGCGGCCAAGGCCACTGTCCGTAGCGCGCCAGCGCCGCTTCATCAATCGCCACGATCACGGCCGGTGCGCTGAGGCGCTGGCGTGGATGCAATTTCTGGTAGACGTCGAACAGCGCGTTGCGTAGCTCGTGCACGTATGGCGGCTCGACGGCGAGCAGGACCAGCAAGATGAAGACCATTGCCAGCGGGCCCACCCGCTTGGACCAAGCGGACTTCAGACGTCGATCTCCAGGCCGTCAAAGGCGGCAGAGATCTGCAGCGGGCGCGTGCCGCGAGTGAGCTCCTCGAATCGCCGCGTCTCGTTCAGGACACTCTCGATCGTCGCATCGTCGTACGCGGGTTCATGGTGGAACAGGACAAGGTGCTTGACATGCGCCATCTGGCACAGCTCGACGCCGATGATGTTGCTGGAATGGCCCCAGTCAGCTTTCACCGAGATGGCGTCGGCCAGGGAATACATCGCGTCGAACACCACCAAGTCCGCGCCGTGGAAGAAGCGCACGAAGCGCTCGGTCTGCGCGCGGTTCTCCAGCTTGTGCTCCGAGTCCGTGGTGTAGACCACGGACTTGCCCTGCGCCTCGAACCGGAAGCCGTAGGAGTCGCCAGAGTGCATTTGCGCTGCTGGCGTCACTTGGATGCCGGAAATCTCCTGGGTCCGGCCGGGCGCGAGCCGCACGAACTCGATATCGGCCGCAAGCTGCGAAAACTCGACCGGAAAGCAAGGCGGCGCCTGCTGCAGTCGGAACGCCTGCTCCAGAACGTCATGACAGCCGTGGATGCGGATGCGCGTGCCGGCAACGTAGGCGGGGCCGAAAAACGGAAAGCCCATGATATGGTCCCAGTGGACGTGCGACATGAATACATTTACGGTCGCTCGCCGGCCCGACTGGCGCGCGAGCACATGCGCCCCGAAGGGGCGCGCGCCGCTGCCCATGTCGCAAACGAAGTACTCATCCTGTCCGGTCTCGAGCTCCATGCAGGCGGAATGCCCGCCGAACGTGTGGGACAGGGCGAAATCCAGGTGCTCTTCGGCGAAAGCATGCGCCTCGCCGACGGTGGCGAAACGCCGACCGTCGGCGCGTACCAGCGCGAGCGCGATCTTGTCGCGTATGTCTGCGGTTGTGAGGGCGACGGGAATCGAGCCGCGCGTACCCCAAAAGCGGACGCGCACGCGCGCTATCCCCGGTCGAACGCTGTAGCGGCGCCGGGTGAAAGTGCCGCGAGCGCGTCGCGTACCCTGGGATAGGCTTCAAACACCAGATTGAAGCGGGCGATCTGGAAGATCTCCGCCACCACCGGTTGCATTGAAGCGATGACGATGCGACTGTGCTGCGCCTTGGCCTGCTTCGCCGCGAGCATAAAGCAGCGCAGGCCGGCGCTCGATACGTATTCCAGGCCGGACAAGTCGAGCACGATGGTCGTACTGTCCTTGGCCGAGCGCGCCAGGTGCGGGGCCAGCTCTTCGCGAAAACTCTCGCAGTTGTCGTGGTCGAGCCGACCCGTAGGTGCGAGCACCAGGGCGTTGTCGTACAGGCGGTGCGTGAGGGGCATTTGTTTTCGTTCTCCAGCCTGTATTGTCGGCAAAGCCGCCGTCGACGGCAACCGCTAGAATCGAGGCATGCGCGGCAACGGCCATCGCATCCTCAGGGCGGCCCGGTGGCTGGTACGGCAGCATCTTGACAGGGCGCCCTCGCGCCCGATGCCGGCATCCATTGCGCCGCGCGGCATCGAGGAAGCTTATGCTGTCCAGGACGCGTTTGTCGCGCTAAAGGCGCGCGCTTGCGGCGCCGTGGCGGGGTACAAAATCGCCCTGACGACGCCGCAGATGCGTTCCCTGGTCAGCCTGCACGACTCGATCGGCGGCTGCCTTCATGCGCGCCAGTTGGTGGGCGCGCCCGCGGTGGTGCGCGCCGCGGACTATGGCCGCCTGCTGGTCGAGTTCGAAATAGCGTTCCGCATGGGCGCGGATCTCCCGGCGCTCGAAGCCCCCTATGCGCCCGAGCAGGTGGCGGCTGCAGTGGCGGGGGCGATGCCTGCGTTCGAACTCGCGGACGATCGCGGCGCGGATTATTTGACCCTGGCCAGCCGCGGGCTGGAGCTTGCCGCGGACAATGCCTGGAACGAAGGCGCTGTCCTCGGTCTGCCTGTGCCCGTTTGGCGCGATTTGGACCTGGCAGCGCTGCGCGGGGTCGCCACGATCAACGGCAAGGCGGTGGGCGAGGGGCGGGGTGCCGACGCCATGGGGCATCCGCTCACGGCGCTCGCCTGGGTCGCCAACCACATGGCGGGCAGGGGCAGGCGCCTGCGCAAGGGTGACGTAGTGATCACCGGCAGCCTGGTCTCTTCGAAATTTCCGCAGCCCGGGGATCTCGTGCGATTCGAAGCGGACCCGCTGGGCTCGATCGAACTGCGCGTCAATTAGGCGCCAGAAGCAGATTCTTCAATTCGTGCTTCTGTACCTTGCCGAGCGCGTTCTTCGGCAGGCTGTCCGTGAATACCACGCGCCGGGGATGCTTGTAGCGCGCGAGTCGCTCGTGGAACAGCGCGAACACCGCGGCCTCGTCCAGAATGGCGCCGGCTTTGCGCACCACGACGGCGCAGGCGGATTCGCCCCACTTCAAATCCGCCACCCCGACCACCGCCGACTCCGCGATTTCCGGGCAGTCGGCGAGCACATTCTCGAGTTCTATCGGGTAAATGTTCTCGCCGCCGGAAATGATCACGTCTTTGGAACGGCCCATGATCCAGTAGTAGCCGTCTGCGTCGATGCGCGCTAGGTCACCGGTGTGGAACCAGCCATCGCCATCCAGTGCTGCCGCCGTCGCCTCGGGATCGTCCCAATAGCGCCGCATGACGTTCGGGCCGCGCACCCAGATCTCGCCGTCCATGAGCTTGACCTCGCAGTGCAATGCGGGTTTGCCCGCGCTGCCGATCTTGGCGATCGCGTCTTTCCTGGGAAGGACGATGGCGATGGGTGCGGTCTCCGTGGAGCCGTAGATCTGGCCCACGGCAACGCCGCGCTCATGGAACGTGCGGATCAGGGAATCCGGCACCACCATGGAACCTGTATTGAGCAGCCTGAGGGACGACAGGTCCGTGCGCGCCCAGTCCGGATGACCGATCACCGCCCGCATCGCAGCTGGCACCAGCAGGGAAATCGTAGGTTTTCTCGCTTGCACGTCGGAAAGCCACAGCCCGGGTTCGAAGCGCCGGTGCAGGATCACGGTGGCGCCCGCGAGAAAAGCAGGCAGGGTCTGGTTGTTCAGTCCGCCCACGTGGAACATCGGCAATGGGCTGAGCACGTGATCCGCATGCGTGAGGTCATGGGCCTGGATCGAGTTGTAGCCGTTCCAAAGCAGCGCCGACTGCGCAAGCACCGCGCCCTTGGGCTTGCCGGTCGTGCCCGAGGTGTAGACGATCAACAGTTCGTCGTCGTCGGATCCAGCGAGTTCGGCTTTATTGCACGCATCGAGATTCCCCGCGGGCACGCCCAATCGGGCAGCCTGGGTGGAGAACGCCTCGTCGGCGAACAGCCATCGTGGCGCGCAGTCCTGGAGGATGGCGCGGTGCTCCGCCGCGGTAAGACGCCAGTTGAGCGGGACCAGCAGCGCGCCCAGCCGTGCCGCGGCAAACAGCAGCACCAGCATGTCCGGGTGGTTGTAACCGAGCCAGGCGACGCGCTCGCCCTTCGAGACGCGCAGTGCACGCGTTGCTTGCTCGATGCGCTGCCAGAACTCATCGTAGGTCCACTCGGTGCCGTGGAAATGGATCGCGACCTTGGAGGGGCGCTGCTTCGCCCAGCGCTCGATGATGCGCGACAGGTCCAAGTCAGTCGTCTTCGCCGGGTTCGTACAGGGCTTCGCGGCCGATGCGGTCCAGGCACAACTCGGCGGTCCAGGGCAGCATCAACGCCCCGCAGCGCGAATCGCGGTACAGGCGTTCCAGAGGCAGGGATTTGAGCATCGACTGGCCGCCGCAGGTGCGGATGGCGAGGCGGCAGATGTCGTTGGCGTTCTCCATGATTGTGTATTGGGTGGCGTAGGCGCGCAGGCGCGCGTCCTTCGGCGGATCGACGCGCGCGTCCTCCAGCATGCGCAGAAACAAGGCCCGCGTCTGCTCCAGCGTTACCCACATTTGCGCCACCGCGATCTGCTTGGTCGGATACATGCGGCGCTTCACCGGCGGCATGCCGACGACCTCGCCGCGCAAGTACTGAACGGTGAACTCATAGGCGGCAATCGCGATGCCCATGTATGTCGGCGACAGCGTGGTGAACATGTGCGGCCAGCGGTTGGCGGCCTGGAAGTAGATGCCGCGCGGCATCATCGCGCCGTCATCGGGTACGAACACGTCCTTGAATATCAGGTTGCGCGACACGGTGCCGCGCATGCCGAGCGGGTCCCAGTCGCCGGTCACGCTCAGGCCTGTCGCGTCGCCGGGCACAGCGAGGTAGAGCGTGTCGCGCATCGACAGCTCGGGCTTGTTCTCGGTGCACAGGATGCCGTAGTAGTTGGCCGCGCCGGAAAGCGACGCAAAGATCTTCTTGCCGTTCACCAACCAGCCGCCGTCGACCTTGGCAGCCGTGGTGCCGAAGGGGGCCCTGCCGGCGGCGGCCGCGCTACCCTCGGAGAAGGGCTGCGCGTACACCGCGCCGTGCTTCACCACCCGTTCGAAATGCAGGCTGCGGTACTTCTCATGCTCGGCGCGCTGCTCGCGCGTCATGTCCAGGTCGTCGGCCAGCACACCGGGCCAGAGCGTGGAGCAGGCGTGCATGTTGAACGTGAGGGCAGTAGCGCCGCAATACTTGCCGAGCGTCGCCGATACCAGGGCGTAGGTCTTGAGGTCGGCGCCTTTGCCGCCGAATTTCTCCGGCACGCACAGCCCGAGCAGGCCTGCGTCGCGCAGCTCGGCGTAATTCTCGAATGGAAAACTCGCCTCGCGATCGTAGCGCGCCGCGCGCTCGGCGAATCGCGGGCCCAGTTCCTGGGCGAGCGCGAGCAGCGACTTCTGCTTGCCGTTGAGGGGATAGTTCGAACCGGCGACTGCGTAGCGCGGATCGGTCGGGGGCGGCCTGGTATCCATGGTCATCCTTAAAGCTTGCGGCGCTCGAGGAAGCCTCGCAACACCTCGTTGAATTCGTCCGGCTGGTCCATCGGTCCCAGGTGGCCACAGCCTTGCAACAGGACGTACTCCGCGCCTGGAATCTTCTGCGCCATCCGCTCCATGGCGGAGGCGGGCGCGGTGCGATCGTTCTCGCCCGCGATGAGCAAGGCCGGCACGCGGATTTCGGGCAGCTGCGCACGGCGTTCGAACGTTGTGAGCAGGTGCACTGCCTTGCGGTATGTGGCCGGCGCGATGGCGGACATGATGCGCTCGGCCTGGGCCATGCCCTCGGGCCGCGATATTGGCCCGCGCATCGCCGGCATCAGCTTGGCGGCGATCTGCGCCATGGAGCGGCCTGCATCGAGCGGTGCAACGCGCGCGGCGATGAACTGCTCGACGAACTCGCGGCTGCCGCCGCCGAAGGAGGCGCTGGTGAAACCCAGCACCAGCGCCTTGATGGACTGCGGAAACCGCGCATAAGCCTCCTGCGCCACGAATCCGCCCATGCTGTGACCCACCAGCACCGCAGACTCGCCCAGCGTCCCGATCACGCGCTGCAACGCCCCGGCGACCTGCGCCAGATCATAGGGCTCAACCATCGGGGCATCGCCGTAGCCGGGTTGGTCCCAGGCCAGCGCTTGGTAGCCGAGCTTCTGGAAGTAGGGGACCTGCCGGTCCCATGCGGCGCGCCCGCCGCCCACGCCGTGCAGGAAAACCAGCGGGCTCACTCGATGAGCTTGCCGTCCTGTACGACGGGCCTGCCGTCCAGCTCGACCGTGCAATGCCTGAATGGCAGGTCGAAATGTCCCAGCGTGTGGCGGCCTGCCACCTCGTTGGCACCGGTGGAGTAGAGGAAATTGCCAGCGAAGGCCCTCTGTTCGGTGCCGTTGATGTCTGCCTTATCGTACATGGCGAGCGCCTCCCAGCGCGCGCGGTCGTTCATCCCCCAGCCGACGTGGGATACGGCGTACGCCTCGCGATCCCCCCAGGCGGCGAAATACTCGCGCATCAGCTCGGCGTCGAGCGACGCACCGTCGATGCGCGTTACGTAATCGTTCTCAATCGTCAGGCGTACGGACGATTCGGCGTAACGCTTGAATGTAAGGTTGAGGTCGCCGGGCGCCATCACGAGCGTGCCTTCGACGCTCCCGCCTTGCGGAAAGCACAAGCACAGGCCTCCAGGCCAATGCGACAGGGTGCCGGGCTTCTCGGTATAGCCCCATACCCCCCCGACGCGAGCGCCTTCGACACGGATGGACAGAACGGTACCGGCCGGAGACGTTACGGTCATGCGCTTCGCCTCGCGCAAGCGCCGCATGCCCGCCCTCACCTTCTGCTCGTCGACGGAGGAGGGCGCCAGCCGCTCAAGTACGTCGGGATGCTCATTCGAGATGTAAAGCACCCTTGCGCCGCCTTTCAGGATCGCAGGCAGTTCGGCCGCATGCATCAGCCCTTCCAGGGTGCAATCCGCGATGAAGGACGAGGCGGCAAGCGCTTGCAGCGCCGGCCCAAGACCCTGCAGCGCCACCGAGGCGCCCGTGGAGCGGATGGGCACGGGCGCCTGCTGACGCGGCGTCGGGACAATAACGTGGAACGGGCGGGCGCCCAGCTTGTGCAGGGCGAGTTCCGCGAGCTGCACGTTGAGAGGCCTCGACTGCGTCTCGGACAGGACCGCGCAGGCGTCGCCCGGCGTCACCTTGCAGCGAGCGAAGACTTGCGCAAAGAGATCGATCCACTTGCCTTCGAGACGGTCGGCGGTCATGGCCCTGCAATCGTAATAGAATCCGGTAGATGAAGATTTTCGACCTGTTGTGCGTTGCCGGGCACCGCTTCGAGGGCTGGTTTGCGTCCGCGGAGGATTTCGCCTCGCAAAAGACCCGGGGCCTGATCGAGTGTCCGTCCTGCGGGGCGCTCGACGTGGACCGGGTACCTTCCGCGACCCGGTTCAATACCGGGGCCGCGCAGCCGCCCGTGCTGGCCCAGTCGGGGCAGCAGGACCCGATGGCCCTCGCCCAGAAACTCTACTCGCGCATGCTGGACGAGTTGCTGACCCGTTCCGAGGACGTGGGCAGCGAATTCCCGGCAGAAGCCCGGCGCATCCACTATCAGGAAGCGCCGGCACGGATGATCCGGGGCCAGGCCAGCGCGCAAGAGCACGATGAGTTAGTGGACGAAGGCATCCCGGTGGCCCGGCTCGGCATCCCGCCTTCGGACCGATGGAATTAGGGGCTGGGGCAGATTTAAGTTTAGCATTGTGTATTA
>CAZOSA010000055.1:0-10879 GCA_964582155.1 uncultured Enterobacteriaceae bacterium | reverse complement strand
GTTCACGAGGAACAGCATGTATGGGCCGGGTGGGGCGGTCGTGCGGCTCGCCGGGAGGGTGATCGTGAGCCCTGTGGCCGCCGGCGAGAAGCTCAGGGGAACCAGGCGCGCGCTCTGGTCGAAGGCGTGCGTCACCGAGCCGAGCCCGATAAGGGTCACCCGCGCGATCCCGGCGACGTCCGGCGTATTGACGACGTGGGTCTGGCTGTACCCGACGATTGGGGGCAGCCCTCCCGTGATGGTCGGGCGCGCGCCGTTGAACAGGTAGGGGGGCGAGTACAGCTCGTAGTTCCGCTCGTTCGCACTGCCGGCCGGCCCGTCGCCGCTGCCCGTGTACAGCACCCGGCCATCCGGCAGCAGCAGGGCAGTCCCGTGGTACATGCGAGCCACCGCGCTGCTCGCCAGTGTCGTCCAGGTGCCGGTCGCGGGATGCCACAGCTCCGCGGCCCGCACGGCTCCCTCGGCGTTGTTGAACCCGGCGCCGCTCGTGCCGCCGGTGACGAGAACGTCCCCGGTCGGCAGCAGGGTGGCGTTCAACTGCCGGCGGGCGAACGCCATCCCTCCGGTAAAGGTCCACGTCGGACTCTGCTGATTCAAGTCGATGATCTCGGCGCTGCCGGTTGGGGGGTCGCCGCCGCCCACGTAGAGGATCTTTCCCGGCTCGTACATCACCGCGGATCCGTAGTCGCGCGTTCCGACGAACTTGCGCAGCGGGCCGTCGGTCGTCCAACTGCCCGCACCCGCAACGTCGAGATAGCGCGACTGCTGCTCCTCTCCGGCGTAAAAGATGCGCCCGTCGGGGGCCACGAAATTGCGCGGATAGTACGGCAGGGCGCGGGCCGCCGAGGTGAGACGACGCCACTCGGTGCCGTTCCAGACCTCGGGGACCGGCACATTGACGCCGGTTGCGTCCGAGCCCGCGATCGTCACCACATCGCCGCTCGGCAGCGTGGTGTTCGTGGGATACCATCGTCCCCTGGCCATGGCCGACAAGGCCTGCCACACGCCGGTGGCGGGATTGAACACGTTCGTGTTCGCCAGGCCGAGCCCGCCCGTGCCGCGCCCGTCGTCTATGTGCCCGCCGGCGACGAGCAGCCGGCCGTCAGGGAGGAAGCTGTGGCCGGAGCAGAGCAACTGGGAGGGAGCCGGCACCGCGGTGAACGCGCCGGTCGCGGGGTCCCATAGGTACGTAGTAGGCATGCCATGGACTCCCCCCCAGCTCAACACCTTGCCGCTGACCAGCAGATTGAGGTGTAACTGCACGATCGGCGCATCACTCACGGGCGACCACTGGCCGAGGAGCTGCGCCTCAGTCGGGGTCTCGCTGTTCGTTGCCTGAGACGGGGACTCGCTAGAGGGCGCCGAGGAACTGTCGGAACCGCCGCAGGCGGGCAGCATCAGCAAGAGCACGGCCATCACTCCGTACATCACGAGGACGAGCCTACTGGAGGACTGCGACAAGGGCATCTGCAACTCCCATGCATGCGTCGCGCCGCACTGGTAAACGATCAAATACCCGTGCGCGTGCCGGCAGCATCACGCGCTTGCCAGGTGCCCGTGTCAGGGAGCGCGCTGCTGGTGCTGGAGGTATGAGCGCCGCTACGGACCACTGCAAAGACTATTGCAGCGCAGGGTCCATCGTATGTACGCCACTACACACTGCCACCCGGGCCACAGCCCCCGGCGCCGTTGGTCAGCCGCGGAAGCCCTCCGCCATCGCGACAAGGTATATGCTGGCAGCATGATGTGGCTGGCCTTCAGCCTGGCAGTGATCGTCGCCATCGGCTGCCTTTGGTGGTTCGCCTGGCTGCGCAAAGACCGCAGGCCGCCCAAGCCGACGCGGCCGTACCGGGAGTGGAAGGACTAGGCGTAACGAGCCGGCATGACTGGCTGCGTCTAATTTCGCTGGACGGGGGCCCCAGCGGTGGTCATGAAGCCGAAATACGCGGCTGCGGCCCCGAGCACCAGGTGCAGCCAGACGTCGTTGCCGTAGATCGGGATCAGGCCGAACAGCGTATTGGTTGCGGGCAGCAGCCCCAGGATTACCAGCAGGCCGTATGCGACCGCCACGATCTGCGCGTACACGCGCGGCGCGAACAAACCACCGTACGCGACAATCCCAAGTATCCCGAATAGAACGTGCACGAGATTGTGGAGCACGTTCACCGGCAGCAATCCCATGACGAGCCCATAGCCCATGGGCACCGTGAGAGGCGGCGCGCCTGCAGGAACCGGATGCAGCATTCCCGGAACGAAGCCGCTGGCGCCGGCAAGCAGGAATACGATGCCGAAGGCGAGCGCGAACGTTCGAGTACTCATTCTGGTTGCTCCTTGTGAACGTCCCACGCCGCGCGAACATCGTGCCGGCGCGTCAGGACCGGCAATGATGCTACACGAACTGCGCGGCAGATTCGATACGCCGGCGAACCTCAGACCCGGGTGCGGGGCGGGGAGCCTTCAGTCTCCGCCGTGTGTTGGATACCGAACAGAATACCTCGGCGATACAAACAATAATTCCGACCGGCTGTGCATCACGCCCCAATTCACCTCGCAAAGGAACGACCATGAGCAGACTTAACATCAGCGCAATTGCGGCTGCGATTGCCCTCGCTTTCAGCGCCGGAGCGCTAGCCGCGCAAGGCATGTCAACGGACGAATACAAAGCTGGCAAGGCCAAGATCGAGGCCAAATACAAGTCAGCGAAAGCAGCCTGCGACTCGCTGTCGGCCAATGCGAAAGACGTGTGCATGGCCGAAGCCAGGGGCGTGCAGAAGGTCGCAAAAGCCGAGCTGGAAGTCAGCAACAAACCCAGCGCCACGACCCGCAACGCCGTTAGCGTCGCCAAGGCGGACGCCGACTACGCGGTAGCCAAGGAAAAGTGCGACGACAAGGCCGGCAACGACAAGGACGCCTGCGTGAAGGAAGCAAAGGCCGCACAAGCCCGCGCCAAGGCTGACGCGAAGGCGTCGATGCGGACTGCAGGCGCGTACAAACCCGCCAAGAAGCAATCCACCACATCGACGTCGAAGACGGGATCCGTCGGGGAATATGTCGACGACGCCGTCATCACTACCAAAGTAAAGGCAGCAGTGTTGGAAGAACCTTCGCTCAAGTCAGCCGAAATCAACGTCGAAACCTCCAAGGGCAGAGTTCAGTTGACCGGCTTCGTCAGTTCCCGCGCCGATATCAACACAGCTGCCAGGATTGCCAAGGGCGTCAAGGGCGTGAAATCGGTCAAGAACGACATGATCCTCAAAGGGACGCAGTAAAACGGCTGGAAATGCTAATCGCTGCCGGAAGGCGAGACACGGAGAAGTGACATGAATTTGGGAACCATATTACTGGTGATACTGGTTCTGGCGCTGGTGGGTGTGATTCCCACGTGGCCCCACAGCAGCAGTTGGGGCTATGGTCCCAGTGGTGGCGTTGGACTGGTGCTGTTGATCGTGTTGATTTTATTCCTGCTGGGCAAAATATAGCCGCTATTTCTTATCGCGTCGGGCGTAACACTTGCAATAGGAGCAATCGAACATGAACAAGGACCAAGTGAAGGGCGCGTCGAAAGACGTTGTCGGCAAAGTCCAGGAAAAAGCTGGCAAGCTGGTTGGAAGCAAGGAACAACAGATCAAGGGGCTTTCAAAACAGATTTCCGGGAAGGCGCAAAAGGGCCTCGGCGACGTCGAGCAGGCGATTGAAGATCTCAAGAAGCGTTAGTCCTTGTTCTAGGCGATCAGGATTGCGCGGTAGTCGTTGACGTTGGTGCGCGTCGGACCGGTGACGACGAGGTCGCCGAGCGCGGAGAAGAAGCCGTAGCTGTCGTGCGCGTCGAGCATTCGCTGTGCGTCAATGCCGCCGGCGGCCGCGCGCGCGAGCGTATCGGACGTAAGCACGGCGCCGGCGTTGTCTTCCGAGCCGTCGATGCCGTCGGTATCCGCGGCGATCGCGTGGATGCCCGCGACGCCTTGCAATTCGATGGCGAGCGCCAGCAGGAACTCGGCGCAGCGCCCGCCGCGACCACCGCAGGCGCGCACGGTCACCGTGCATTCGCCGCCCGAAATCAGTACCGACGGCCGGCGTGCCTGCCGCGCCTGCGCTGCCATCATTTTCGCGACTTCGCTGGCCTCGCCGGTGATCGCGTCGCCGAGGTTGACCGGCGCAATGCCACGCGCAGAAAACATGGCGGCAGCCGCTTCGAGCGAACGGAGCGCCGTGGCGATGACGCGATTTTCGACGCGCGCGAACAACGCATCGCCGGGCTTCGGGGTCTCCGAGAACGGGCCCGGCGATGGGATGCCGTACTTGTGCAGCACCGCCCGGGCCTCGTCGATGGTCGTCGGATCCGGGGCGCAGGGGCCGGAGGCTATGTGCGTCGGATCGTCGCCGGTGACGTCCGAGACGATCAGCGCCAGCACGGGCGCGCGGCACGCGGCCGCCATGCGCCCGCCCTGGATCGCGGACAGGTGTTTCCTCACCGTGTTGATCTCCTGGATCGGCGCGCCGCAGCGCAGCAGCTCGCGCGTCGTCGCCTTCAGGCCGTCCATCGTGACGCCGGGCGCCGGGAGCGCAAGCAGGCTCGAGCCGCCGCCGGAGACGAGCATCAGCAGCAGGTCGTCCGGCCCGAGCGCGCGCACGCGCTCGAGCATTTCGCGCGCACCGGCCTCTCCGGCCGCATCAGGAACGGGATGGCCCGCCTCGATCACGCGGATGCGCTTGGTCGGCAGGCCGTGCGCGTAGCGCGTGACGGCCAGGCCCTCGAGCGGCGCCTCGCGCGGCCAGTGCCTTTCCACGGCAAGCGCCATGGACGCGGCCGCCTTGCCCGCCGCCGCGACGAAAGTCCGGCCGCGCGGCGGCGACGGCAGATGGGCCGGGAGAATGTGCAGCGGATCCGCGGCGGCCACCGCCGTGCGAAAACTTTCTTCGAGAAGGGCGCGCATCGGGCGCAGTTTACCGGTGGGAGCGGTGCGTGGTTTGCGTTATCCTCACCTGCCTATGACGATACGTACTGTCCCGCCTTTTCGCGCCGACCATGTCGGCAGCTTTCTGCGCCCGAAAGAACTGCTCGAGGCGCGCGACCTGCACTTTAAAAAGAACGCCATGACCCGCGCGCAATTGCGCGCGGTGGAGGACAAGGCGATCCGCGACATCGTGAAGCTGCAGGAGGATTGGGGACTGCAGGGGGTCACCGACGGCGAGTTCCGCCGCACCTTCTTCCACATCGATTTCCTCGAGCAGTTGGAGGGCGTGGAGGTGAAAGGCGGCATCCAGGTCAAGTTCCATGGCGCCGCCGGCGACGTGGATTTCGCCCCGCCGGTGATCCACGTGACGAAGAAGCTCAGGCACGTAACACCGATCCAGACCGAGGATTTCAGGTTCCTCAAGTCCGTCGCCAGGCGCACGCCCAAGGTCACCATCCCGTCGCCCACCATGCTTCATTTTCGCGGCGGCCGCGGAGCCATCAGCCACGAGGCCTACCCCGACCTGGAAGGCTTCTACGAGGACGTGGCGCGTTGCTACCGCGACGAAATCCGCCAGCTGGCGGAAGCGGGCTGCCGCTACCTGCAGCTCGACGATACGAACCTCGCCTACCTGTGCGATGCGAAGATGCGTGAGGGCGCAAAGCAGCGCGGCGACGACCCTGACGAGCTGCCCAGGCGCTACGCACGCCTCATCAACTCGGCAATTGCCGGCCGGCCGAAGGACATGTCGGTCGGCGTACACCTGTGCCGCGGCAACTTCCAGAGCGCCTGGGCCGCCGAGGGCGGCTACGAGCCGGTGGCGCAAGTGCTGTTCAACGAATTGCAGGTGGACGGCTATTTCCTCGAGTACGACGACGCGCGCTCGGGCGACTTTTCCCCCTTGCGCTTCGTGCCCAAGGGCAAGACCGTGGTGCTGGGCCTGGTCACCACCAAGCTGGGCACGCTGGAATCCAAGGACGACCTGAAAAAGCGCATCGACCAGGCTGCGCGCCACGTGCCGCTCGAGCAACTGTGCCTGTCGCCGCAGTGCGGTTTTTCCAGTACCGTGCACGGCAACCAGCTTGCCCTCGAGGCCCAGGCGGCGAAAATCCGCCTGGTGGTCGAGACCGCGCGCGACGTGTGGGGCGACGCCTAGCCGGGTTGGCTCAGGCGAAAGTTTCCTTGGCGGCCTCTTTGCCGAGGCCGTAGAGTACCGGGTAGGTTTCGCGGAACACCCGCTGGATTTCCGCCACCGGCACGTCGGCAAACGAGCCACGCTCGCGCAGGTACTCCATGTGGCGCCGCTCGTCCGCGTCGAAGGGATGGAAGATCGAGTCGCTGCGGCCGTCGAATTCGAGCGGCTTGACGCGAAACTTTCGGCACAGGTCGAGGTTGAAGGCGGGCGTCGCCTTGACCCACTTGCCGTCCAGCCACAGCTCGGTGAAGCCGTGGTACACGAACAGGTCCGTGCCCATGCGCTCGGCGAGGCGCGGCGTGGTGAGGTGGTTTTTCACGTCAGCGAAGCCCACGCGCGCCGGGATGCCTGCGGCCCGCGCGCAGGCCGCGAGCAGGGCCGCCTTGCCGATGCAAAAGCCCTCGCCGGTCTCCAGGCACACGCTGCCTCGGAACGCGGTGTCCCTGGAGAAGTCGAGGAACGGGTTGTAGCGCACGCCGTCGCGCACCGCGTAGTACAGGGACACCGCGCGCTCCCGGTCGGTGGAACCTTGGGCGTGCTTGCGGGCGAACCCGGTCACCGCGGGATGGTGGCTGTCGATGTAGCGCCCCGGCGCGAGGAATTCCTTCATCGGCTCAGCCCCATCATGCGCCGCGCGCCCGCGAACAGCGCGCTGTCCGGATCCGCGAGCCCGTCGATCACGGTGAAATGATCCCTGCCCGGCATGGCCACGTCGCCGCCCAGCACCGCCTTCCAGCGCTGCGCGAGCAGCGTGTTCTGGCGCTTGAATTCCGAGCTCTCCAGCCCGCCCACCGCGAGATACAGCGGCGCGCGCGTCGCCGGCGGAACGAAGGCGGGCGAAAGCTTGAACGCGGTCTGCTCGTCCAGGCGCAGGTCGCCACCCAGCCAGTCGACCTGCGTGAGGGGCCGCAAGTCGTACACCCCGCTCACCGCGAGTGCGCCCTTGTAGAGGTCCTGCGGCAGCGAGCGCTCGATCACCGGCCAGAGCGCCGCCAGCATCATCGCCGCCAGGTGCCCACCCGCGGAATGGCCGCTGACGAAGAGCCGTTCCTCGTCCATGCCGTAGCGCTCGGCATTGCGGTACAACCAGGCCGAAGCGGCGAGCATCTGCTGCACGATGCGCTCGATCGTCACTTTGGGGCACAGGTCGTAGTTCACCACCACCAGGGACACGCCCGCGTCCACCCAGGCGGGCGCAAGGAAGGAGAAGTCCTTCTTGTCGAGTGAGCGCCAGTAGCCGCCGTGGATGAACAGCAGGGCGCTGCCGTCGCCTTTGCGCGCCGGGAAGATGTCCAGCCTCTCGCCCGTTGAGGAACCGTAAGCCAGGTCGAGATGGCAGGTCATGGTCGAGCGCGCGCGCGCCGACGTGTCCTGCCAGCGCGTGAAGTGACGCGGATGGTCGGGAAACAGCTCGCGGTTGTTGTATTCGCGGCTGAGGAAAGCGGCGTGAGCGGCGTCGGGGGTGGTGGACATAAGCGGCGGATTCTAGCGGGTCTTCTCGGCGCGCATCCAGGTCACCGGCCGTCCGAGCGCCTGCTCCAGCGCCTTTTGCTCAGGGTCGGCGAGCGCGGCCTCGCGCGCCTTGCGGATCGCCGCGGCCTGAGCCGCGGGATCGGCGGTGGCGGGGTTCTCCACCAGTGCGTCAAGGATGGCGAGGAAGTTGCTCCTGCCGCGCCGGTGCGTTTCGCCGTAGCCTTTCAACAGCCCGGCGCATTCGACGACCTCGAGCGCGAGCGCCGTGCTGCGCGGGGCGGCCTCACGCACCGCAGTCAGCCAGCGCTCGATCAGCACCTGCTCCTCGGCATAGCGCAGGCTGCGCGGGCGCCAGGGCTTGAGCCAGGCGAGCGCACGCATCATGAGGTAGCCAGTGGCGCCGGAGGTCTTCACGTGCAGGCCCACGTTCCAGGCGTGGAGCTTGCCGCGACGCTCGGCCCACGCGAGCAGGCGCCGCCCGAGCCCGGTGGGCAGGAGCGAGGCGACTTCCTCGACGCCGGGCTTCAGGTAATCGATCACCACCACGGGCTCGCCGTCCTTCGCGCCCACCTCCTTTCGCACCCGTGCAAAGCGCGTAGCGCGCGTTTTCAGGTCGGCGACGCGGATGATGTCCTCGTAGCTCATCCACAGCGCGAGCTGCCGCCCCGCCTCGCCGATCAGCCTGGGATCGGCGTTGCCCAGTGTTGCGATGCGCTCGCGATAAAGCGCTGCGTAGGCTTCCCCCTGGTAGTCGCGCAGCCGCGCGGCGCCGATGTCCAGGATCTCGCGTGTCTCCGGCGGCAGGGGCCGCGGCGCCGCGCCAGGCGCCTGGCGTGTGCCTGCCGCAATGTCGTAGCCGGTGGCAAATCCGCGCAGGCTTGCCTCGGCGCCCTTGCCGGCGCGGCGGATCGCCGCTTCGCAGGCCTCGCGCGGCAGCGGCAGGACGCCCGATCCCGCGATGGCGCCAAACAGCACCGCGTTGATCACGGTGCCGTGGTCCTGCGCCAGCTGACGCATGTCGAACAGCACCGCGTGCCTGGAAAGCTGTTTCGCCGCCTCCAGCACGCGCTCGCTCGGGAAGCGCCCATCGGCCATCTGCGAGTTTTCCACCGTGGCGTAGATGCGGTGCGTGGAGGCAATAAGCGTGGTGCGCTCCGGGCTGACGTAGCCGTTCTGCATGGCGCGCCCGGCTTCGAGCAGCTCGGAAGCCACCATCACGTCCACGTTGCCGGGACTGGGGGTGAGCGACATCACCGGCTCGCGGCCGCCCAGCAGCTCGCGCTTCGCGGGAAAGATCTCGAGGTAGTAAGTCGTCGCGCCGGTGCGCTGCGCGACGCCGGGGATCGAGGTAGCCTGCGCCGGGAAGCCGCAGGCGGTCGCCGCGTGCATCAGCCAGTCGGCCATTACGCCGCCGCCTTCGCCTCCCAGCGCGGCGACCAGCACGGTAAGCGAGCGCTGCGGCAGGCTCATGCCGGGACGACCAGGCGATGCAGGCGCGAGACCAGCCGGTCGAAGAGCGAAGGATTCTGGATCACCTCGGCGCGGTAGAAGGACGGGCAAAGCACGGCAGCATGCGCATTCTCGCCGCACAGCCCGCAACCGACGCAGCCGTCGATCACCGTCGCCACCGGGTCCTTGCGCAGCGGATCCGGGTTGTCCTTCACCGTGAGCGTGGGACAGCCCGAGAGCCGGATGCAGGAGTGGTCGCCGGTGCAGGTGTCCTCGTCCACGCCGTACTTGACGCGCACCACGCGCCTGCCGGCAGCGAGTTTCTGCGCCGTTTCAGGGCGCACGCGCCGCTGGCGCTCGAGCTGGCACTCGCCATCGGCGATGATCACCTTGAGGCCCTGGTGGCTGGTGGTCATCGCCTCCTTCAGCGTCTTCTTCATCTCGCCGACGTGGTAGGTATGCACCGTGCGCATCCAGTCCACGCCCAGGCCGCCGAGCGCGCGCTCGATCGACATGTCGGCGGCCTTGTGCTCGCTGTGTTGCGCGGAGGAGGGCAGCTCCTGCGTCCCGGTGGCCGCGCTGTAGCCGTTCTTCATGATCAGCAGGATGCCATCGTCCTTGTTGAACACCGCGTTCGCCACGCCCGAGGTGAGGCCGTTGTGCCAGAAGCCGCCGTCGCCCATGATGGTGACGGTGCGCTTGCCGAACATCGGGTGCACCGCGGAGTTCGAGGCGAGGCCCAGGCCGTAGCCGAGCACGGTGTGGCCGATGTTGAACGGCGGCAGCGTGGAGAAGGTGTGGCAGCCGATGTCGGCCGAGACGTGGTACTTGCCGACCTCCTTTTCCACCAGCTTCATCGCCGCGAACACCGGGCGCTCGGGGCAGCCCACGCAGAACCCGGGCGGGCGCGCGGGCAGTCCCGCGCCCAGCAGCTCGGTGGCCTTCTTCCTGGGCTGCGTGATCGATTCCAGTGCCTGGCTGCAATCCAGGAAGCGTGCCACGCCGGCCACCACGACTTCTCCGGTGTACTCGCCCGCCATCGGCAGCACGTTCTTGCCGTGCACCTTGACGGCGTTGACGTCGTGGCGGCGCAGGGTGGCGAGGATGGCTTCCTCGAGGTACGCCGGCTGGCCTTCCTCGATCACCAGCACTTCGCGCTTGCCGGCGCAGAACTGCACGATCTCCTCCGGCACCAGCGGGTAGGTCACGTTCATGCAGTAGATCGGGACGCGCGACGCGCCGAACACGTCGGCGAGCCCCAGCTGCTGGAGCGCGCGGATGGTGGCGTTGTACAGGCCGCCCTGGCACAGGATGCCGACATCGCCGCGCTCGCCGGGGAACACCTCGTTCAACCCGTGCTCGCGGATGTAGCGCACCGCCGCCGGCCAGCGCACCTCGATCTTGTGCTTTTCCTGCGCGTAGGTGGAGGGCGGCAGGCTGATGCGGCCGAAGTCGAAATCCGGGTTCTCGAGAAAGTTGCGCGTGGAATAGCGCGCCGCGCGGTTGTTCTTCGTCGCGAAACTCCCCTGCACGTGGCAGGCCCGGATGCGCAGCTCCAGCATCACGGGGCTGCTGGAAGCCTCCGACAACGCGAAGCCGTGCTCCACCATCTCGACGATCTTCGGCAGGTTGGGGCGCGGGTCGAGCAGCCAAATCTGCGATTTCATGGCGAAGGCATGGCTGCGCTCCTGGATGATGGAGGCGCCTTCGCCGTAGTCCTCGCCCAGCACGATCAGCGCGCCGCCCTTGACGCCGGCGGAGGCAAGGTTGGACAGGGCGTCGGAAGCGACGTTGGTGCCGACGGTGG
>CAZOSA010000054.1:9684-10952 GCA_964582155.1 uncultured Enterobacteriaceae bacterium | reverse complement strand
CACCACGCCCTGCGACTTGCCGTTGGTGCCCTTGATGTGCGAGCCGAGGGCGCGCACCGGAGTCCAGTCGTTGCCCAGGCCGCCGGCATACTTGGCGAGCAGCGCGTTTTCCTTGATCGCGTCGTAGATGCCGGTGAGGTCGTCGGCCACCGTCGTCAGGTAGCACGAAGAGAGCTGCGAGCGTTGCGTGCCGGAATTGAACAGCGTCGGCGTCGAGCTCATGAAATCGAAGGTCGACAGCACGTCGTAGAACTCGAGGGCGCGCGCCTCGCGGTCCTTCTCCTTCAGCGCCAGGCCCATCGCCACACGCATGAAGAAAGCCTGCGGCAGCTCGATCCTGCGGCCGCGCATGTGCAGGAAGTAGCGGTCATACAGCGTCTGCAGGCCCAGGTAGCCGAACTTGAGGTCGCGCTCCGCCTTGAGCGCGCGGGCGATGCGCGCCATGTCGAATTTCGCCAGCTCCGGGTCGAGCAGCTCGGCCTCGACGCCGCGGCGGATGAACTCGGGGAAATACGCGGCGTAACGCGCCCCCATCGCCGCCTGGCTGACTTCCTCTCCGAGTACCTCCAGCCGGATGGTGTTGAGCAATAGCCGCGCCGTCACGTAGCTGTAAGCCGGGTCCTTCTCGATCAGCGCGCGCGCCGCGAGGATCGCGGACTTGCGCACCTCCTCCAACGGCACCCCGTCGTACAGGTCGCGCAGCGTCGATTCCAGTATTGCCGCCGGCTCGGCTGCGCCTTCCAGCCCTTCGCAGGCCGATTCCAGAAGGCGCTGCAGCGCCGCGAGATCGAGCGGCCGGCGCGCGCCGTCGTCGACCACATGCAGCACGGCATCCGCCGCGTGGCGGTCGCGCGCCGTCTTCTCCAGCGCGCGAGCCCTGGCGCGCTCTTCACGGTACAGCACGTAGGCGCGGGCGGCATCGTGCTCGCCCGAGCGCATCATGGCGAGTTCCACCTGGTCCTGGATGTCCTCGATGTGGAACGTTCCGCCCTGGGGCTGCCGGCGCTGCAGGGCGCTCACCACTTGCTCGGTGAGCCGCGCCACCAGTTCGCGGATGCGCGCCGAGGCTGCGCCCTGGCTGCCGTTCACCGCCAGGTACGCCTTGGTCATGGCGACGGAAATCTTGGCCGGCTCGAAGCCGACCACCGCGCCGTTGCGGCGGATGATCTTGTAGTCCGGATACGCCGATCGCAGCGCAGTACCGGCGTCGGCAACGCTCTCGCCCATGGCGGGATTCGTTGCTGCACTTCCCTGCGCGATTTGCATGA
>CAZOSA010000054.1:0-9584 GCA_964582155.1 uncultured Enterobacteriaceae bacterium | reverse complement strand
GGCGCAATGTAACACGACAGTTTTATTTTGCAAGCGCCGCGTTGCTGACGCGCGGCGCGCACACGGATTGCGCAGTGCAGCGAACCTACTAGGGATGGGGCGTCAGCGCCCCCGCACCACCAAATCTAGGGCTGTGCAAGACCGGCGAGAAAGCGCACCCAGTCGAAGTGCGCGCCGGGATCGGCCTTGCGGCCGGGCGCCACGTCGCTGTGCGCGGCGCAGGCGCGCAGCGGCAGTCGCGCCGCAAGCGCGCGCGCCAGCGCGATCAGGCACCGATACTGGGCATCGGCAAAGCGGGCGTGATCGGTGCCTTCGAGCTCGACCCCGACGGAGTAGTCGTTGCAGCGTTCGGCGACGCGCCAGCGCGAGATCCCGGCATGCCAGGCGCGCAGGTGGACAGGGACGAACTGCTGCAGCGCGCCATTGCGCCGCACGAGGAAGTGCGCCGACACGCGCAGGTGCACAATTTCACCGAAATAGGGATGCGCGCTTGCGTCGAGGCGGTTGGTGAACAGGCGCTCGATGGCGTCGCCGCCGAACTTCCCCGGCGGCAAACTGATCGAATGCAGCACCAGCAGGGACACGACTGCGCCCGGCGGGCGCCGGTCGCAATTGGGCGAGCGCAGGTAGCACGCCTGCGCCACCCGCCCGTCAGTGCCGATTCTCATCCTTGATGCCGAGGCGCTGCATCCGGTAACGCAGCGTGCGGAACGTGACGCCGAGGAGCTTGGCGGCCGCGGTACGGTTGAAATTGGTGCGCGCGAGCGCCTCCAGAATCGCTTCGCGCTCGACACGGTCCAGGTACTCGGGCAGGGGCACGCCGAGCGCGCCTTCCGCCCGGCGCGCGCCGGCTTCCTCGGCCGCCGCGGGCCTGAGCCGCAGGTCCTCCGGACCGATCTCGCCGCCCGCGGACAGCGCCGTGGCGCGCTCGAGTATGTTCTCGAGCTCGCGGATGTTGCCGGGGAAATCGTACAGCATCAGTTCCTCGAGCGCGGCGTCGGACAGGCGCGCCACGGCAGTAGCGGACTGCAAGGCGATGCGCCCCAGGATGCTGCCGGCAATGAGTGCAATGTCCTCGCGGCAGTCGCGCAGCGGCGGCATCTTCAGCTCGATCACGTTCAGGCGGTAGAACAGGTCCTGGCGGAACTTGGCCGCCTCGAGCAGGCGCGCCAGGTCCTGGTGCGTGGCGCTGATGATGCGCACGTCCACGGGATCTTCCTGCGTGGCGCCGACCTTGCGCACGCGCTTTTCCTGGATGACGCGCAGCAGCTTCACCTGCATCGCCAGGGGCAGGTCCGCCACCTCGTCCAGGAACAGCGTGCCGCCGTTCGCCGCCTGGAAGAAGCCGTCGCGATCCTGCTCTGCGCCGGTGAACGCGCCTTTCTTGTAGCCGAAGAACTCGCTTTCCATCAATGTTTCCGGGATCGCGCCGCAATTGACCGGCACGAACGGCCGCTCGCGGCGCGCGCCCTGCCCGTGGATCAGCCGCGCCGCGAGCTCCTTGCCGCTGCCCGACTCTCCCGAGACGTAAACCGGCGCCTGGGTGCGCGCGAGCTTGCCGATCAGCTCGCGCGCCTGCGCCAGCGGCGCGCTGTCGCCGAGCAGCGGCAGGTCGCGCGCCGGCTGCTCGGCCTGGTTGGGCAGGGACAGCGCGGACTTGACCAGCGCACGCAACTGTTCCAGGCCGACCGGCTTGGACACGTAGTCGAAAGCGCCCGCCTTGAGCGCCGCCACCGCGTTCTCCGCGCTGCCGTGGGCGGTGATCACGGCGACCGGCAGGTCGTTGTCCAGACTGCCGATGTGGCGCACGAGGTCGAGCCCCTCGCCGTCGGGCAGTCGCATGTCCGTCAGGCACAGCTCGAAGCGCGTGCCCTTGAGCCGCTCCCGTGCCTCGGCAATCGAGCCCACCGCCACCACGCCCAAGCCCATCTTGGTCAGCGTCAACTCGAGCAGCTCGCGAATATCGGGCTCGTCGTCCACCACCAGCACCAGGCGCTCGCCCTGCGCCGGCTTGCGCTCCGTGCGCTTCATGCAGCGGCGCCTCCCCGGCAGACGATGCGGAAATGCGCGCCCGCATGGTCGTCGACGTACTCGAGCAGGGCCCGGTTGGCGGCGCTCAATTCTCGTGCGAGGTACAGCCCCAGGCCCGTTCCCTTGCTGTCGGTGGTGAAGAAAGGCTCGAACAGCTGCCCCTGCACGGACGCGGGCACGCCGGGGCCGTTGTCGATGAGGTTCAATTCTACTTGGTCGCCGAACGCGCGCGCCGCTATGTGCACGCTGCCCGGCTCGGCGCGCGCGTGACGCACCGCGTTGCGCAGCAGGTTCCACAGCACCTGGCGCAGGTGTTCGCGGTCGAACTCGACCCAGAGCTCGCGCGCCGGCGCGATCGTGATGCGCCCGGCCGGCACCGATTCGTTGGCGTTGAATTCCTCGAGAAAGGCAGGCAGCCAGGCGATGAGCGCGATGCGCTCGGCGGCGATGCGGTCGCGCCGATTGAGCTGCAGCACGTCGGCCACCAGCCGCTCCAGCCGCAGCGTGTTGTCGTGGATGATGCGTGTCAGCCGCCCGCGATCCTCGTCGCGGCGCTCCTCCGCCAGCAGCTCGGAAGCGTGGCTGATCGCCGACAGGGGATTGCGGATCTCGTGCGCGATGTTGGCGGTGAGCCGGCCGAGGGCCGCGAGCTTCAACTGCTGCGCGTGCTCGCGCGAGCGCGTCATGTCCTCGACGAACACCACGGTGGAGCGGTCCTCCGTGCCGGTATCGAGCAGGCGCGCGCGCACTTCCTTGCCGCGCACCCCGAGATCGACCGATACCGGCGGCCGGGCTCCATCATCGCGCCACGCCTGCCAGCGCGCTTCGAGCCCTGGCAGCACCGCTGCCAGCGCCAGGCCACGCAGCGCATCCATGCCCAGCAGCCGCATCGCCTGCGGATTGTGCTCGACAACGCGGCCCTGCCGGTCGAGCACCAGCACGCCATCCTGCATATCCGCGATCACCAGTTGGTTGACGCGCGTCTGGTTGGCGAGCGCGCGGCCGCGCTCACGCGCCAGGCGCTCGTTGGCCGCCAGGCGCTGCGCCAGCCAGCCGGTAGCGCCGGAGATGGCGAAGTAGCCCATCGACAGCAGGGCCGGCGGCACGAAGTTCGCCGCAGGCAGATCGAGCGCAAGCACCCAGTAACCCTCCTCCAGCAGCACCGCAATGGTGGCGAGCGCGGCGTACAGGAAATTGAGCCGCAGCGGGGCCACCAGGCCCGCGCCGGTGAGCGAGATCAGCAGCATCACGCCCAGGCCGCTGCGCATGCCGCCGCTGGCATACATCAGCAGCGGGACGGTGATCACGTCGAGCAGGGCGTGCACCGACAACTGCAGGTTGAAACGCTCGCGCACCGAGCGCACCACGAACAGCAGCGCGATCCCCAAGATCAGGTAGCCGATGCACACCACGCGGAACAGCCGCAGGTCGTGGGCGCCGAAATTGATCGGCTCGTAGGCGACAAAGGTGGAGCCCAGGAACACCAGCGCCACCACGATGCGGTAAAGATTGAAATACTGCAGCGAGATCCAGAACGAATCCGGGGGCCGGTCCTCGCGCGCGAACAGCGGCGCGTACGCCAGGGACGCCATCAGTGCCGGCGCGGCCCGAGCCGCGCATGCTCTTCACTGCAATAGACACCGGTATCCACGAGACGCGCCTCGGCGCGCGGCAGGTGCACCCCGCAATGCGCGCAGCGCACCAGTTCGCCCGGCGCGCCCGGTGGCCGTGGCGCGTCCCCCTGCCGGCCGTGCAGCGCACGGCGCACCAGCCACACCAGGACCAGCACCGCAAGGGCAAGCAGGATCAGGCGTCCCATGGCCCTATTCTAGGAAACTGGGGATGGTCGGGGTGACTGGATTCGAACCAGCGACACCTGCGTCCCGAACGCAGTACTCTACCAGGCTGAGCTACACCCCGAATTGCGCAAAACTAGCTGCGGCGCGTCACGGAAAAGGACGCCAATTCTAACAAAGAATCCTTGTAGTCAGAGCGCGGCAGGCCTGCGATCGAGCGCGTCGCCGCCTCGGCTTCGCGCTCCGCTGCAGCGCGCGCATAGTCGAGCGCGCCCGTGGCCTTGATCGCCGCCAGCACCGGCGCAAAATCCGCGCGCCCGCCATCGACGATCGCGCGGCGCACCAGCGAGCGTTCGGCGGGACCCCCGGCCTGCATCGCCCGGATCAGAGGCAGGGTGGGCTTGCCTTCGGCGAGGTCCTCGCCGAGGCTCTTGCCGGTCTCCTGCGCGGCGCCCGAATAGTCGAGTACGTCGTCGACCACCTGGAAGGCGGTTCCCAGGTGCATGCCGTACGCCGCCAGGCCCTGCTCCACCGCGGGTGCCGCTGCGCCCAGGATGCCACCGAGGCGCGCCGCCGCTTCGAACAACTTCGCCGTCTTGCGGCGCACGACGTCGAGGTAGCGCTCCTCGTCGACGTCCGCGTCATGGCAGTTCATCAGCTGCAGCACTTCGCCCTCGGCGATGGTATTGGTCGCGTCGGCCAGCACGCGCATCACGCGCATGCTCTCCAGCCCGAGCATCATCTGGAACGCGCGCGAATACAGAAAATCGCCCACCAGCACGGAAGCGGCGTTGCCGAACGTCGCGTTGGCCGTGCGGCGCCCGCGCCGCAGCTGCGATTCGTCGACCACGTCGTCGTGCAGCAGGGTCGCGGTGTGGATGAACTCCACGACCGCGGCGAGTTCCAGGCGGGCCGCGCCGGTGAAACCCATGGAGCCCGCCGCAAGCAGCAGCAGCGCGGGGCGCAGCCGCTTGCCGCCGCCCGCCACGATGTACTCGGCCACCTGGCGCACCAGCGCGACGTCCGAATCCAGCCGCGTGCGGATCAGGGCATCCACCTGGCGCATGTCGTCGGCGATGGGGGACAGGAGGGTGCTGGCAGAAATCGGAGCCATGACGGGGCGGCGGGCCGCGAACCTTAGCATACAAGGCTTTGACGGCACGAGCCGGATTCTTCTATAATTCCAAGTCTTTACGAAACTCCGGTAGCGACCTCCTCATGTACGCAATCATCAAGTCCGGCGGCAAGCAGTACCGGGTCCGATCCGGCGAACAATTGCGCGTCGAAACGCTCGCCGCGGAAATCGGCGCGGCGGTCTCATTCGACCAGGTGCTGATGGTCGGCGCGGGCGATGCGGCGCGCGTCGGTGCGCCGCTGGTTGCGGGCGCCAAAGTCACGGCCACCGTGTTGGCGCATGGCCGCGGCGAAAAGGTCAGGATCTTCAAGCTGCGCCGGCGCAAGCACTATCAGAAGACGCAGGGACATCGCCAAAACTACACCGAGGTCCGGATCGACGACATCGTCGCCGGCGCCTGAGCAGGGAGCGAGCAGATGGCACACAAGAAAGCAGGCGGCAGTTCGCGCAACGGCCGCGACTCGCAGTCCAAGCGGCTGGGGGTCAAGACTTTCGGCGGCGAGCAGGTCAACGCCGGCCAGATCCTGGTGCGCCAGCGCGGCACGCAGGTGCATCCGGGCGGCAATGTCGGCATGGGCCGCGACCACACGCTGTACGCGAGGACCGCTGGCAAGGTGCTGTTCGCGATAAAGGGACCGCGCAGCAAGAAAACCGTGAGCATCGTGCCGGCCTGACATTCTGGCCCACCACCGTGAAAAGCCCTATCGTTCGCGGTAGGGCTTTTTTGGTTTCCGCGCCATGAAATTCATCGACGAAGCGAAAATCGAAGTGCACGCCGGCAAGGGCGGCGACGGCAGCGCCGCGTTCCGGCGCGAAAAGTACGTGCCGCGCGGCGGGCCCAGTGGCGGAGACGGCGGGCGCGGCGGCAGCGTCTGGGCAGTGGCGGATCGCAACATAAATACGCTGATCGACTACCGCTATGCGCGCATCCACCGCGCCCGGAACGGAGACGGCGGGCGCGGCTCGGACAAGTACGGTCGCGGCGCAAACGACGTGGAACTGCGCGTGCCGGTCGGCACCATCGTGCGCGACGCGGAGCTCGGCGATCCGATCGCCGACCTGGCGCGCGATGGCGAGCGTGCTTTGCTGGCCAGGGGCGGGCAGGGCGGCCTCGGCAATCTGCATTTCAAGTCCAGCACGAACCGCGCGCCGCGCCAGTTCACGCGCGGCCTGCCGGGGGAGAGCCGCAAGCTCGCGCTCGAGCTGCGCGTGCTCGCCGACGTCGGCCTGCTCGGGCTGCCGAACGCCGGCAAGTCCACACTGGTACGCGCTGTGTCCAGCGCGCGGCCCAAGGTGGCGGACTATCCCTTCACCACGCTCGATCCCTCCCTCGGCGTGGTGCGCGTTGCCTCGGAAGCGAGCTTCGTCATCGCCGACATTCCCGGGCTGATCGAGGGCGCAGCCGAAGGCGCCGGCCTTGGCCACCAGTTCCTGCGCCACTTGTCGCGCACCCGCCTGCTGCTGCACGTGGTGGACATCGCGCCGCTTGACGAGAGCGCCGACCCGGCGCGCGACGCGCGCGCCCTGGTCCGGGAACTGAAAAAATACGACGCGGCGCTGTACCGCAAGCCGCGCTGGCTGGTGTTCAACAAGATCGATCTGGTACAGGACGCGGACGCGCGCATTGCGCGGATTCTGCGCGCGCTGCGTTACCAGGGATCCTGGTTCAAAATCAGTGCGATCAGCGGCAGGGGCTGCGACGACCTGTGCAATGCGGCCTACCGCCTCCTGGCCGGCAACGCGCAGCGCACGCGTGCCAGGCGCGCCGCCTGACGCCCATGCCCGGACCGCTCGCTCGAGCCAACACGCTGGTCATCAAGGTCGGCAGTGCGCTCGTCACCAACGAAGGGCGCGGCCTCGACGTGGCGGCGATTGCGCGCTGGGCGGCGCAGATCGCGCAGCTGCGTGCGCTCGGCCGGCGTTGCGTGCTGGTGTCCTCCGGCGCGATCGCCGAGGGGCTGCAGCGCCTGGGCTGGGCGCAGCGCCCGCATGCGCTGCACGAGCTGCAGGCAGCGGCCGCCGTGGGGCAGATGGGACTGGTGCAGTGCTACGAAACCTGCTTTCGCAAGCACGGCCTTGCCACTGCGCAGGTGCTGCTTACGCAAGCCGACGTGGCGGACCGGCAGCGCTACCTCAATGCGCGCTCCACGCTGATGACTTTGCTCGAGCACGGCGTGATCCCGGTGATCAACGAAAACGACACCGTGGTCACCGACGAGATCAAAGTCGGCGATAACGACACGCTCGCCGCCCTGGTGACCAACCTGGTGGAGGCGGATGCCCTCGTGATCCTTACCGATCAAGCCGGCCTGTTTGACGCCGATCCAAGGCGCACGCCTGCCGCGAAGCTCATCGAGGAGGCAATCGCCGGCGAGCCGCGCCTCGAGGCCGTCGCCGGTGGCGCCGGTTCGAACCTCGCACGCGGTGGCATGATCACCAAAGTGCTCGCCGCCAAGCGCGCGGCGCGCAGTGGAGCGCACACCGTCATCGCCCTGGGAAGCGAGCCCGAGGTACTGGTACGGCTGGCGCGGGGCGAACGCATCGGCACGCTGCTGCTGGCCCAGACAACGCCGCTTGCCGCGCGCAAACAGTGGCTTGCCGACCACCTCACGGTCGGCGGCACGCTGGCGCTCGACGCCGGCGCGGCGCGCGCGCTGACCCGCGACGGCAAGAGCCTGCTGCCGATCGGTGTGACTGCAGTGCGCGGGGAATTCGAGCGCGGCGCGGTGGTGGCATGCGTGGGTCCCGAAGGGCGCGAGGTAGCGCGTGGGCTGGTGAGCTACGCCGCATCGGAAGCTCGGCTCATCATGCGCCGGCCTTCCGGCGAAATCGAGGCGATCCTGGGCTATGTCGACGGGCCCGAGCTGATCCACCGCGACAATCTGGTCCTGCTGTAGCCGCAGATCAGGCGAGATCGGCGGCGAGGGCGGCGCGCACCTCGGACGCCACCTCGACGCTTGCCTGGTAATGCGGATGATCGACGCCGATCGCCAGCCCGGCGCCTTTGCGCAGGGCGTTGCGCATTTCCCGGTCCAGCTCGAAGCGCAGGAAGTGCACCGCCGAGGTCTTGTCCTCGTTTTCGCGCTCCAGGTCCTCGTCGGCGACGGCGTACACGCGTGCGCAGCCTTGCGCCTGCACCCAGACCCGGTCGGCGACGCCCTTGAGCCGCGCCAGATTGCGCTGGCGCTCATCGACGTCGGGATACTCGATCATCATGGTGGCCTTGAGATTGCCGCCGTCGGGGACCATCGGGTTGTAGGCCTCGAGTTCACCCTCGATGCCGGCCGCCTCGAAAATGCGCTCGATGCGCAGCATCTCCTGGATCTGGTAGCGGATCGTCAGCTCGTCCTCGAAGATCAGGGTGACGTGCTCCCCGACATGCGCCGTGCGGCGCTTCTTGTGCTCGATGACCCGCGCGCGGAACGCGTTGCGTTCGCGCGCGTAGGCCTCGAGCGACAGCAGGCTGTCGCGCTCGATGCGCGGCATCATCAGTCCGCCAGGACGTCGAGGGCCTTCTGGAAGCGGTTGGCGTGCGAACGCTCGGCCTTGGCCAGCGTCTCGAACCAGTCCGCGATCTCGGTGAAACCGTCGGTGCGCGCCTGCTTCGCCATGCCCGGGTACATGTCGGTGTACTCGTGGGTCTCGCCCGCCACCGCGGCCTTCAGGTTGTCGCGCGTGCGCCCGATCGGCAGGTCGGTCGCCGGATCCCCCACCAGCTCCAGGTACTCCAGGTGCCCATGGGCGTGCCCGGTCTCGCCTTCCGCAGTGGAGCGAAACAGCGCCGAGACGTCGTTCTGGCCTTCCACGTCCGCCTTCGCCGCGAAATACAGGTAGCGCCGGTTGGCCTGCGATTCGCCGGCGAACGCGGCCTTCAGATTGTCGTGGGTCTTGGTGCCTTTGAGTGCTTTCATCATTGCCTCCTTTGCTCTGCGTTGACTTGACGGGTCCGGATCCACCTGGCGCAGCCAAGCTACGCGCCCGGCACCGATTAATCAAATCGAATTTGGCAATTCAAGCAATTGATGCCTGCTATCTTTCTCCACCGTCAGCGGTGCGGGCGCTCAGCGCGTCGTTGCTGCTGCGCTTGGGGCGCGCTGGCGCCGGTCGGCGCCGAGGTAGCGGTGCAGCTCGGCGAGCGCGTCGCGGTAGACCTCGCGCTTGAAATCGATCACCGTGTCGAGCGGTACCCAGTACTCGTGCCAGCGCCAGGCATCGAACTCGGGCTTGTCGCTGGTGCGCAGCTTGACGTCGCAGTCGCGCCCGACCATGCGCAGCAGGTACCAGATCTGCTTCTGGCCGCGGTAGGTCCCGCGCCAGTCGCGACGCACCCATTTATCCGGAACCTCGTAGCGCAACCAGTGCCGCGTGCGCCCGAGGATGCGCACGTGGTCCGACTTGAGGCCGATCTCCTCCTCAAGCTCGCGGTACATCGCCTGCTCCGGCGTCTCGCCGTGCTTGATGCCGCCCTGGGGAAACTGCCAAGCGTGCTGGTTGACGCGCTTGCCCCAGAACACCTCGTGGCGGCAGTTGGCGAGGATGATGCCCACATTCGGACGATAGCCGTCTTGGTCGAGCATGGCCACACCACCTAAGTTAGAATTCCCTCGCATTTTTTCACAGGC
>CAZOSA010000053.1:0-11250 GCA_964582155.1 uncultured Enterobacteriaceae bacterium | reverse complement strand
CGCGGGCGCGGCTCGCCGCGCGCGGCGTCGACGCACTGGTGGTGATCGGCGGCAACGGCTCGCAGTCCGGCTCTGCCGTACTGGCGCAGGAAGATTTCCCGGTGGTGGGTGTGCCCTCGACGATCGACAACGACCTCTACGGCACCGAGGTCAGCATTGGCGCCGATACCGCGATCAACGTCACGTTGGAAGCGATCGACCGGCTGCGTACCACCGCGTCCTCGCACCAGCGCGCCTTCGTCGTCGAGACCATGGGGCGCGACTGCGGCTACATTGCGCTGATGGCGGGCATCGGCGGCGGCGCCGAGGTGATCGCCATCCCGGAACGCGAGGTGCAGGCCGCCGAGGTCGCCGAGCGGCTGCGCGCAGCCTACCGCCGCGGCAAGACGCACGCGCTGGTGGTGGTCGCGGAGGGCGCGGAGCACGGCGTGCAAGCCCTGCTCAGGCACTACGGGGAGCAGCGCGCCAGCATCGGCTTCGAACTGCGCCTGACGCGCCTCGGGCACGTAGTGCGCGGCGGCGTGCCGACCTCGGCCGATCGCGTGCTCGCCACGCGCCTGGGCGCGGCCGCCGTCGACAGCCTCGCCGCGGGCCGGCACGGCGTGCTGCTCGGCATGCAGCGCGGCGAGATCACCGCCACGCCGCTCGCCGAAATTGCCGGTCGCACGCGGGCGGCGGACACCTCGCTGATCGAGCTCGCGCGGATGCTGGCGGTGTAATGAGTGGGCGCTCAGCCCTGCGGTGGCGCGTCAGCCCGGGTTTGTTTCAGTCTTTCGCCCTTCCCGGGCGGCGGCGCGCGGGGACTCGCGGCACCCTTTTCCGCGCGAATGGTCGCCGTCGCCTTCACCAGCTCCGTGCCGCGCCGGTTGTCGAGCACCACGTAGTAGTCGCCGGTCTCCGGCACCGTCACCTGGAAAGAAAGTTTGCGATCGAGATCGGCGCTGAACAGGGCCTCGGGTTTGCGGGACTTGAGCTGCGCGGCGCTCACCAGCGCGATGCGCAGCTTGCCGGAGGCGACAATGGCCACGCCCAGCACCGCGCCGCGGGGCAGGTTGCGCAGCCGCACCGTCTTGGTCTTGCCCTGCGGTACCTCGATCGACACTTGCGCGGCGGCTGCGACGCAGGGCGGCGCGGCGCAGGCGAGCAAGGCCGCGCAACTCAGCGCATAGAGCCGCCCCAGGGGACGGCGCATCCGGCTCACCGGCGGCACCAGAGCCACGTACAACGGACTCTTGATCGAGCGCTGCGTCAGAGTTTCCTTGCTAGTCTCGGGGAAAGATACCGAGTTTAGCGGATTGGCGCAGCGCCGCCTGCGGGCGGATCTTCGCGAGCACCGCCAGGAGTCCCCGGACGCTCTCGCTCGTGGCGAGTTGTTCCAGCGTCTCGGGCAGCTTGCGCTTCCAGTTCGGATGCTCCCCGGTCGTGCCCGGCATGTTGGCCTGCTCGACGACACCGATCGCATCCTCGATCTGCACCATCATGACGCGCGAGGGCGCAGCGGCGACGAAGGCGTGGATCGCCTCCACCAGCGCGGGGGTCAGTGCCTGCGAGCCGGTAGTCTCGACGAGCACGTCGCAAGGCAGGAGCCCGGCATGCTGCAGAGCGAATAACAGGCGCACGCGTTCCTGCGCCCGGTCGACGAGCTGCTTCTCGTAGACGCCCTCGTCCGGGAACAACCCCAGCTCGCGCCGCAGGCGCAGGTCGCGCCCGATCCACCAGCCTGCGAGCGTCGCCAGATCGTGGGTGCTCACCGCCACCAGCGCGTCGCGCGGGTATTCGGCGCCCGGCTTGAACGCACCTCCCGCGCCGCGCTCGAAGTACAGCAGCCGGTAGGAAAGCACCGCATAGCGCGCGAGCGCCGCGCGCATTTCATCGGCAACGGTGCCCAGATCCTCGCCGATCACCATGCAGTGGTTGCGCTCGCTTTCCAGCGCGACGATCGCCAGCATCTCCTCGAGCGCGTAGTGCACGTAGGTGCCGTCGCGCGCGGTCTTGCCGGCCGGGATCCAGAACAGGCGCATCAAACCCATCACGTGGTCGATGCGCAGCGCACCGGCGTCGCGCATGTTCTCGCGCAGCGTCTCGATGAACAAGCAGTAACCGCTCTCGCGCATGCGGTCGGGTCTGAGCGGCGGCAGCCCCCAGTCCTGGCCGTTCGGGTTGAACGCATCGGGCGGCGCGCCGACGTTCGCGCCCACGGCGTAGCTCTCCTGGTGGGCCCAGGTGTCCGAGCCGGCGCGGTCGGCCGACACCGCGAGATCGAGATACAGGCCCACCGCGAGTCCGCGCGCGCGGCAGCGCCTGCCCAGATGCGCGAGCTGGCCCTCGGCCTGCCACTGCAGGTATTCGTAGTACTCGATGCGCTCGAGCTGCTCCCCGGCGAAGCGCGCGACGGCCGGCGAATTCCGTTCGCGGTAGGGCTCGGGCCATTTCGGCCAGCCCCAGACCGAGGCATCGGCGCCGTGGAAATGCGCCTGCAACGCCTCGCAGGTTGCGTGCAGGCGCAGTGCGCGGCCGCTTTTTTCCTGGAACCCGCGGAAGGCAGCACCGCGCGCGCTCCCGGCGCCCAGGTGGCGTTCGCGAAAGTGCGCGTAGAGCAGCTCCAGGATCTCGAACTTCGCCGCGGCAACACCCGGATAGTCGACCAGCGGCGCCTCGCGCAGCTGCGCGAGGCGCGACTGGAAATCGGCGCAGCGCACGCGGCGCTGCGCCGCCTCGCACTCGCGGAATTCCTCGATCGCCTCGACGTCGACGTACAGCACGTTCAGCCGCAGCCGCGACGAGGGGCTGTAAGGGCTGGCGTGCGCCGGGTTGTGCGGAAAAAGCGCGTGCAGCGGATTGACCCCGATTATGCCCGCGCCCCGCTCGGCCGCGAACTCGACCAGCGTGGCGAGGTCGCCGAAGTCGCCCAGGCCCCAGTTGCGCTCCGAGCGCAGCGCGTACAGCTGCACCGCCAGGCCCCAGACGCGCCCGCCATCGGCGAGCGCGGCCGGCCGGTAGCAGCGCGCCGGCGCGCTAACGATGAGCGTCTCGCCCGGCAGGCCGTCGATGCGCAGTTGGTGGTAGCCCGCCGGCAGGGCCACTGGAATCTCGAGGCGGCGCTCGACATGGGCGATGCCATCCAGTTCTGCGGTCGCGGTCTGAGGGAGCGCGGAAGACTCCGCTTCGCCTGTGTGGCGCGCGCCGCCTTCCTCGACGAGGTTCCAGCGCAGACGTTGCGCTGTTACGGGGAGTCGAAGCGGCAGCGTCCAGTGCGCGGCACCGGCGCCGATGGCGGCCACCGGCGGCAGCGCGTTGCGCCACGCCGCGGCTTGCACATCGCGCTGTGCGGCGGCGATGCCCTCCGGCGTGCTGGCGTCGATGCCGAACTCGGCAAGCAGCGCAACGAGGTTCGCGTCCCGCACCGCATGCTGCTTGCCCCAGATGTCCGCGTAGCTGGTCGCGATGCCGCAGGCGGCGCACAGCCGGCCGAGGGCGGATTCTTCGCGGGCCGTCGCCTCAGACACCTCATGGCCCCGCGGCGGTCCGGGTGAGCAGGGCGAGCGAGCGCGCGGCGAGCGCGTAGGGCTGGTCGGGGGTGAAGCGCCCGGTCGGGGTTGCCAACAGCTCCACCGAGGTGTCGAAGAGCGCATGCCACGGCCCGCCGCCCAGCGCCGGGAGGCGAAACCCGATCGACTCGTTGTGAGCGTTGAACAGGATCAGGAAATCGTCGTCCTTGGCGGGTATGCCGTAGCGGTCGAGCTCGCCGAGATCGCCGCCCGCGAGATACACGCCGAGCGAGCGTGCGTGCTCCTTGTCCCACTCCGCGCCGGTCATCTCTGCGCCGTCGGGCCGCAGCCACAGGATGTCCTTCGCTCCCTGGCCGTGCAGCGGGCGGCCCTCGAAGAAATCGCGCCGGCGGAACACGCGGTGAGAGCGCCGCAGCGCGATGAGCAGGCGCGTGAACTCGGTGAGGGCGGCACGCTGCGGCGTATCGCGCCAGTCGATCCAGGAGGCCTCGTTGTCCTGGCAATAGGCGTTGTTATTGCCGCGCTGGCTGTGGCCGCGCTCGTCGCCCGCCAGCAGCATCGGCACGCCTTGCGACAGCAGCAGCGTGGCGAGCAGGTTCCTCTTCTGGCGCTCGCGCAGGTCGTTGATCGCCGCATCGTCGCTCGGGCCCTCCGCGCCGCAGTTCCACGACAGGTTCTCGTTGTGCCCGTCCCGGTTCTCCTCGCCGTTCGCCTCGTTGTGCTTTTCGTTGTAGGACACCAGATCGTGCAGCGTGAAGCCGTCGTGCGCGGTGACGAAATTGATGCTGGCGAACGGCCGACGCCCGCCGCGCCCGTACAGGTCGGACGAGCCGGTGAGCCGCCGCGCGAATTCGCCGATCACGCCGCCGTCGCCCTTCCAGTAGGCGCGCATGCCGTTGCGGTAGCGGTCGTTCCATTCGGCCCAGCCGAGCGGGAAGTTGCCGACCTGGTAGCCGCCTTCGCCGATGTCCCAGGGCTCGGCGATGAGCTTGACGCGATTGAGCACCGGGTCCTGGCGCACGACGCTGAAAAAGCCGCCGAGCGGCTCCACGCCGCGCCCCTCGCGGGCGAGCGCCGGCGCCAGGTCGAAGCGAAAACCGTCCACGTGCATTTCCTCGACCCAGTAGCGCAGCGAATCCATGACCATCTGCAGCACGCGCGGGTGCTCGAGGTTGAGGGTATTGCCGCAGCCGGTGAAGTCGAGGTAATGGCGGCGGTCGTCCTCCACCAGGCGGTAGTACGAGGCGTTGTCCGCGCCTCGGAAGGCGAGCGTCGGACCGAGGTGGTCGCCCTCGCAACTGTGGTTGTACACCACGTCGATCAGCACTTCGATGCCCGCCGAGTGCAGCCGCTTCACCATGGTCTTGAATTCCTTGGAGCTGCCGGAAGCCGAATAGCGCGGCTCCGGCGCGAAGAAGCCCAGCGTGTTGTAACCCCAGTAATTGCGCAGCCCGCGCGCGACCAGTTGCCGGTCGTCGATGAAGGCGTGCACCGGCATCAGCTCCACGGTGGTCACCCCCAGGCGCTTCAGGTACTGGATGACCGGTGCCGAGGCGAGCCCGGCATAGGTGCCGCGCTGCGCCGCCGGGACTTCCGCATGCTGCCGGGTGAAGCCGCGCACGTGCAGCTCATAGATCACCATGTCGTGCCAGGGAACGCCCGGGCGACGGTCGTCGCCCCAGGTGAACGCCGCATCGACCACGCGGCACTTGGGCAGGTACCCGGCGCTGTCGCGCTCGTCGGGGGCCAGCTCCGCGCCCTCGGCGCCGATGGTGTAGCCGTAGAGCGCGTCGTGCCAGCGCAGCTCGCCGACCAGCTCGCGCGCGTAGGGGTCGGTGAGCAGCTTGTGCGGATTAAAGCGGTGGCCTTCCCCGGGCTTGTAGGGGCCGTGGACGCGGTAGCCGTACACCAGGCCCGGCCGCGCCTCGGGCAGGTAGCAATGCCAGACGTTGTCGGTGCGCTCGCGGATCTCGATGCGCTGGCGCTCGGTTGCGCCGGACTTGTCGAACAGGCACAGCTCGACCAACTCGGCGTGCTCGGAGAACAGGGCGAAGTTGACGCCCTCGCCGTCCCAGGTCGCACCCTGCGGGTAGGGCGAACCGCGCCATACCGCGCCGATTTCCGGCTCAGCGCTCATTCACCGCGCTGCCGCGGCCACCAGCGTTCCAGCAGTCCCGCGGCCCACTTCTGTCCGCCGATGCCGAAGGCGAGCGCCAGGCCCAGCACCACCCCGCCGAGCAGGATGAGGAAGCTGTGGCGCACGATGTCGCCGCCGATACCTACCTGGTCGAGCGCGGTCAGCACCACGAAGGCGAGGAGGGCGTACTGCGCGAGCTTGCCGAGCAACTCGCTGTCCGGCAGGTCGAGATTGCGGCAATATGTGGACACGGCGCCGCCGACGAACAGCGCGAAATAGCCGCCGAAAGCGAGGATCACCAGCGCCACGATCACCTTGGGAACGAACAGCACCACCTGGCCGAGCAGGTCGGTCATGTAGGTGAGCCCGAGGCCGTTGAAGGCGATCACCAGCGCGATGAACACCACCAGCCAGTACACCAGCACGGCAAAGATGTCGGTGGTGTCGCTCTGGATGCCGCCCTGCTTGAGGAAACCGTCCATGCCGGCGCGCTCGGTGAGCACGTTGAAATTGACGGCTCGCAGGCCCTTGGCCACGGCGAAGCGCGCCAGGCGCGCCAGCAGCCAGCCTGCGATCAGCACGACGCATGCGAGCGCCAGCTTGGGCAGGAACACGCCAATCTGGGTGAGGATCGCGCGCAGCGGCTCCAACAGCATTTTGATGTCCATGCTTACCTCCGATATCGGCTAGCCCGCGAGCGCCAGGATGCCGTGCAGCGGGATCCCGACCCAGCCCGGGCGGTTATTGAGTTCGTAGCGCAGCTCGTAGAGCGATTTCTCCAGCTCGAACAGCTCGAGCATCCCGCGCACGTCGTCGAAGGAGGCGTACAGGCCGCTGCCGCGCACCGCCTCCTCGTAGGCGCGCAGGAAGCTGCCGCGCGCGCGCGTCTCCCATTCCTCGGCGTGGGGGGCCAGGCGCTCGAGGTCGCCGTGCCCCTCCACCGCCTGGCGCAGCGCCGTCCAGCGCGCGTAGTTGAACGAGCGCAGCATGCCGGCGACGTCGCGCAGCGGCAAATGCTTTGCGCGCCGCTCCTCGAAGCCGCGCGCCGGCTCTCCCTCGAAGTCGATGATGAGCAAATCGAGCTTCTGCAGCAGTACCTGGCCGAGGTGATAGTCGCCGTGGTAACGCGTCTTGAGCGCTGCGCCCGAGGGCAGGCTGCGGCGATCGATGCTCGCCATCAGCCGCCCACGCCGCTCGATCAGCTCGAGCGCCTCGTCGCGCGCCGGCGAGGTGAGCTGTCCGCGGCGCGCGGCGAGCAGGTCGAGGGTCGCCCCGGCCTCGGCGTGCACGCGCGCTTTCCACTGCGCGAGGTCGCGTTCGTTTACCGGCTCGGGATCGAAGGCGGGGTCGCCGGTGTGCGTGGCGAGCGCGCGATGCAGCTCGCCGGTGCGCGTGCCGAGCGTGTGCATGAGCGCCAGGTAGATGCCGTGCGCGTCCGCGCGGGCGGGGGCTCCGCGCCGCTCTTCCAGGTAGCGTACCAGGTATTCCACGGTGTGGCTCCAGCCGTCGCCCTGGTTGGAGACGTAGCCCTGCAGCAGCGCAAGCGTCATCTGCGTGCCGTCGGCGGCCGTGTACTCGACTGCGCCCGCGACCGGCACGCAGTTCGGGAACTTCAGTTTCTCCGTGAGATGGCGTCCGACCTCGAACTCGGGATTGACCCCCGCCCGCACGCGGCGGTAGCCCTTGAGGAACAGCCGCTCGCCCAGAGTGACCACGGTATTGCTGCTTTGCGCCTTGGGCCGCCCCACCGGCAGCAGGGCGACGTCCTCGCTGGCGATCCGGGCAAAGGCGCGCGTCGGCGTGAAGCGCAGCGTGCCCTGCGCCCCGGGCAGTTCGCGGCTCGCGCCGATCGCCACCACCACCGCGCGGCAAAACGCCTCGTCGGCGAGCGCGTCGGCCATTACGCCGACGCTCGCCTGCTGGCGTACCTTGGCGATCGCGGCGGGGCCCAGCGCGCGCACGCGCTCTTCGTCACGGTCCTCCCAGGCGAGCGACAGCGGCGCGAAATAGCGCACGGTCTCGCCGCCGGACTCGACCTCTACCAGGGCCAGCATGTAGCTGCCGCGCTCCTCCTCCCAGAGCGCCCAGTCGGCGAGACGCGCGCGCGCGGTGGTTTCGCCCTTCGCCGCGTACCAGCGCTGCGATTCCAGCCAGCGCGGCAGCACCTCGGTCTCGAACCGATCGCGCGTCTTGACCGCCATGTTGATGCGCCAGGGCACGACCCGCTCGCGGAACAAGCTGCCCCAGCCATCGAACAGCACCAGCACCGGCAGGTCCTCGCGCGCCAACTGGTCCGCGTGCCAGACCGGCGCCGGCGCATCGGTGGCAAGCCGGAACCAGTAAAAGCCGCAGCCCGGCAGCGTGAGCAGGTAAGGCAGCTCGCCGATCGGCGGGAAAGCGGTGCGGCCCATCAGCTCGACCGGCACGCGGCCCTTGAATCGCTTGAGGTCGAGTTCGACCGGCTGCGCCGTGCGGCCGACGTTGGCGACGCACAGGATCGCGTCGTCACCGAACTCGCGCATGTAGGCCAGCACCTTGCGGTTACCGGCGCGCAGGAAGGAGAGTTTACCGCGGCCGAAAGCCTGGCTGGTCTTCCTCACCGCGAGGAGGCGCCGCATCCAGTTGAGCAGCGAATTGGGCTCGCGCGACTGCGCCTCGACGTTGACCGCCTCGTAACCGTAGATCGGATCCATGATCGGCGGCATGTACAGGCGTTGCGGGTCGGCGCGCGAGAAGCCGGCGTTGCGGTCCGGGCTCCATTGCATCGGCGTGCGCACGCCGTTGCGGTCGCCGAGGTAGATGTTGTCGCCCATGCCGATCTCGTCGCCGTAGTAGATGATCGGCGAGCCGGGCATGGTGAGCAGCAGGCTGTTCATCAGCTTGATGCGGTCGATGTCGTTCTCCAGCAGCGGCGCGAGGCGCCGGCGGATGCCGAGGTTGATGCGCGCGCGCGTGTCCGCCGCATAGGTGCGGTACATGTAGTCGCGCTCCTTGCTGGTCACCATCTCGAGCGTCAGCTCGTCGTGGTTCCTGAGGAAGATCGCCCACTGGCAGCTGTCCGGGATCTCCGGCGTCTGCTGCATGATCTCGACCACCGGGTGGCGGTCCTCCTGTGCGATGGCCATGTACATGCGCGGCATCAGCGGGAAGTGGTAGGCCATGTGGCATTCGTCGCCGTCACCGAAATACTCGCGCACGTCCTCCGGCCACTGGTTGGCTTCCGCGAGCAGCAGCTTGTTGGCGTAACGCGCATCCAGCGCCGCGCGCATCTGCTTGATCACCGCGTGCGTCTCGGGCAGGTTCTCGTTCGAGGTGCCCTCGCGCTCGACCAGATACGGAATGGCGTCCAGGCGGAACCCGTCCACCCCCATGTCGAACCAGTAGCCCATGGCCTTCACCAGGGCTTCCATCACTTTCGGGTTGTCGAAATTGAGGTCGGGCTGGTGGCTGAAGAAGCGATGCCAGAAATACTGCTTGGCGACGGGGTCCCAGGTCCAGTTCGAGGTCTCGGTATCGGTGAAGATGATGCGCGTGCCCTTGTATTTCTGGTCGTCGTCGCTCCACACGTAGAAATCGCGCTCGGGCGAGCCCCTGGGCGCGCGCCGCGCGGCCTGAAACCACGGGTGCGCGTCGGACGTATGGTTCACCACCAGCTCGGTGATCACGCGCAGGTCGCGCTTGTGCGCCTCGTGCACGAAGCGGCGGAAATCCTCGGTGTTGCCGTACTGCGGGTGCACCTCGTGGTAGTCGGCGACGTCGTAGCCGTCGTCCTTCATCGGCGAGGGGTAGAACGGCAGCAGCCAGAGCGTATTGACGCCCAGGTCCCGCACGTAATCGAGCTTGTCGGTGAGGCCGCGAAAGTCGCCCAGGCCGTCGCCGTTGGAGTCGAAGAAGGCCTTGACGTGCAGCTGGTAGATGACCGCGTCCTTGTACCAGAGCGGGTCCGCGGCCGGGGCGGCGTCCTGGCCGACCGGCAATGCGACGGGAACAGGGGTAGGCGTGCTCATGGCCTCACAGGAAGTAGTCGAAATCCTGCTCGCGGTGCAGTTTGCGCCGCAGGCGGAACACGTGCGCCGGCGAGCGCGCCGGGTCGAGCTGCACGAAGTTGCGCGGTCCCGACCACAGGAAGCGCGCGCCCGAGAGCAGGTCATGCATCTGGTACTGGCCGCCCGCGTCGATGCCGAGCGCGGCGAGATCGAGTTCCACCCAGCCGGACTGCACCTGATGCGGGTCGAGGTTGACCACGCAGACGATGACGTTATCCAGGCTGGCCGTGCACTTGGCGTAGGCGAGCAGCTGGTCGTTGTCGGTGGCGAAAAAGCGCAGGCCCGAGTCGGCGTGCAGCGCCGGATTCTCGCGCCGGATCCGGTTGAGCGCGGCGCAATAGGCGCGCAGGCTGTCGCTGCGCTCGAGGTCCCAGTGGCGCAGCTGGTACTTTTCGGAATCGAGATACTCCTCGCTGCCCGGCTCGCGCGGCTTTTGCTCCATCAGTTCGTAGGCCGGGCCGTAGATGCCGTAGTTCGCCGCCAGCGTGGCCGCGAGCGCGAGGCGCGCCATGAACACCGGGCGCCCGCCGACCTGCAGCGCTTCGGTGAGGATGTCGGGCGTGTTCGGCCACACGTTGGGTCGGAAATACTCGCGCCCCGGGCCCTGCGCCAGTTCGGTGAAATATTCCGTGAGCTCCTGCCTGGTGTTGCGCCAGGTGAAGTACGTGTAGGACTGCGTGTAGCCAAGCTTGGCGAGGCGGTGCATGACCTTGGGACGCGTGAAGGCCTCGCCGAGGAAGATGACCTCCGGATGCTCGCGCTGCACCTCGCCGATCATCCATTCCCAGAACGCGAAGGCCTTGGTGTGCGGGTTGTCGACGCGGAAGATCTTCACGCCCTCGCCGATCCAGAAGTCGAATACGCTCTTCAGCTCCTGCCACAGCGCTTTCCAGTCCTCGCACTCGAAGTCGAACGGAACGATGTCTTCGTATTTCTTGGGCGGATTCTCCGCGTACTGGATGCTGCCGTCCGGGCGCTTGCGGAACCACTGCGGGTGCGCTTTTACATAGGGATGGTCCGGCGCGCACTGGTAGGCGATATCGAGCGCAATCTCGATGCCGTGCTTTCCTGCTGCCTGCACCAGGCGGCGAAAGTCCTCGAGGGTGCCGAGTTCGGGCAGGATCGCCTTGTGGCCGCCCTCGGCGGCGCCGATCGCCCACGGGCTGCCGACGTCGTCGGCCGCAGCGGCCGCGGCATTGTTCTTGCCTTTCCTGCGTTCGCGGCCGATGGGGTGGATCGGCGGCAGGTACAGCACGTCGAACCCGAGCTGCGCGACATAGGGCAGGCGTTTCTCCACGTCCCGCAGCGTGCCGTGCCGGCCCGGATCGCTGGCCGCCGAGCGCGGGAACAGCTCGTACCACGCGGAAAAACGCGCGCGCTCGCGTTCCACCACCAAGGGTTGATCGATCGGCCACTGCGCCTGGAGCGCGCGGTCCGGGAAGCGCGCAGCGAGCGCCGCCATGGCTTCGTCGAGCGCCGCGGCGCGCATCTCCTCCAGGTCTTTCGCCGCGCGCAGGCGCGCCGCCCAGGTCCTGAGCTGCCTCGCCTCCGCGCCGGC
>CAZOSA010000052.1:0-11261 GCA_964582155.1 uncultured Enterobacteriaceae bacterium | reverse complement strand
CGATGGACATCCACGGCGGCAAGGGCATCTGCCTCGGGCCCAACAACTGGGTCGGGCGCGGCTACCAGGTGGTGCCGGTCGCGATCACGGTGGAAGGCGCCAACATCCTCACGCGCACGCTGATCATCTTCGGCCAGGGCGCGATCCGCTGCCATCCCTATGTGCTGCGCGAGATGCGCGCCGCCAAGGAATTGCAGGGCGAGGAGGCTTCGCGCGAATTCGACGACGCGCTCACTTCACACATCGGCCACACGCTCTCGAACGGCGTGCGCGCGGTGGCGCACGGCCTGACACGCTCGATGTTCGCCACCGCGCCACTCTCCGCCGCCCCCGAAACGCGCCACTACTACCGCCACGTCACGCGCCTCTCGGCGGCCTTCGCCTTCCTCGCCGACGTCTCGATGCTGGCGATGGGCGGCGCGCTGAAGAGGAAAGAAAAAATCTCCGGGCGCCTGGGCGACGTGCTGTCCATGATGTACCTGGTGTCGGCAACCCTCAAGCATTACGAGGACCAGGGGCGCATCAAGGCCGACCTGCCACTGGTGCGCTGGGCGGTGCGCGACGCGCTGTACTCGGCCCAGCAGGCGATCGACCAGATACTGTCCAATTTCCCCATCAAGTCGCTGGCGACGCTGCTGCGCTGGACTCTCTTCCCGCTCGGCATGCCGTTCCGCCCGCCGCTCGACTCGCGCAATCACGAATGCGCCAGCATCGCGCTCGAGCCGGGCGCGGCGCGCGATCGCCTGACCGCGGGAATTTACCTGCCGACAGGCGAGGCCGACGCCACCGCGGTGCTCGAGGCGGCGTTCCTGGCGACCGTGGCCTGCGAGCCGATCGAGAAGAAATTCCGCGAAGCCGTGAAGAGTGGCGCGCTTGCGCCTCGCTCGGGCGCCGACACGGCGCGGCTCGCGCTCGACCAGGGCGTGATCACCACCGAGGAGCACAAGCAGTGGCAAAAGAAAGAAGCCCTGTGCAAGCGCGTCATCATGGTCGACGACTTCCCGCAGGATTTCGGCCGCGCCGAGATCCTGGAGAAGCTGGGCGACGAACAACCGGTGCAAGCCAAGGCGGCCTGAGATGTACCCGAATCCCGTTTACGTCGTCGACGGCGCCAGATCGCCGTTCCTCAAATCCAGGAATCGTCCGGGCCCCTTCTCGGCCGGCGACCTCGCGGTGCAGGCCGGCCGCGCGCTGCTCTCGCGGCAGAAGTTTTCGCCGCAGGAGCTCGACGAGGTGATCCTCGGCTGCGCTGCACCCTCGGTAGACGAGGTGAACATCGGCCGCGTGGCGGCGCTGCGCATGGGCTGCGGCGAAAAGGTGCCGGGCTGGACCGTGATGCGCAATTGCGCGAGCGGCATGCAGGCGCTCGATTCCGGCGTCAACAACATCCTCGCCGGGCGCTCGCAGCTGGTGCTCGCCGGCGGCGTGGACGCGCTGTCGCGCGCGCCGCTGCTGTACAACGACACCATGGTCGCCTGGTTCTCCGACCTGGCGGCGGCGAAGACCGCGGGGCAACGCGCGGCGCTGTTCGCGCGCCTGCCGTTCCGCCAGTTGATTGCGCCGGTGATCGGCATCATGAAGGGGCTCACCGACCCGATGGTGGGCCTGCTGATGGGCCAGACCGCGGAGAACGTCGCGCACCGCTTCGGCATCACGCGCGAACAGATGGACGCGTACGCCGTGCGCAGCCACCGGCGCGTGGCGCAGGCGCAGGACGCGGGCCCGCTCCAACCGGGTGGCGGCGAGGTCGAAGCGCTCTACGACACCAAGGGCAACGTCTACAGCCTGGATGACGGCGTGCGGCGCGATGCGTCGATGGAGGGATTGGCGAAGCTCAAACCCTTCTTCGACCGAAAGTACGGCAACGTCACACCCGGCAACAGCTCGCAGATCACCGACGGCGCGGCGTGGCTGATTCTCGCCTCCGGGGAGGCGGTGCGGCGCCACGGCTTCTCGCCGATCGGGCGCATCGTGGACTCGCAGTGGGCGGGTCTCGATCCGGCGCAGATGGGCCTGGGGCCCGTACACGCGGCGACGCCGATCCTGCAGCGCCACGGCCTGGGCCTGGACGATCTCGATTACTGGGAGATCAACGAGGCCTTCGCGGCGCAGGTGCTGGGCTGCCTCGCGGCGTGGAAGGACGAGCAGTACTGCAAGTCGCAGCTGGGGCTTGACCGCGCGCTGGGCGAGCTGAACGTCGACAAATTGAACGTGGACGGCGGCGCGGTGGCGCTTGGGCACCCGGTGGGTGCTTCCGGCGCGAGGATCGTGCTGCACATGCTGAAACTCCTCAAGCGCAAGAACGCGAAGCGCGGCATGGCCTCGATCTGCATCGGCGGCGGGCTGGGAGGCGCGATGCTGCTGGAGGCCGCCTGAGCATGGACCGCGCGCATACCGACACGCTGTCCAGGCATTGGCGCTGGGAGCAGGACAGCCAGGGCCTCGCCTGGCTCACCTTCGACAAGCAGGGCGAATCCACCAACACCTTCTCGCGCGAGGCGCTGAAGGAGCTCGGCGCCGCGCTGGATGCCATCGCCGCGGCCAAGCCGAAAGGCCTCGTCATCCGCTCGGCGAAGGAAAACTTCATCGCCGGCGCGGACATCAACGAGTTCACGCGCTTCGCCAGCGCCGAAGAGGCGATCGCCTTCACCCATTTGGGCTGGGAAACGATGCAAAAGCTGCGCGACCTGCCCTTTCCCACCACGGCGATGGTGAACGGCTTTTGCATGGGCGGCGGACTGGAACTGGCGCTCGCCTGCCGCTACCGCGTGGCGCTCGACGAACCGAAGACGCGCTTCGCTTTTCCGGAGGTGCTGCTCGGCATCTGGCCGCTGTGGCACGGACTGCAATGGCTGCCGAAGCTCATCGGCCCCGCCGCGGCGCTCGACTTGCTGCTCACCGGCCGCGCGGTGGACGCGCGCCGCGCGAAGAAGCTGGGCCTTGCCACCGAAGCCGTGCCGCTGCGCATCCTCGAAAACACCGCCCGCACGGTGACGCTGGAGGCGCGAGCGCCGCGCAAGCCCGGGCTCCTCGAGCGGCTGTTGCTGCAGTTCGGGCGCCGCTTGGTCGCCTCGCAGGCGAGGAAGCGGGTGGCGAAGCGCGTGCGCCGCAAGCACTACCCCGCGCCCTACGCCATTCTGGACGCCTGGGTGAAATACGACGGCGACCCGTTCCTCGCCCGGCATGACCCGGCCTGCTCGATGCAGGCGCTGTTCGAGCACCCGACGACGCGCAACCTGATCCGCATCTTCTTCCTGCAGGAGCGCATGAAGGGCCTCGCCAAGGGCGTGAACTTCAAGGCGCAGCACGTGCACGTGATCGGCGCGGGCGTGATGGGCGGCGACATCGCGGCGGTGTGCGCGATGCGCGGCATCACGGTAACGCTGCAGGACACCTCGCCCGAGCGCCTCGCGCCGGCGGTGAAGCGCGCGGCCGAGCTGTTCGGAAAGCGCCTCCGGGACCCGCGCCGCGTGCGCGACGCGCTGGACCGGCTGATCCCGGACGTGGCCGGCGCGGGCGCCGCGCGCGCCGACGTCATCATCGAGGCGATCTTCGAGAACCTGCAGGCCAAGCGTGAGCTGTTCGCGAAAGTGGAAGCCGTCGCCAAGCCCGATGCGGTCCTCGCCACCAATACCTCGAGCCTCCAGCTCGCCGACGTCGCGGCGCAATTCAAGGACCCCTCGCGCCTGGTCGGCATCCATTTCTTCAACCCGGTGCCGCAATTGCAACTGGTGGAGGTAGTGTCGGGCGCCAATACCAACCCGGAGATGTCGAAGCGGGCCACTGCCTTCGTGCGCCAGATCGACAAGCTGCCGCTGCCGGTGAAGGACTCGCCGGGGTTCCTCGTCAACCGCGTGCTCGGGCCCTACATGCAGAACGCTTTCCGGCTGCTCGATGAAGGCGCCAAGCCCGAGACCATCGATGCGGCGATGGAGGAATTCGGCATGCCCATGGGGCCGATCGAGCTCGCCGACACGGTGGGACTGGACATCTGCCTCGCCGCCGGGAAGGAACTCGCCAAGAAGGGCGCAACTGGTGAAGCAGAGGCGCCGCAGGTACTGCTCAACAAGGTGGCGCTGGGCCAGCTGGGCAAGAAGACCGGCCAGGGCATCTACCGCTATGAAAACGGCAAGGCGGTGAAAGGCCGGCCCGACGCCTGGCAGCCGGAACTGGTCGAGGCGCTGATCGAGCCTTACCTCGTTGAAGCAAAGGCAGTGCTCGCCGAGGGCATCGTCGCCGACGCCGAGCTGATCGATGCGGGGCTGATCTTCGGCACCGGCTTTGCGCCGTTCCTCGGCGGCCCGCTGCACTACCTCGAGACGCGGCAGTAACCGACAGGCATCGTGGGCCGCGCCTCTCACCAGCCCCCGGGCCTGAAGCTGCCCAAGGGGAAAATCCCCGCGCTGCGCGTCGTGCCGATGCCGGCCGACGCCAACCACAACGGCGACATCTTCGGCGGCTGGATCATGGCGCAGGTGGACGTCGCCGGCGGCACGGTCGCCGGGCGCGTGGCGCGCGGGCGCGTCGCCACCGTCTCGGTCAACTCCTTCGTCTTCAAGCAGCCGGTGCAGATCGGCGACATCCTGTCGCTCTATGCCGACGTGGTGCGAATCGGCAATACGTCCATCACGGTCAACGTCGAGGTGTACGCCGAGCGCGGCCGCCCCGCGGCGAAGATCGTCAAGGTGACCGAAGCCGCCCTCACCTACGTGGCCATCGATTCGAAGGGCCGGCCGCGCCGCGTGCGCAAGTGAGCGGCACCGCGGTCGAATTCCCCGCGCGCGACGGCGCCCGGCTCGCCGGCACGCTGTACCGCCCGAAGACACCCAACCGGCGCGCGGTGCTGTTCCAGGCCGCCTCCGGCGTGAAGCAGGAGTACTACGACAAGTTCGCCGCCTACCTCGCTGGGCGCGGCTTCGCCGCCCTCACCTTCGACTACCGCGGCACTGGCCGCTCGCGAGCCCCGGGCTCGCTGCGCGGTAACCCGGCGCGCATGCGCGACTGGGCCGAGAAGGACATCGCCGGTGCGCTGGACCACCTCGAGCGCGCCACGCACGGCGCGCGCCTCATCGGCATCGGCCACAGCTTTGGCGGCCAGGTCTTCGGCCTCGTGCCGGGCAACGAACGCTATGTCGCGGCGATGGCGGTGGGCTCGCAGAGCGGTTACTGGGGCCACTGGAGTGGCCCCAGCCGTACCGGAATGTGGTTCCTCACGCACGTGCTCATGCCCGGCGTGTCGCGGGTGATGGGTTACTTCCCCGCGCGGCTCCTCGGGCAGGGTGAGGACCTGCCCAAGGGCGTGGCGAACGAGTGGGCGAGCTGGTGCCGGCACCCGGGCTACGTCGTCGGCGCGCTCGGGGCGCAGGAGGCTTACGCCCGATTCAAGGCGCCGATCCGCGCCTATGCCATGGCGGACGATGTCTACGCTCCGCTCAGGGCGGTGGAGGCGTACCTGGAGTTCTACCCGAATGCCGTGCGCAAGCTCGAGCGCGTCGACCCGGCAAAGGTCGGCGGCGGGCCGATCGGGCACTTCGGTTTTTTTCGCGAGCGATTCAAGGACACACTATGGAAGGATGCCGCAGAGTGGATGGAAGGTCGTTGACGCGCTAACCCAACCCCGGAAACAGCTGCCTCAGCCCCACCGCCATGGTCTGCACCGCCATGGCCGCCAGCAACAGCCCGAGGATCCGCGTCGCGACGTTCAGCCCCGTCGTCCCCATGCGCGCGGCGATGCGGTGCGCGGCGCGCATCGTCAGCCACGACACCAGGCACACCACGCCAATGCACAGGATGATGACGAGCTGGTGCGCCACGCTGCCGCCTTCCGCGGCGATGATCGCGGTGCTGATCGCGCCCGGCCCCGCGAGCAGCGGGATGGCAAGCGGAACAACGCCGAACAGCTCGCCCTGCTCCAGCTCCCTCGCCTCGGCCTTCGACTGGCGCACGCCGCCCGCCTGCGCATTGAGCATCGCCAGCGCCATCAGCAGCAGCACCAGACCGCCGCCCACGCGAAACGCGGACAGGCTCGCGCCGATCAGTTCGAGCAGCGCCTCGCCGACGAAGGCGGAGACCGCCAGCACCAGGAACACCGTGAGCGCCACCACGCGTCCCAGACGGCGGCTCTCGGCCTCGTTGCGCGACGCGGTGACGGTGAGGAAAAACGGCACTGCGAGAAACGGATCGACGACCGCGGTGAGCGTGACGACGAACCTGAGGTAATCGCCCAGGGGAGCGAGCCCCTGCATGCGCTACTTCTTCGCCGCGGCGGTGGCGGCCCGGCGATCCTCGTTCACTTTCGCGAATGCGGGCCGCTCGCCCAGCATCTTCAGGTAAGGCTTCATAGGCGGCAGGTCCTCGAGGAAATCGCGCCCGAAGAAGTTCTTCGTCACCAGCGTCACCAGCGGCAGGTGCACGAAGGCGGCGCAGTCGGCAATGGTCAGTTCCTTGCCCGCAATGTAGGGCTCGAACCTCGCCACCGCTTTGAGCGCGCGCACGCCCTTGGCAAGATCTTTTTCCACCCGCTGCCGGGTTTCCTCCGACACGGGCTTGCCGCCCGCGAGCATCCCGTACATGCGCCGCGCCACGAGCTCCAGGTGCAGTTCGATGAAGATGAGCAGCTCGCGTACGCGCGCGCGCTCGATCGGGTCCTTGGGCAGCAGCGGCATTTGCGGATAGGCGTCCTCGAGGTATTCCAGGATCGCGCTCGACTCGCGCACCCGGGTGCCATCCACTTCCAGGTAAGGCACCTTGCCCATCGGGCTCCTGGCCAGGTAGTCGCCCTCCTGCGAGGGCCTCACGTTCTCGTCCTCTTCGAACGCAACGCCTTTCTCCAGGAGCGCGATGCGCACCTTGTTGTGATAGTTGCTGATCCGGAATCCGCACAGCTTGATCATCGCTTGTCTCCCTGGTGCTTTGCATAGAGCTTCTGCATGCCGCCGATCCAGCGGTCGTAGTCGGCGGTCTTATTGCGCATGTAGTCGAGCACTGTGGGGTGCGGCAGCACAAGGAAACGCTCCTCGCCCATCACTTTCACGATCTCCTGCGCCACCTGCTCCGCGCTGAGCGCCCCGTCCATGCCGGCCGAGCCGCCGTCGCCCTTGTACATGCCGGTGATCACCGCCTGCGGGCACAGGCACGAGACGCGCAAGCCCCGGCGCCCGTAGGCGATCGCCAGCCACTCGGCGAAGGCCACCGCGCCGTGCTTGGTGACGCCGTAGGTCGCGGACTCGACGATGTTGAGCAGGCCCGCGGCGGAGGCCGTGACGAGGAAGTAGCCGCCGCCGCGCGCCACCATCTTCTCCACGGTTGCGCGCGCCGCCCAGACATGCGCCATGACGTGGATCTTCCAGTTGCGCTCCCATTCGGCGTCGGGTGCGTCGAGCCCGCCGCGGTGGATGATGCCGGCGTTGGAGAAATAGACATCGATGCGCCCGTACTTCTCCTCGGCCTGCGCGACCAGGCGCTTGATGTCGGCCTCCCGGCTGACGTCGCAGACCACGGCGAGGCCCTGCACCTCGTCGGCCACCGGCGTCAGGCCATGCATGTTGAGGTCCGCCAGCACGAGGCCGGCGGTACCCTCTTTGGCAAAGCGCAGCGCCGCGGCGCGGCCGATGCCGCTCGCCGCGCCGGTGACCACCGCGATCTTGCCTTTCAGGTCCATGTCAATGCTTGCGCCCGGCGAGCGCCTCGGCGACCGAGGTCTGCTCGGCGATCTCGAGCTTGGCGATGGCATTGCGGTGCACCTCGTCCGGGCCGTCGGCGAACCTGAGCGTCCTGGCGTGCGCGTACATGTTGGCCAGACCGAACTGGTCGGTGACCCCACCGCCGCCGTGCACCTGCATCGCCCAGTCGATCACCTGGCAGGCCATGGTCGGCGCCAGCACCTTGATCATGGCGATTTCCTTTTGCGCCACCTTGTTGCCCACCGTGTCCATCTTCCAGGCGGCGTGCAGCACCATGAAGCGCGCGCTGTCGATCATGATGCGCGCCTCCGCGATCCTCTCGCGCGTCACGCCCTGCTCCGCGATCGTGCGGCCGAAGGCGACGCGCTGGGTCGCGCGCTTGCACATCTTCTCGAGGGCCCGCTCGGACTGGCCGACAAGGCGCATGCAGTGGTGAATGCGCCCCGGCCCAAGCCGCCCCTGCGCGATCTCGAAGCCGCGGCCCTCGCCAAGCAGGATGCTGGAAGCCGGCACGCGCACGTCCTTGAACTCGATCTCCATGTGCCCGTGCGGCGCGTCGTCGTAGCCGAAGACGTTCAGGTGGTGCAGGATCTTGATGCCCTTGGTGCCGGCCGGGACCAGGATCATCGACTGCTGGCTGTGGCGCGAAGCTGCATCGGGATTGGTCTTGCCCATCACGATGTAGACCTTGCAGCGCGAATCGCCCGCGCCCGAGGACCACCACTTGCGGCCGTTGATGACGTAGTCGCCGCCGTCGCGCTTGATCTGCATCTGGATGTTGGTGGCATCCGAGCTTGCCACCGCCGGTTCGGTCATCAGGAACGCCGAGCGAATCTCGCCGCGCAGCAGCGGCTCGAGCCACTGCCTCTTCTGCTCCTCGTTACCGTAGCGCTCGATGGTCTCCATGTTGCCGGTATCGGGCGCCGAGCAGTTGAACACCTCGGGCGACCAGCTGGTGCGCCCCATGATCTCGCACAGCGGCGCGTATTCCAGGTTGGACAGCCCCTCGGGGGCGCGCTTGGAATGCGGCAGGAACAGGTTCCACAGGCCCGCCTTGCGCGCCTTGGGCTTGAGTTCCTCGATCACCGGCACGGGTTCCCAGCGCTTATCGCTCCTCGTGTGCGCGTAGTAGGCGGGCTCATTGGGATAGATGTGCTCGTCCATGAACGCCGTGAGGCGCTTTTGCATGTCCCTGACCCGCGGCGAAAATTCGAAGTCCATGTGCGTCTCCTAGGCTGCTCTGTGCAGAATTTTATCCACCTGCGCCCACCCGAGCTCGGCCAGCGGGCGCGTGCGCGAGCCGGCTTCGCGCGCGTACTCGCTCGCCGCGGTGCCATCCACCACGCGCTTGGCGATGCCCTGCGTGATGGCGGCGATGCGAAAGAGGTTGTATGCCATGTAGTAGTCCCAGGTCGAAGGGTCGATGCCCCTGCGCCCGGTGCGCTTGCAGTAGCGCTCGACGTACTCGAGCTCGCCGGGAATGCCGAGCGCGGCATGGTCAAGGCCGGCGATGCCGCGAAATTTGCCCGGCGCGATGTGCCAGCTCATGCAGTGGTAGGCGAAATCGGCGAGCGGATGGCCGAGCGTCGAGAGCTCCCAGTCCAGCACCGCGAGGATCCGCGGCTCGGTCGGATGGAAGATCATGTTGTCGAGGCGAAAATCGCCGTGCACCACCGAGGTCTCGTCGCCCGCCGGGATGTTCTGCGGCAGCCACTCGATGAGCTGGTCCATTTCCTCGATGCGCCCGAGTGCGGACGCCTGGTACTGCCTGGTCCAGCGCGACACCTGGCGCGCGACGTAGTCGCCCGGCTTGCCGAAATCCCCGAGGCCGACGGCCAGGTAGTCGATCTGGTGCAGCTGCGCGATGACGCGGTTCAGCTCGTCCCAGATTGCGCCACGCCCGGACTTGCTCATGCCGGGCAGCGCCTGGTCCCACAACACGCGCCCTTCCACGCAGTCCATGACATAGAACGCGGTGCCGATGACAGTTTCGTCCTCGCACAGCGTATGGGGCTGCGCCACCGGGAAGCCCGCGCCGTGCAGCGCCTTGGTCACCTTGTATTCGCGCTCCACCGCGTGCGCCGAAGGCAGGAGCTTGCCCGGGGGCTTCCTGCGCAGCGCGTAGCGCCGGCCGCCCGCGGTGATGCGGTAGGTGGGATTGGATTGCCCGCCCTTGAACTGCTCGACCGTGAGCTCGCCGCGCCAGTCGTCGATTTTGCCGCGCAGGAACTGCTCCAGTCGCGGCACGTCAAAACGGTGGCGATCCTCGACCGGCTTGACGCCGATGAACTGGTCGAACATGGGAGGTGCAAGGATAAACCGGTTTGGTAGAATCCGGGGGACCATGAAGCAGGGATTTGCCGTCAGCCATCGCGCCCGCTCGAAGTTCTCGAAGCGCGGGCTGCGCACTTATTTCGAGTACCGCGACCTCGGCATCCGGCGCGCCACGCGCGGCAAGGTGGTGGCGCACGTGATTCGCGCGCGCCCGGGCAAGTCGCCGCACGGCCAGTGGCACCGCCATGACACCGACGTGCAGTTCGTCTACGTGCTGAAGGGCTCGGCGGTGTTCGAGTACGAGGGCGTGGGCAAGGTGAAGATGAAGGCCGGCAGCTGCTTTTACCAGCCGCCGGGCATCCGCCACCGCGAGATCAGCCACTCGCGGGACCTGGAGATGATCGAGGTCGTGGCCCCGGCCCGCTTCAGGACCGTCGCCATGCACCAGCCTGCAGCCGGAAGGCCACGGGCCCGTCGTTCACGACGCTGAGCCGCGATCAAGCGAGGATGTCGGGAATCAGCCGGTCGCGCAGTCGCGCGATCAGGTCCTTGAGCAGGAGCTTTTTTTTCTTCAGGCGGCGCAGCTGCAGCTGGTCCTGGATGGAAACTTCCACCAGACGGGCGATGACGTCGTCGAGATCGTGGTGCTCGGTTTCCAGGGCGAGGATGCGCGCCTCGATCTGCGCGCGTTCCTCCTCGGTCAGCGGCTGATTGCCCAAGTCGCGCTCAGTAGGCCGGCTTGCGCCGGAAGTACTCCAGCCGGTCCATGGAGCGCACGTTGACCTCCTTCATCTGCATGCCCTGCAGCACGCGCAGTGGCACCTCGACGCCGGCGGCGCCCCGCGCCCAAACTTTGCGGTAGAAGTCGGCGAGCGATTGCACTTCCTCTGCGCCCACGCCAATCACCATGTCGCCGCTTTTCAGCCCGGCACGCTCCGCCGGGCCCTCGGGCGAGACGCGCGCCACGAACAGCCTGCCGCGCAGCTCCTCCGCGTTGAGGCCGAGCCAAGGCCGCAGCGGGCCCGCGGCGCGGCCCTTGGCAATCAGGTCCTCGAGGATCGGCTTGAGCAGGTCGATCGGCACGAACATGTTCCCGGGCGACTGCGTGCCCGGGCCGCCGGCGTCGGGCACGATGAGCGAGCCGATGCCGAGCAGCTCGCCTTTGGGGCCGATCAGCGCGGCCCCGGACCAGTTCTGCACCGGCGGATACGTGTAGATCGCGGCGTCGAGCTGGTACTCCCAGCTGCCGAAAAACGGCCGCCGCGACACGACGTACACCAGGTTGAGTGCGTCACCCCCGCCATG
>CAZOSA010000051.1:0-11355 GCA_964582155.1 uncultured Enterobacteriaceae bacterium | reverse complement strand
TCAAGGCGCGGTGCTGGAGATTCGTGTCGCCGCCCTGCGGCGTGGTGTTGCCCGCAAACGCGTCGATCTGTGTCGTTGTATCCACGCCCGAGTAACTGACGATGCCGCCTGCGGCGCCGGCGTGGGGCGATGCGAACGTCCACGTGTAGCTCGCTGGCTCCGCGCCGCTTGCGACACGATAGAAAATCTGCTGGCGGTTGCTGTTGGCGGCGCTCTGCACGGTGGCGGTCTGCGGCGTCCAGCCGGCGGGCGGGGTGATGAGCACCGTGCTCGGGCGCACCGCGATTGCGGCGACCATGACATCGCCCGAGACGGTTCCCGCGGGCACGTTGATGGTGAGGCTGGGCGTCCCGGGCCGGAGCGCCAGGATGTGCGTGTTCCCCGAGTCGGCGTCGGCGGCGGCGGTGGCTGTCTTTGTGCCAGTCGCACCCGCCGCCACCTGGAGGATGTTGTTGATCTCGGTGGACTGGAGGCCGCCCAGAACGTCGACCCTCTCTGTCATCCCGCCCGGCGGCGTCCAAGGCTGTGCCGAGGCGAATGTGTGCGAGGTGACCAGCATCGTGTTCGCCACCGTGGTGGTGACACTCGGCGTGGCGTGCGACAGTGCGGCGGGCGTGGGCTGACCGTTCTCCACGTCGATGGGGTTCGCCGTATCCACGCTGGAGAAGGCCAGGATGCCGCCCGTCGAGCCAGTCGAGGTCGAGAAGGTCCAGGAATAGTTGGCCGGCTCGCTCGCCCCCGCCACCCTCCGGTAGACCAGGAGCGAGTTGCTGGAACCGGAGGTACTGTTGATCCGCCGCACCAGCGTCCACCCGGCGGGCGCGGTGACCGTCGCCGTATTCGGGCGAACGCCAATGGAGGCGATCATCACGTCGTTCTGCACCGTACCGGCTGGCCTGTTGACGGTGAGGGTCAGGACTCCCGATCCCGCTCCTGCCTGCGCGGAAGCGCGGAAGGCAATGGTGGCGGAGCCCGACGCCGCACCGGCCTGCGCCGCTGCCCGGAACGTTACCTGTGCATGCGTGGCTGTCGCGGCGAGGAGCGCCGCGAGCGCGAGGAGGACGATTCGCAAGAGGCCCATGGACGCTCGGATATCAGGGCTAGCCTAGCACCCGCCGCCGCGCCAGAAACGTGAACAATTGCCCGCTCATTCGAGCGCCCGACGGGCGGTGCCTTCAAGGCGCTCAAAGGCTCGCCAGGGCGCAGCGGCGGAATCGCGGCACGCCCCGTACTGGAACGGCACCCACTCCCGCCCGGGGTTGACGAAACGCAGGTCGATGAACCAGGCGCAGGCCGAGCCCTCGGACTGGCCGTCGAATGCCGGTATCTCGGCGAACCAGCGCATGAAGCCGAGGGCCGGCGAATCCCAGGCTGCCCGCGCGAGCTGCTGCTCCGACGCGCTCCACCCGAAGCGCGGCTTCGTTTCCCAACGCGCCCGCGCGAGCGGCTGGAATGCCGCGTCCATGCGGCCGACGAAATCGTGCGCCGCGGGCAGAGGCTCCTTGCGCACCAGGTTCACGTGCGCATAGCGGTGCGCCACTTCGTCGCTCGCGTAGACGGTCCAGTTGAAGGGCGACACAGCGCGCGGGATAGCGGTGATTTCGACCCTGCTCAATCCCTGCGACTGCGCGTACTCGCGCGCGAAGTCGAGTGCGTGCTCCTTCAGCACCGCCTGGAGCCCGACATAGCCCACCAGCACCACGGTGGCGGCTACCGCTGGCGCCCGCGACGCGCGCCAGAAGGCCGAAGCGATCAGCCCCGCGACGATGATGCCGCTAAACCATAGGTCGATGATGAACGTGGTGCCCCAGCCGAACCGGGCGTCGGAAAACGGCGCAAAGATGATAGTGCCGAAGCTCGTGATCAGGTCGCCGAGGATGTGCGCACCGAGGCCCAGCGCAGTGATGCCGTAGAGCGCGCGCCAGCCGCGCGGCTCGCGCAGAATCTTCGCCAGCACCCAGGAAAAAACCAGCGCCCACAGCGGCAGCAGCAGCACCGAATGCGTCGGCCCGCGGTGATGCTCGAGGTAGACGAGCGGCGAGACGAAGCCGAGGATGAAGTCGAGGTCGGGCGCCGCCGCGGCGAAGAAGCCCGCCGCGATGCGCCGCGGAAGGGAGCGCGGCGGCGCATTTTTCGGCGCCGTGACCCGCGCCAGCAGGGCCCCCGACAAGGCGTGGGTCAACGTGTCCATGCGCCCGCGGACATGGCCGCTACGCGGCCTGCGTGCGCAGCCAGGCCTTCGCGTCCTCTACATCGGGAAAATTGCGCACCCCAAGGCCGCGGTTGGCGGCGACCACGCCGATGAACTCGCTGGCCTTCTGCGCGTCGGGCTTGCGGTGCACGAGCGCGATGCGGTGCGCAGGCGTCAAGCCGATTTCGGGCAGCTTGTTGACGAGCTGGTACTGGCTGGCAGGCGAAAGCGGGAACTTCTGGTCCAGCTCGATGAGGATGCGCATGCGCCCGAGCCGGGCGCTTTCGCTCAGCACCGCTGCGCAGACATCGGACGGCGGCGTGTCCGTGTCCCGGCCGGATACACTGACGCGAAGAAATTCCCCATCCGCCTCGATCGTATATTCCATGCCGAGCGGGCCTTAGGCAGCGCGCTTCTTGCGCTGTGCGTCCGTGGTATGCATCTGAGCGTAGGCGCCGTGCGCGGCGGATTCGGCGTCGCCCACGTGCACGTCGTAACCCATGTCGTCGAGCACCGAGCCCAGCGCCGACAGGCACAACATCACGTTGTCCGGGCGGCAGGAATAGCCCATCAGGCCAAAGCGCCAGATCTTGCCCTTCAGCGGTCCCAGTCCCGCGCCGATCTCCAAGCCGAATTCGCTGAGCAGCCGCGAGCGCACCTGCGCCTCGTCCACGCCCTCGGCGCACAGCACCGCGTTCATCTGCGGCAGCTGGTATTCCTCCTTCACCAGGAATTTGAGGCCCATCGCCTCGAGCCCCGCCTTGAGCGCGACGTGGTGGCGCTGGTGGCGCGCCCAGCTGTTCTCCAGGCCTTCCTCGCGGATCAGCAGCAGCGCCTCGTGCAGCGCGAACAGCGAATTCGTCGGCGCGGTATGGTGGTAGGTGCGCGCGCCGGCGTTCCAGTAGCCCAGCAGCAGGTTCATGTCCATGAACCAGCTGTGGATCTTGTCTTTCCTCTTCTTCACGCGCTCGACCACACGCTCGGAGAACGATACCGGCGAGAGTCCGGGCGTGCACGAGAGGCATTTCTGGCTTGCCGAATAAATGGCGTCGATTTCCCACTCATCCACCTTCACCGGCGTGCCGGCGAGCGAGGTGACCGCGTCCACGATCACCAGGGCCCCGTGCTTGTGCGCGATGCGCGTCAGTTCTTTCGCGTCCGACTGCGCGCCGGTCGAGGTCTCGGCATGCACGAACGCCACGATGCTCGCGCCCTTGTTCTTTTTCAGCGCGTCCTCGACCTTGTGCGGGTCCACCGGCTCGCCCCACTTGTCCTCGACGACGATCGGCGTGCCGCCCGCGCGCACCACGTTCTCCAGCATCCTGCCGCCGAACACCCCGTTCTGGCACACGATCACCTTGTCGCCCGGCGCCACCAGGTTGACGAAGCAGAACTCCATGCCCACCGAGCCCGGCCCGGAGAGCGGGAAAGTGAGCGCGTTCTTCGTCTGGTAGGCGTAGCGCAGCAGCGATTTGAGCTCCTCCATCATTTCGACGAACACCGGGTCGAGGTAGCCGATCGCCGGCTGGCTCATGGTGGTGAGCACGCGCGGGTGGATCTCCGTGGGGCCGGGGCCCATCAGCGTGCGCTGCGGGGGATGAAAGGACGTGATGCGTTTCGCGGGCGCGTACTGGGTCATGGTCGAGTTCTCCGGGGTAATGCCGAAGGGCGCGTCGTCCGGGCGCGATTTCACGCGTACCGGGTTCTTGGCGCTCGTTTCGTCGAGGATTTCGAGGGTGCTGATGCGGCCCTGGGTGACGCGCTCGACCTCGCCGGCCCAGCGCGCCGGCACGTAGCCGGTCTTGACCCAGTTGTGAACGACCGCGCGGTCGAGTTGGAAGGCACGGGCGACGTCGGCCTGACTGCCAAACATGTCGACCAGCCGCTCCGCGCAGTTCATGATGGCGCAGAGTTTAATCTGTCAAATCTATTTTGACAAACAGGACTTCGCAACACTGCGCCTCACGGCCTCGGCGGCGCCTCCGCCGATACAGGACCGCTTGCCGCCCCGAGGCGCCCGGCGATCGGCAGCTTGAGCGCCGGCGGCCAGGGATCGACGCCAAAGGTCATGCCGAGGATGTTGACCTCGAGGCCCTCGACGCTGCTCGCGGTCACGCCGAGCAGGCCGGCGAGCGACAGCTGCACACCGCTGCCGCTGGGTGCCGCGCTGAACAGGCCGCCGGTCAGGTAGTCCTTGCCCACCGCCGTGGGCGGCAGGTCCGCGCGTAGCTCCGGCACCCGGCGCGTCACCCAGGCGGTAAAGGTGTTGGAATTGGGCCCCGGCCAGGCACGGTACTCGTCCGCGTAGGGATAGCTGCGCACGGCCGCCTCGATCCTGGGGATCAGCGCCTGCGCCTCGGCGCCGCGCGCTTGCGCCAGCAATTCGGGGGAATTGCCGAACCAGCGCGCATCCGGCGTGCGCTCGCGGACGGACACCGCGGTGTCGTCAAAGCGCAGCCTCCAGCCGATCACTTCATACACCGTGTAGGCCCCCGCCCTGGCGGGCTTCACCGCGACCCAGCTATGCACACCGAACAGGCCGCGCACGCCGACGGTACGCGCGGCGTAAACCTGCACCACGGCCTCGGGCGTGCTGGCCGGATCCGGCGCGAGCCCGACTGGCTCCTGGCTTGCCGCGCGCCAGTCGGTTCCCATGCGCGCATACGCCCCCGCGCCGATCGCCAGCACGATCGCCGTCAGCGCGGCGCCGAGCATGATTTTGCGCCTCAGGGCTGGTCCTTCGCTTCACGCCAGAGGTCGAGCTTCTCCTGGATCACGCGGTCGGAGTAGATGAACAGCACCGCGTCCTCCGCCGCCTGGTGCGTGTGCGCCATCCAGCTCGGCGCGACAAAAATATCGTGCGGACCCCAATCGAAGGTCTCGCCGCCGATGGTGGACCGGCCGCGGCCTTCGGCCACCGTGTACACCGCACTGTCGGTCGAGCGGTAGGGCGCGCACTGGAAGCCTTTCGGCATGAACTGCATCCAGGTCGAGATTGTCGGTATGGCCCAGCCGCCATTCACCGGGTTGATGAACTTCATCTTGTGCGCGTGCCAGCGATCCGGGGCGCGCGTGCGCGCCAACGAATCCAGCGACTCGCGCGATTTGCGGTAGGGGTAATTGAAGATCGGCGAGGTCTGCGAGCGGTGCGTGGCGTCCACCGGCAGCAGGTTGTTGCCGAACTCGGCGGGCCCGGCGCCCTCGGGTCGGTCGAGCTTCTGCGCCTTGCCGCCCAGGTCTTCGCGAAAGCTCGCCGCGAGCATGTTGACGATGTGCATGTCCAATCCGTCCAGCCACACCATCGGCCCGGCGCCCTCGTTGCCGTGGTCGTGCCAGGTCCAGGATGGGGTGATGACGAAGTCGCCCGGTTGCATCATCGTGCGCTCGCCCGCGACCGCGGTGAAGGCGTCCTTGCCCTCGACGATGAAGCGCAGCGCGGACGCGGCATGGCGGTGCGCCGGCGCAATTTCCCCCGGCAGGATGATCTGCAGCCCCGCGAACAGGCTCTGCGTGATGCGCGACTGCCCCGGCAGCCCGGGATTCTCCAGCACCATCACGCGGCGCTCGGCTTCGGCCGCGCCGATCAGCTTGCACGCTTCCATCAGGTGGGGCCGCACTTCCTGGTAGCGCCAAAGCGCCGGCTCGCAGCGCGTCGACGGCTTGTCGGTGACCAGGCCGTGCAGCACGCGCCACAGCGGCGCGAGGTTTTGCTTCTTCGCGCGCGCATAGAAGTCCTTGCGGCCTTCCTCCGCGGCAAGATTCACGGTGGGCACGATGCCCTCGAGCTCCTGCCGGATGCCTCTCATGCCTGCAGCCCCGCGAAGTCGAACAGTTTGCGATCCAGCAGGTGCGAGGCACGTACGTCGGTGAGCGCCCGCAGGATCGATTCCACGCGCCCCGGATACTGCTTTTCCCACTGGCGCAGCAACTCGCGCACCTGGCGCCGCTGCAGGTGTTCCTGCGACCCGCACAGGCTGCAGGGAATGATCGGGAAGTCCTTCTCCCCGGCGTAGGCGGCCAGGTCGTCTTCCTTCACGTAGGCGAGCGGCCGGATGACGAGGTGCTTGCCGTCGTCCGAGCGCAGCTTGGGCGGCATGGCCTTCAACTTGCCGCCGAAGAACAGGTTGAGGAAGAACGTCGCCAGGATGTCGTCGCGGTGATGCCCCAGCGCGATCTTGGTCGCGCCCAGTTCGCCCGCCACACGGTACAGCACGCCGCGGCGCAGCCTGGAGCACAGCGAACACATCGTCTTGCCTTCGGGCAGCACGCGCTTCACCACCGAGTAGGTGTCCTGCTCGACGATCCTGAAAGGCACGCCGAGCGCCTGCAGGTACTGCGGCAGCACGTGCTGCGGAAAACCCGGCTGCTTCTGGTCGAGGTTGACCGCGATCAGATCGAAGGACACCGGCGCCTTTTCCTTCAGCGCCATCAGCACGTCGAGCATGGCGTAGCTGTCCTTGCCGCCGGACAGGCACACCATCACCCGGTCGCCGTGCTCGATCATGCCGAAGTCGGCGATCGCCTCCCCCACCTGGCGGCGCAGGCGCTTGGCGAGCTTGTTCGCTTCGTAGTCCTCTTTGCGAGGGTCGCGGTGCAGCTTGACGACGTGCATGGCGTTCACAGGAAGATCGAGCGCCCGCCGTCCACCGCCAGCATCTGGCCGGTGACGAAAGGCGCCGTACACAGGAAGTGTACCGCCTGCGCGATGTCCCCGGGCGTCCCGGTGCGCCGCAGCGGCGTCGTGGCGAGGACGCGGCTGCGCTCCGCGGGGTCGAACTGGCCGTCCTCGGGCCAGGCGATGGCGCCCGGGGCGACGGCATTGACGCGCACGGCCGGCGCAAGCTCGATGGCCAGGGAGCGCGTCAGCGCCGCGAGCCCGGCCTTGGCCACGCTGTACACGACATAGCTCTTCAGCGGCCGCTCGGCGTGGATGTCGGCGATGTTGACGATCGCGCCCGCGGCGAGCGCGAGCTGCGGCGCCGCCGCCTGCGCGAGGAACAGCGGCGCGCGCAGGTTGGAACCGATCAATTCTTCCCAGTGCCCGAGCTCGATCTGTCCCACCGCGGTGGGATAGAAAGCCGAAGCGTTGTTCACCAGGATATCGAGCCGCGCGAAGCGCTGCAGCGCGGCGTCCACCAGCGCCTTGGGCGCCACCGGCGCGAGCAGGTCGCCCTTCACCTTCAGCGCGCTGCCCGCGCGCGCGGCGTTGAGCTCCTTTTCCAGCTGCGCCGCATCGGCGTCGGCGCCGCGATAGTGCAGTACGACGCTCGCGCCGGCGGCGTGCAGGCGGCGCGCAATCGCCGCGCCCACGCGCCGCGCCGCGCCCGTCACCAGCGCCACCTTGCTCTCGAGGGAAGCGTCCGTCATCGAGGGGATTCTAGGTTAAATTCGCCGCATGCTGCCCGAACCCGAGGCCGAAGCGCTCGCCGCGAGCGCGATGCTCCTCGAGCGCCTGCGCGCCGAACTGAAGGCCGGCGGCAACTGGATCGGCTTTTCGCGCTACATGGAGCTGGCGCTCTACGAGCCGGGGCTCGGCTACTACGCGGGCGGCTCGGCCAAGCTCGGCGCGCCGGGCGATTTCGCCACCGCTCCGGAAATGGGGACCCTTTTCGCGCGCACGCTCGCGCGCCAGGTCGGCGCGCTGCTGCAGCCCGGGGAGGCGATCCTCGAGTTCGGCGCCGGCAGCGGCGCGCTCGCCGCGGCGCTGATCGGGGAACTCGCGCCCGAGCACTATCTCATCCTCGAGACCAGCGCCGAGTTGCGCGCGCGGCAGAAAGTGCGTCTGGGCGCGCGCGCGCAGTGGATCGAGCGGCTGCCGGAGCATTTTCGCGGCGTGATGCTGGCGAACGAAGTCGCCGACGCCATGCCGGTGCACGCGCTGGCGTGGCGCGCGAACGGCATCATGGAACGTGGTGTCGACGACAAGCTTTCCTGGGTGGAGCGCCGTGCCTCGGGCGAGCTGCTCGCGGCTGCGCGCCGGATTGAAGTGCCGGTGCCTTACGAAAGCGAGATCGGGCTGGTGGCGCGCGCGTGGATGCGGCTCCTCGCCGCGCGCCTGGAGCGCGGCGCGCTCCTCGTCATCGACTACGGCTTCCCGCAGCGCGAGTACTACCACCCCCAGCGCACCATGGGCACGCTGATGTGCCATTACCGCCACCGCGCGCACGGCGACCCGTTCTTCCATCCCGGCCTGCAGGACATCACCGCGCACGTGGATTTCACCGCGCTGGCGCAGGCCGCGCGCGACGGCGGGCTGGAGGTGCTGGGCTACGCCAACCAGGCGCAGTTCCTCGTCAACTGCGGCGTCACGGAGGTGCTGGAGCGCGAAGACGCGGCGGATGTGGCGCGCTACGCGCCGCACGCCGCGGAGGCGCACAAGCTGCTTTCGCCCGCCGAGATGGGGGAATTGTTCAAGATACTGGCCGTGGGCCGCGGGGTGCGACGGCCGCTCCTCGGCTTTGCGCAGGGCGACCGATCGCATACCCTTTAGCCCCATGCGCCAGGTCGCCGTTCTCTTGCTGATCCTCCCTCAGTTCGTCCTCGCCGACGAGATCGCCGAGGCGAAGCGGCGCTGGTCGGAAAGCCCGCACGGGCCGATGCTCGAGCGCATCCTGCCGCCGGCCTTCGAGGCACGGCAGCTGCCTCAGTCGAAATCCGCAGGGGCGCGCCTCGCCATCCAGTACTGCGTGCAATGCCACAACCTGCCCAATCCGGCGATGCACCACGCCGCGAAGTGGCCCACCATCGTCGAGCGCATGGTGCTGCGCATGGAAGGCAAGGGCAACCTGGGCCGGCTGATGGAGGAAATGATGGCCGGGGTGAAGGCGCCGAGCGCGCAAGAGACCAGGATCCTCGTCACCTACCTGCAACAAAACGGACAAAAGCCGCTCAACCCGAAGAAGTACCCGGAAGCTTACCGCGCGGCGGGCGAGTCGTTTCGCCTCGCCTGCAACCAGTGCCACGTGCTGCCCGACCCGCAGCGCTACACGGCCAAGCAATGGCCCGCGGTGGTGGCGCGCATGCAGGAGAACATGGAGTGGATGAACCGGGTGGTCGGCACGCAGCCGGTGCCCGGCGAACCGCAGCTCAGAATCGAGGACATCAACGCCTTCCTGGCGAAATACGCCAGGAAGGCGAATTGAATTACGGCGGCGTCGGCACCGCCATCCCCCGCGCCACCGCCGGCCGCGCGGCGATCTTGTCGTACCAGCGTTTCACCGCCGGAAAGTCGTTCAGATCCACCTTGTGCCACTCGTAGCGCGCCACCCAGGGGAAGGTGGCGATATCGGCGATCGAGTACTCGTCGGCGAGGAACGCCGCCTCCTTCAGCCGCGTTTCCAGCACGCCGTACAGCCGCCGCGTCTCCTCGCTGTAGCGCTTGATGGCGTAGGGCACCTGTTCTTTCGCCGCGCGCAGGAAATGGTGTGCCTGACCGAACATCGGCCCCACGCCGCCCATCTGGAACATCAGCCACTGCAGCGCGATGTACTTGCCGCGCACCGTCTGCGGCAGGAACTTCCCCGTCTTGCCCGATAGGTAGAGGAGGATCGCGCCGGACTCAAACAGCTTCAGCGGCTTGTCGTCCGGCCCGTCGGGGTCGACGATCGCCGGGATGCGGTTGTTCGGACTGATGGCGAGGAATTCGGGCCGGAACTGCTCGCCCTTGCCGATGTTCACCGGGAACACGCGGTAGGCAAGGCCGCATTCCTCCAGCATCACGGAAACCTTGCGGCCGTTGGGCGTGCTCCAGGTGTGCAGGTCGATCATCTGGGTATCTTCGGTGGCGGGGCAGGGCGCGCGAGTTTATCCTGTCGGCATCGATGATCAAGTGGCTGTTCACCATCTTCCTCGCGCTCGCCGTGCTGGCGATCGCCACTCCCTGGCTCGCGCGCCTCGGGGTGGGACGGCTCCCCGGTGACCTCAGGTTCCGCGTGCGCGGCCGGGACTATTCCCTGCCTTTCGCCAGCACGCTGCTGTTTTGCCTGGTCGCCTGGGGTATCGGGCGGCTGATCTGAATCAGAGTACCTTCGCGATCGCCTGCCGGCGCGCCTCGTCCAGTCGCGCCGGGATGTCCGCTGGTGCGGCACGCGCGATGGCGCCCGCATCCACCGCCGCCGCCGCGTCCAGCGCCCTCTCCACGCGGCGCAGGTCGAGTTCCGGCTGCGCCAGCCTCGCCGCCCGCAGCAGCTGCCCGAAGCGCTCGCGCCGGCGGAACGCATCGCCGCGCTTGCAAAGTTCCAGCAGCTGCTCCGGCGCCACCGCCCCGAGCAGGGGCCTGCACCGGCAGGCCGTCAGCGCCAGCTCGCGCTCTTCGTTCGGAACTTTCAACCGATCGCACAGCGACTCGATCGCCGTTTCCGGCAAGTCCCAGGTCAGCACCGCGAAACGCACTGCGAGCGGCGCGCCGGCCTGCGCCGCTCGCTCCAGCGCCGCGCGATCCGCCTTCAGTTCCGGCAGCAGGCGCGCGGCGAGGCCGCAATTCTCGAGCACCTCCAGCATGCGCGCCGGTCGCGGCTCCATCAGGCCGCGGGAGAATTCCTGCCACATACGCTCGGCGACGAGGTGCTCGGCCTCACCCGAGTCCACCATGCGGTGCATCAGCGCCTGCGTCTCCTCGGCGATGCGAAAGCCGAAGCGGGCGACGAATCTCGCCACGCGCAGGATGCGCACCGGGTCTTCCTCGAAGGCCGCGCTCACGTGGCGCAGCACCCCGTCGCGCAGGTCCTTCTCCCCGCCGTAAGGATCGATCAGGCACCCGTCCTCGTCTCGCGCCATGGCGTTGATGGTGAGGTCGCGCCGCGCGAGGTCGGCTTCGAGCGTCACGTCGGGCGCGCTGTAGACGGTGAAACCCCGGTAGCCGCGGCCGCTCTTTCTCTCGGTGCGCGCCAGCGCGTACTCCTCCTGCGTCTGCGGATGCAGGAACACCGGGAAATCCTTGCCTACCGGCCGGTATCCCTGCCGCGCCATGTCCTCCGGCGTGGCACCGACCACCACCCAGTCGCGGTCGGCGACCGGCAGGCCGAGCAACTGGTCGCGCACCGCGCCGCCGACGACGTAGGTCTTCACGCGTAATGCCCGGTCTTCAGCGCCCCGCGTGGCGGCGCAAGTGCGGATAGCGCTCGCGCGGGCCGACGGGCGCGAGCCAGGCGGGGGCCAGCGCCTCG
>CAZOSA010000050.1:0-11804 GCA_964582155.1 uncultured Enterobacteriaceae bacterium | reverse complement strand
CAATCACGACATTCCGCTGTTCAATCTCGCCGCACGCGTGTTCACGCCCTATGCGAACTACTCGCAAGCGTTCGGCACAAATCTAGAGCCGGTTTTCGAGGCCGTCCATCTGCTGGTGATCGGCGTCAACACCACCCGGCCGCGGCGGCATATAGACGGCGAACTGTCACAGCAGCAGATCGACCGTGTCGCCCAGCGACTGCAGCGCGCCGCAGCAGCGCAACTGCGCATCGTGGTCGTGCATCAACCGGTACTCGCGATTCGCGCCAGCGACGAAGAAAATCTGCTTGTCGGTCATCGGCAGGCTGTGCCGGCGTGGGCCGCCGCCGGCGGCGACATCATCATGGCCGGGCATATTCATCTGCCGTATGTGCGCTCACTGCGCACCACATTCGCCGATTTGCCGCGCGACATCTGGACCGTGCAGGCCGGCACGTCGGTTTCGTCGCGAATTCGCGAAGGCATCGCCAACTCGGTCAATCTGATCCGCTGCGATGGCGCGCACTCGCCACGCCAGTGCGCCGTCGAGCGCTGGGATTACGCCGCGGCGTCCGGCCGCTTTCAACGGCACGCGAGCCAGGTGCTGACCTTCGATGCGTCCGATGCCGCTTGATGCGGCGCGTGCGATAGAACTCGCCACTGCCGTCGGTGAAAACGCGCTGACTGTCTTCGGCGCTGCGTTGCTTGTATTGCTGATGATCGTCGGCGCCGGATGGTTCGTAGTGCACCGCCACTACATTCGGCGTCATAAGCTGCCGGACACGGCGGCCGCGCGCGCGTTGACTGCGACACTCGTGCTCGGATTTGCTGCGATTCTGATGGCAGCGCTGCTGCTCACGACGCTTCCGAACTGGATGGTCGTCGACGGCTGGGTCGCTCTGGCCGACAAAGCGTTGACCGACGCTGTCCGCCGCAACGTTTCTGTGCCCGTGCTGCAGATGTTCGCGGCGGTCACCTTACTCGCGAACACGTCGGTGCTATGGATGCTCGCCATCGGCGGCGCCGTTGTGCTGCTGTGGCGCCGCGATTACCTCCTGGCCTGCATCTGGATTGCCGCGATCGGCGGCAACGGCATCCTGACGCGCATGCTGAAGACCGTGTTCGCACGCTCGCGCCCACTGTACGAACACGACTTGTTCACGGTGCAAGGCTGGAGCTTTCCCAGCGGCCACTCCTCCGGCGCCGTGGTCGCGTACGGCATGCTCGCCTACGTGCTGATCCGCTCAACGCGCGTCATCTGGTGTCTGCCGATCTTGCTGCTCGCCACCGCGATCGCATTCGTCACGGGCTGCAGTCGCATCTTTCTGCAGGTTCATTACGCCAGCGATGTATTGGCAGGCTTTGCGTCGGGACTGGCGTGGTTGGCTGTGTGCATCATCGCTGCCGCATCAAGCCGTCGCGTGGGCGGGCGACCGAGCTGAACCGTCAAGATGGACGCCGCCACACATCGGTCTTGCTGTCGCGCGAGCGGCGTTGCTTTGTGACCGATCCGGTTTGTCATGCGGTGCTCTCGGGGCGTTCGGGGTGTGCGCCATCGGCGTGATGACGAATGCTGCCCTCGAGCAGCGCCTCGCGCCACTTCCACGGCGTATCGACGCCCGCTTCGTCTGGCCTACTACGAAGCGTGCCACAACAGTAATAGGGGACAGACCACGTTTATTGGGACCTTGCACGTAGAGAAAACGTGGTCTTTCCCTATTTATTTATTCACGCTTGGTAAGGCGTTCGTGTCGTTCACCAGGAAACCAAGCGCAAGCGACGCCGCCGCGACTACCACGTGCAGCCACACGTCAGCCATGTTGTTCGAGATGCTGCCGAGCAGCATTCCGTCGCCCACATAGAAGCCTAGTGCAGCGACGAGTCCGTATACCACGCCGAACACGCGGAAATACATGCGCGCCGCATTCGTGCTCATCACGCCGGTAGCAAGCGCCGCGGCCCCCGACAGCAAATGCACGCCGTTGTGCGCCGCATTCACGTGAAAAATGCCGAGCAGCATCTGTTTGGGGGCGACAGCCGGGACAAAACCCAGCACCCCGGCGACTAGGAAGGCGAACCCGAAAATAATCGCAGCGGTTTTCAACATATGACCTCCTCGTGAATGGAGACGAATAAATCAACCTTTAGCACAGAATCCGTGCACCAACATTCAACACTGAACAAATTCCTATACGCAAACATAACCCGGGACAGACCACGTTTTCCTCGAAATATCGCGCCAAACCCCGCCCAATGCCATCTGCAGTGGCGGGTGATGGGTGATGATGGTACGTAAGCGGCAGGCTCGCGTGCGCCGGCCAGGCCTCGGGAGTGGCGGGCGGTGCGCGCTCCACCGCCTTCGGCTGCCAGCGGCCCAAGTGCGTGAGAATCGCTCGCACCACGATCGAGTCCTCGATCAGCGCGAACACGCGCATCGGCCCTTTGCACTTACAAGAACGGCAAGCCCGCTGTTACCGACGCCTTGCAACGCGTGCTAGATTGCGGCCATGCCCATGCTTCGCACCGCAGCCGCATTGCTCCTTTTCATGCCCGCGGCTGCCCACGCCGGCTACCGTTCCATCTCCGAGGACGGAACGGAGACCATCGTCTCCGAGGGCCGGATGCGCGTGTCGGTCCCCGCGCTTGGCTACCTGCGGGGCTACGACGGCGCCCGCGGGCGCTTGTGGATGGCCAATACGAAGACCCGGACAGTCTGGCAAGGAACCGCGGAGGAGTACTGCCAGGACGCGAAGCGAACGCGGGACGCGATGATGGAGCGCCAGATGGCAAACATCTCGCCTGAGCAGCGCCGCATGATGGAGCAGCACACGAAGCCGCAGGCTGCGCCCGGCTCCGTAAAGGTCACAATCGAGCGGACCGAAGAGCGGACCACCATTGCCGGTCAGCCGGTGCGCAAGATTCGCGTGCTTGCCGACGGTCAGCTCATCGAGGAGCTGTGGCTGACCACCGACCCCGCGCTCTTGCGGTCGATCGACTACGCCAAGGTGCGCGAGATCGAGCGCCGCGTGCAGGACTGCGTGAGTGGAGAAATGCTGGACCGGATGGATCGCGACTTCGCCAACACGCCGGAGATGTACCGGCGCGCGGTCGATCCCGGCGGACATAGGGCAAAGCAGCGCCTCACCCGGGCAGTCCAGTCGAGCCCCGAGTATGCGAGCCTCATGCGCGAGGGAATGCCGCTACCGCCGAAGCTCAACACCCTCGAGCAGCGAGACATCCCGGCTGCGGAGTTCGAGCCCCCCAGCGGCTATCGGGCCGCGGCGCCCGACGAAGTGATGGGCGCTCCGCGCTAGCGGCGGCCACGAAAGACGCTGTCGGTGGATGAGGCCACGCAGGCGATGATCGACGCGGGATACAGGAGCACCTCGCGCTCGTTCCGGAAAATCGTCAATATCACGCTCGGCCGGAGCGGCAGATTCAAGCGCGTCGAGCGAGGGCGCGGCAAGCCGTGTCGTTCTGCCGCTACGCCGCCTTCTTCTCCTCCGCAGGCTTCTTCGCCTCCGCCTGCGGTTCCGGCCGGTCCAGCAGCGTCACCAGCGCCATCGGCGCGTTGTCGCCCTTGCGCATGCCGTTCTTCAGGATGCGCAGGTATCCGCCGCTGCGCTTCGCGTAGCGCGGCCCGAGTTCGTCGAACAACTTTCCAACGATTCCGCGATCGCGCAGCCGGTCGAACGCCAGGCGCCGGTTGGCGAGGGAGGGTGCCTTGCCCAGCGTGATCATGGGCTCCACGACGCGGCGCAGCTCCTTCGCCTTGGGCAGCGTGGTGTTGATTTCCTCGTGGCGCAGCAGCGACACCATCATGTTGCGCAGCATCGCGAGCCGGTGGCTCGAGGTGCGATTGAGCTTGCGCAGGCCTAGTCCGTGACGCATACGCTCCTCATGCGCGGTGATGCTCGAGCCCGGCCGGCGGCCAGTTCTCCAGCTTCATGCCCAGGGTGAGCCCGCGCGAGGCGAGCACTTCCTTGATCTCGTTGAGCGATTTGCGGCCCAGGTTGGGCGTCTTGAGCAGTTCACTCTCGCTGCGCTGGATCAGGTCGCCGATGTAGTAGATGTTCTCGGCCTTCAGGCAGTTGGCCGAGCGCACCGTGAGTTCCAGGTCGTCCACCGGGCGCAGCAGGATCGGATCCACTGTCGGGGACTTGGGCGTCTCCATGGGCATCGCTGTGCCCTCGAGCTGGGCGAACACCGACAACTGGTCGACCAGGACCCTGGCCGCATAGCGGATCGATTCCTCGGGCTCGATCGAGCCGTTGGTCTCGATGTCTATGATCAGCTTGTCGAGGTCGGTGCGCTGCTCGACGCGCGCCGACTCTACCGCGTAGGAAACGCGGCGCACCGGGCTGAACGAGGCGTCGAGAATGATGCGGCCGATGCCCTTGGTCTCCTCGGGGAGGAAGCGCATGTTGCCGGGCACGTAGCCGCGCCCCGACTCCACCTTGATCTGCATCTCGAGCTTGCCGGCGGCGGCCAAGTGTGCGACGACGTGCTCTGGATTGACGATCTCCACGTCGTGCGACGGCTCGATGTCCGCCGCGGTCACCGGTCCCTCGCCCGTCTTCTTCAGGCTGAGGATTGCCTCCTGCCGGTTGTGCAGCAAAAACACGATGCCCTTGAGGTTGAGCAGGATGTCGACCACGTCCTCGCGCACGCCGTCCATGGTCGAGTACTCGTGCACCACGCCGGCGATCTGCACCTCGGTAGGCGCGTAGCCCGGCATGGAGGACAGGAGCACGCGTCGCAGCGCATTGCCGAGCGTATGGCCGTAGCCGCGCTCGAAAGGTTCCATGGTGACCTTGGCGTGCGAGGGCGACAGGTTCTGGACGTCGACGATGCGCGGCTTGAGGAATCCGGATTGCGGCATGTTCATTTTTCCCGTTACTTCGAATACAACTCGATGATCAGGCTCTCGTTTACCGTGGACGGCAGGTCGGCGCGCGCGGGCAGCGATTTGAAGGTGCCCTTCATCGATTTCGCGTCCACCTCCAGCCACTCGGGGATGCCGCGGCTTGCGGCGGCCTCGCTTGACGCCTTGATGCGCAGTTGCTCCTTGCACTTGGCGACGACTTCGATCACGTCCCCCGGCCGTACCTGGTACGAAGCAATGTTGACGCGCTTGCCGTTGACCAGGATGCCGTTGTGACGCACCACCTGGCGCGCCTCGCTGCGGGAGGCGCCGAAACCCATGCGATACGCCATGTTGTCCAGCCGCGTCTCCAGCAGCTGCAGCAGTCGTTCGCCCGTCACGCCCTTGGAGCGGGACGCCTGCGCGTAGGTCCTGCGGAACTGCCGCTCGAGCACCCCGTAGGTGCGCCGCAGCTTTTGCTTTTCGCGCAGCTGCTTGCCGAAATCGGACAGGCGCATGCCGCTTTTCTGCCCGTGCTGGCCGGGGGCGTAACCGCGCCGCTCCACGGCGCAACGGTCGGTGAAGCATTTCTCCCCCTTGAGGAAAAGCTTCTCGCCCTCGCGGCGGCACTGGCGGCACTTGGGATCGAGGTTTCTGGCCATGCGTTCTCCTTGACTTCTTCAGACCCGCCGGCGCTTGGGCGCGCGGCAGCCGTTGTGCGGAACCGGGGTGACGTCCGCTATGCTCGAGATCTTCAGGCCGATCGCGTTGAGTGCGCGCACCGCGGACTCACGGCCGGGCCCGGGGCCTTTGATGCGCACCTCGATGTTCTTCACTCCGCATTCCTGCGCAGCGCGCCCGGCACGCTCGGCGGCAACCTGCGCCGCAAACGGTGTGGACTTGCGCGAACCTTTGAAGCCGGCATTGCCGGCCGTGGCCCAGGCCAGCGAATTGCCCTGGCGGTCGGTGATGGTGACGATGGTGTTGTTGAAAGAAGCGTGGACGTGGGCGATGCCCTCGGCCACGTTCTTCTTGACCTTCTTGCGCGCGCGCGCCGATGCGGTCTGCTGCAATTGCTGGTTGCTGGAGGTGCCTTTGGTGGCCATGGTCTCGTCCTGGGTTAAGCGGCTTTGCCGGCCGGCACGTTCAGCTTGATCGCGGATTTACGCGGACCCTTGCGCGTGCGGGCGTTGGTGCGGGTGCGCTGCCCGCGCACCGGCAGCCCCTTGCGGTGGCGCACGCCGCGATAGCAGCCGAGATCCATCAGGCGCTTGATCGACATCGACACCTCTCGGCGCAGATCGCCCTCCAGCGAAAGGCGCATCACCTGCTCGCGCAGGCGCTCCATTTCCGCGTCGCTGAGGTCCTTGATCTTGCGCGTGCGCTCCACACCGGCCGCCGCGCACAGTGCCTGCGCGCGCGCCCGCCCGATGCCGTAGATCGCCGTCATCGCGATATCGGCGTGCTGATGGTTCGGAATGTTGATGCCTGCAATGCGTGCCATGGGGATCCCGGGAAACCTGCAATTATACCTGTTCGCTCAAGGCGTTATCAACCCTGGCGTTGCTTGTGGCGCGGGTTCGGGCAAATCACGCGCACCACGCCCTTGCGCCGCACGATCTTGCACCTGCGGCAGATTTTCTTTACCGATGCCATCACTTTCATAATGCTGCTCCTCGCCTCTTGCGGTGCCGTCAGCGAACGGGCAACCCGCCCCCGCCCTTGAAATTCGCTTTGCGCAACAGGCTCTCGTACTGGTGCGTCATGACATAGGCCTGCACCTGCGCCATGAAGTCCATCGTCACCACAACGATGATCAGCAGCGACGTGCCGCCGAAGTAGAACGGCACGTTCCACCTCAGGATCAGAAACTCCGGCAGCAGGCACACGAGCGTCACGTAGATCGCCCCCGCCAGGGTCAGCCGCGTCAGGATCTTTTCCAGGTAACGCGCAGTCTGCTCGCCAGGCCGGATTCCCGGCACGAATGCGCCGGACTTCTTGAGGTTGTCCGCCGTCTCCTTCGGGTTGTACTGCAGCGCCGTGTAGAAAAAGCAGAAGAACACGATCAGCCCCGCGTACAGCAGCACGTAGATCGGCTGGCCGGGGGTCATCGTCGCGGCGATGTCGCGCAGCCACACCATGCCCTCCGCCGCGCCGAACCATCCCAGCAGCGTTGCCGGAAACAGGATCAGCGACGACGCGAAGATCGGCGGAATCACGCCCGCCATGTTCAGCTTGAACGGCAGGTGCGAACTCTGGCCGCCGTAGACGCGGTTGCCGACCTGGCGCTTGGCATAGTTGACCAGGATCTTGCGCTGGCCCCGCTCCACGAAGACCACCACCGCCGTGACCGCGAGCACGGCAGCAGCGATCAGCAGCGCGGTGAGCGGATGCATGGCACCGGTACGCACCAGTTCCAGCGTGCCGGCAATCGCCTGCGGCAGGCCGGCCGCGATGCCGGCGAAGATGATGATCGAAATGCCATTGCCCAGGCCGCGCTCGGTGATCTGCTCCCCCAGCCACATCAGGAACATGGTGCCTGTGACCAGGGTGGTGACCGTGGTAATGCGGAACATCAGCCCGGGGTCGAGCACCAGTCCGGGCTGGGACTCCAGGGCAAACGAGATGCCGAAGGCCTGGAACAGCGCCAGGCACAGCGTGCCATAGCGCGTGTACTGGGTGATCTTGCGCCGGCCCGACTCGCCCTCCTTGCGCAGCTGCTCCAGCTGCGGGCTGACCGCGGTCATCAGCTGCATGATGATCGAGGCGGAGATGTACGGCATGATGCCGAGCGCGAAGATGGTGAAGCGCGACAGCGCGCCGCCCGAAAACATGTTGAACATGCCCAGGATGCCACCCTGCTGGCTCTTGAACAGATCGGCGAGCACGTTCGGATCGATTCCTGGCACCGGGATGTGGGCGCCGATGCGGAATACCACCAGCGCGCCGAGCATGAACAGCAGGCGCCGCTTCAGGTCGCCATAACGCCCGGCCTTGCCCGCGGTTGGCAGCGTGGTAGCCAAACCCGCTTATTCCTTCGCCGCCTGCAGCACGTCTTCGATCCTGCCGCCGGCCGCCTCGATCGCCGCGCGCGCACCCTTGCTGGCCTTCACGCCTTTGAGGGTCACCTTGCGCGACAACTTTCCCGAGAGAATCACCTTGGCCACCAGCACGTTGCGCGGCACGATGCCTTCGGATTTGAGCGCCCCGAGATCGATGTCGGCCACTTTCATGCCCTGCAGCTCGGACAACCGGACCTCGGCGTACAGCGCGCGCGTCGGCGAGGCGAAGCCGCGCTTGGGCAGGCGCCGCTGCAAAGGCATCTGACCGCCCTCGAAGCCGACCTTGTGGTAGCCACCCGATCGGGCACGCTGGCCCTTGTGGCCGCGGCCCGCGGTCTTGCCCCACCCGGAGCCACCCCCGCGGCCTACACGGTGGCGTGACTTCTTTGCTCCCGGTGCGGGTTTAAGTGTATTGAGACGCATTGGTTCAGCCCTCGATCCGGACGAGGTAGTAGACCGTGTCGATCATCCCGCGCACTGCCGGGGTGTCGACCAGCTCGACAGTCTGGTGGAGCCTGCGCAGCCCGAGGCCGCGTACAGTCGCGCGATGGGTCATTTTGCAGCCGGCCGTGCTCTTCACAAGTTTCACCCTTATTTTCTTGTCCGCCATGGCGCGCCTTTACGAAAGGATTTCCTCGACCTTCTTGCCGCGCTTGGCCGCAATCTCCGCCGGCGTGTTCATCGCCCGCAGGCCGTGCAGCGTGGCGCGCACCACGTTGTAAGGGTTGGTCGAACCGAAGCACTTCGCGAGGACGTTGGTGACGCCCATCACCTCGAACACGGCGCGCATCGGACCGCCGGCGATAACGCCCGTACCTTCGTGCGCCGGCTGCATCAAAACCGTAGCCGCGCCGTGGTGGCCGATCACGGTGTGGTGCAGCGTTCCATTCTTGAGCTTGACCTTGAACAATTTGCGCCGCGCCTCTTCCATCGCCTTTTGCACCGCGACGGGCACCTCGCGCGCCTTGCCCTTGCCCATGCCGATGCCGCCGTCGCCATCACCGACCACGGTGAGCGCGGCGAAGCCGAGCACGCGACCGCCCTTTACCACCTTGGTGACACGGTTCACCGACACCATCTTTTCGCGCAGGCCGTCGGTGCGCTCGGCGTTCTTCTGCATTCTGGGCTTCATTTTTGCCATGGCGTAATCCTCAGAACTTCAGTCCGCCCGCGCGGGCGGCCTCGGCGAGCGCCTTGACGCGCCCGTGGTAACGGTACCCCGCACGGTCGAAGGCGACCGTCTCGATCCCCGCCTGCTTGGCCTTTTGCGCGATGCGCGTACCCACCGCCTCGGCGGCCTTGCGGTCGCCGCCGTTCTTGAGCTGCGCGCGCACTTCCTTCTCGACGGTTGAGGCCGTCGCCAGGACTTTTTCGCCGGCACTGGAAGTAATCTGCGCGTAGATGTGGCTGTTCGTGCGGTGCACGGTAAGGCGCACCGCACCGACCTCGCGGATCTTCAACCGCGTCTGGCGCGCGCGGCGCAGTCGGGCTTGGTTCTTGTCGACCATGTGTGGCTCCGTTACTTCTTCTTCGTCTCTTTCAAGACGATCTGCTCGTCGGCGTAGCGCACGCCCTTGCCCTTGTAAGGCTCGGGCGGCCTGGAGTCGCGGATTTCCGCGGCAACCTGGCCGATGAGTTGTTTGTCTGCGCCGCTGACGACGATCTCGGTCTGCGTCGGCGTCGCCACCTTGACGCCCTTGGGCATCATGTGCACCACCGGATGCGAAAAGCCCACCTGCAGGTTGAGCTTGTCGCCTTGCGCCTGCGCGCGATAACCGACGCCCACCAGCGCGAGCCGCTTCTCGAATCCCTTGGTCACGCCGGTCACCATGTTGGCCAGCAACGCGCGCAGCGTGCCGGACATGGCGTTGGCGTGGCGCGAATTGCCGAGCGCCTTGCACACCAGCGTGTCACCCTCCTTCTGCACGCCGACATTCGGGTCCGTGAGGCGCGCCAGAGTGCCGAGCGGCCCCTTCACCGAAATGCTGCCCGTCGCGAGCGTCACTTCGACGCCCTTGGGCAAAGCGATCGGGTAATTGGCAATGCGTGACATGAACGGCTCCTTACGCCACGATGCAAAGTACTTCGCCGCCGATGCCATCGGCACGCGCCTTGCGATCGGTCATCACGCCGCGCGAGGTCGACAGGATCGCCACGCCCAGGCCATTCATCACGCGCGGGATGTCGTCGCGGCCCTTGTAGACGCGCAAACCCGGCTTGGATATGCGCTCCAGGCGCTCGATCACAGGCCGGCCGGCATAGTACTTGAGGCCTATGCGTAACTGCCGCTTCGTGCTTTCATCGCGCACCGCGAATTCGTCGATATAGCCCTCGTCCTTGAGGACCTGGGCAATGGAAACCTTGAGCTTGGAGCAAGGCATGCTCACATCCGCGTGGCCCACCATCTGGGCATTGCGGATGCGGGTCAGCATGTCGGCGATCGGGTCGGTCATGCTCATGCGCGCATCTCCTCTTACCAGCTCGCCTTGATTACGCCCGGCACCTCGCCGCGCATCGCCATGTCGCGCAGTTTGCTGCGACCCAGGCCGAACTTGCTGTACACGCCGCGCGGCCGCCCGGTGATGGCGCAGCGGTTGCGCAGGCGCGAGGGTGAGGCGTCGCGCGGCAGCTTTTGCAGCTTCGCGCGCGCGGCATCGCGGTCTTCGTCGGAAGTCTTGAAATTGCGGATCACCTCGAGCAGCGCCTGGCGCCTGACCTTGAATTTGGCGACTGTCAGGCGGCGCTTCTTCTCACGCAGTACTACGGAAAGTTTGGCCATGTGCGGGTCCCTCAGTGCTTGAACGGAAAGCGGAACGCGGCGAGCAGGGCCTTGGCCTCGTCGTCCGTCTTCGCCGTCGTGGTAATGGCGATGTTCATGCCCCGGAGCGCGTCGATCTTGTCGTACTCGATTTCCGGGAAGATGATCTGCTCCTTGACACCCAGGCTGTAATTGCCGCGGCCGTCGAACGCGCGGTTCGATACGCCGCGGAAGTCGCGGATGCGTGGCATGGCGATGTTGACCAGGCGATCGAGAAATTCATACATGCGCGCGCCGCGCAGCGTCACCATGCAGCCGATCGGGAAGCCGGCGCGCAGCTTGAAGTTGGCGATTGAACGCCGCGCCTTGGTGATCACGGGCTTCTGCCCGGCGATCCTGGCCATGTCGGCGACCGCGTTGTCGAGCGTTTTCTTGTCGCCCACAGTCTCGCCCACACCCATGTTGAGAGTGATCTTGCGCACGCGCGGCACTTCCATGGTGGTCTTGTAGCCGAACTTCTTCACCAGTTCCGGCACCACCTTCTCGCGGTAATGCGCCGCGAGGCGTGCCGGCGGCACCGGCAGCGCGGGCTGTGCCGGCCTGGACGGCTTCTCGACGACGGGCTTGTCTGCCGACCTGGCGGCCTTGCCCGGTTTCTCGGCGGACTTGTCGGCGCCTTTGACGGCATTCTGGGATTTCTCCGGCTGGGGGGCTTTTTCCTTGGCCATCCGTGTCACCTTATGCGTCGACCTGTTCACCGTTCGACTTGAAAATGCGCACCTTGCGGCCATCGTGGAGCTGCTTGAATCCCACACGGTCCGCTTTCTGCGTTCCCGGATTGAACAAGGCGATGTTCGAGACGTGGATCGGCATGTCCTTGTCGACGATGCCGCCGGTCACGCCTTTCATCGGGTTGGGGCGCGTGTGCTTCTTCACCCGGTTGACGCCCTCGACCACGACAAACTCGGCGCTCGTGCGGCGCAGCACGGTCCCGCGCTTGCCCTTGTCGCGGCCGACGATGACGACGATTTCGTCGCCCTTGCGAATACGTTGCATGACGGATTCCCTCAGAGAACTTCCGGCGCCAGCGAGACGATCTTCATGAAGCGCTCGGTGCGCAGCTCGCGCGTCACCGGCCCGA
>CAZOSA010000049.1:0-12061 GCA_964582155.1 uncultured Enterobacteriaceae bacterium | reverse complement strand
GGGCGCACCGGCAAGTGGTTCGTGTACCAGCACGCGGGTATCCAGCCCGACGTGGTGCCGCTCGCCAAGGGTCTCGCCTCGGGCGTGCCGGTGGGCGCCTGCGTGGTCGGCAACCGGGCCAAGGGCGTGTTCAAGCCCGGCAACCACGGCTCCACCTTCGGCGGCAACCCGCTCGCCATGTGCGGCGTGGTGACGACGCTCGACACCATGAAGGACGAAGGCCTGCTTGAGAACGCGCTCAAGGTCGGCGACGCGATCCGCGGTGGCCTCGAGGCATCGCTCGGCGGGGTCGCGGGGGTTGCCGAGATTCGCGGCATGGGCATGATGATCGGCGTCGAGCTCGACCGGCCCTGCGGCGAGATCGTGAAGACGGCGCTCGCGCACGGCCTGGTGACCAACGTCACCGCCGACAACGTGATCCGCATCCTGCCACCGCTGGTGATGAACGAGGTCGAGGGCCGGCAGGTGGTTGAGCGCCTCGCGCCGATCGTGCGCGAGTTCCTCGCGCAGTCCGCAGAAGCCCCCCGCGCCGCTGCGGCGCGCTGAAGGCCGGCGAGGCACTGCATGGCGAAGCTGCGCCATTTCCTCCAATTCAAGGACCTGTCGCGTGCCGAGTTCGAGCACCTGTTCGCACGCACGCGCTGGATCAAGAACCAGTTCAAGCGCTACCGGCGCTACTGGCCGCTGGAAGACCGCACCCTGGTGATGATCTTCGAGAAGCAGTCCACGCGCACCCGGCTGTCGTTCGAGGCCGGCATGCACCAACTGGGCGGCGCCGCCATCTTCCTCAACACGCGCGACTCGCAGCTCGGGCGCGGCGAGCCGGTGGAGGACGCGGCGCAGGTGATGTCCCGCATGTGCGACGTGGTGATGATCCGCACTTTCGAGCAGGGCATCATCGAGCGCTTCGCCGCCCATTCGCGCGTGCCGGTGATCAACGGCCTGACCAACGAGTACCATCCCTGCCAGGTGCTGGCGGACATCTACACTTTTGTCGAACAGCGCGGCTCGATCAAGGGCAAGACCGTAGCCTGGATCGGCGATTCGAACAATGTGTGCAACACCTGGCTGCAGGCGGCGGAAGTATGCGACTTCAACGTGCACGTCTCCACGCCGCCGGGCTACGAGGTGGAGCCGGAGCGCGCCGGCCTGTACGGCACCGACCACTACGAGGAATTCCGCGACCCGATGCAGGCGGCGAAGAACGCCGACCTCGTGACCACCGACGTGTGGACCAGCATGGGCTTCGAGGCCGAGAACGAGGCGCGCAAGCGCGACTTCGAGGACTGGCAGGTGGACAGCGAGATGATGAAAGCGGCGAAGCGCAACGCGCTGTTCATGCACTGCCTGCCGGCGCACCGCGGCGAGGAGGTCGCCGCCGGGGTCATCGACGGGCCGCAGAGCGTCGTCTGGGAAGAGGCCGAGAACCGGCTGCACACCCAGAAGGCGCTGCTGGAGTTCCTGCTGCTCGGCAAAGTGAAAGGGGAAAAGTGAAGGGCAAGGTCAACAAGGTGGTTCTGGCGTATTCCGGCGGCCTCGACACCTCGGTCATCCTCAAGTGGCTGCAGGACGTGTACCGCTGCGAGGTGATCACCTTCACCGCCGACATCGGCCAGGGCGAGGAGCTCGCGCCGGCGCGCAGGAAGGCGCTCAAGCTCGGCATCAAGGCGAAAAACATCTTCATCGAAGACCTGCGCGAGGAGTTCGTGCGCGACTTCGTGTTTCCGATGTTCCGCGCCAATGCCGTTTACGAGGGCGAGTACCTGCTCGGCACTTCGATTGCGCGCCCGCTGATCGCCAAAAACATGGTCGCGGTGGCGCGCAAGACCGGCGCCGACACCATCTCGCACGGCGCCACCGGCAAAGGCAATGACCAGGTGCGGTTCGAGCTCGGCGCTTACGCGCTGATGCCGGAGGTGAAGGTCATCGCCCCATGGCGCGAGTGGGACCTGCTGTCGCGCGAGAAACTGCTGAAGTACGCCGCAAAGCACGGCATACCGGTCGAGTACAAGCGCAAGAAAGGCGGCGCGCCCTACTCCATGGACGCCAACCTGCTGCACATTTCCTATGAGGGCGGCATCCTGGAGGATCCGGATTACGAGCCGGAGGAGTCGATGTGGCGCATCACCGTGCCGCCCGAGAAGGCGCCCGGCCGTGCCGAGCGCGTCGAGCTCGAGTATCGCAAGGGCGACATCGTGGCGGTGAACGGCAGGAAGCTCACGCCGGCGCGGGTACTGACGGAGCTCAACCGGCTGGGCGGCAAGCACGGCGTCGGGCGACTGGACATCGTCGAGAACCGCTACGTCGGCATGAAATCGCGCGGCTGCTACGAAACACCGGGCGGCACGATCATGCTGCGCGCGCACCGCGCCATGGAGTCGATCACGCTCGACCGCGAGGTGCTGGCGCTGAAGGACGACCTGATGCCGCGCTACGCGCGCCTGATCTACAACGGCTACTGGTTCAGCCCGGAGAGAACACTCCTGCAAACCCTGATCGACGCCTCGCAGGCGCCGGTGAGCGGCACGGTGCGCGTCAAGCTCTACAAGGGCACGGTGCTGGTGACCGGGCGCAGCTCGAAGGATTCGCTGTTCGACCCGCGCATCGCCACCTTCGACGACGATCGCGGCGCCTACAACCAGGCCGATGCCGCGGGCTTCATCCGCCTCAACGCGTTGCGCATGCGCATCGCGGCGAGAAAGGGACGCCGCTAGCCGTGCGCTCCTGGCTCGCCGCGCTGCTCATCGGGCTCGGCGCGCCGGCCTGGAGCTCGCCATTCGCGGTGCGCCTGGGTGCGGAGCGCGTGGTGCTCGATGCCCCGGCGGGCTTTGCCGATACGCTCGATCTCGCCTCCCCGCGTCTGCAGGAACTGGCGGAGGCACTGACCTCGGCGTCCAATCGCATCCTGCTGTTCGCGCTGACGGACGCCGACTTGCGCCGCTTCACGCTGGGCGAATCGCCGGAGCTGCGCCGCTACCTGCTGGTGGCGACGCCGCGCGCCATGGAGCGCGAGCGGGTAGGCTTGTCGCAGTTCCGCAGCTTCGTCGGCGACTCCTTGCGCGACCTGGGCAGCCCGCCGCAGCCCGCGGACCTGCGCACGTTCCTCGATGCGCAGCCCCCCGGGCGCGCCAGCCTGATCGCGGAATTGCGCCGCACGCCGCAGGCCGTGTCGCTGTTGCTTGGAACGCGCCTCGCCGGCCAGGACGGAAAATCCGTGTACCTGCTCTCCACCACCACGCTGCTGCTGGTGCAGGCCAAGGCGCTGAACGTATCGGCGTATACCGGCTACGCAGGCGACGCGGACGCCCTCTGGCTGCGCGACACGACGCTGCGCTGGATCGATGAGCTGCAGCGCCTGAATGCCCGCTAGCGGCGCGGCGGCTGCGATCGCCGGCCGCTACACCGGCGAAATCGCGCACGCGTACCGCGCGCCCGATCTGCTGGCGCGCCTCGCCGAGCTGCCCGCGGTGCTGTCCTCGCCCGCGGCCCGGCTGATGACGACCGGGCGCAACCGCAACCTGCGCGTCGAGTTGCCGGTCCTCGGCCGTAATGTCACGGTGATGGTCAAGGCATTCGGGCCTCAATTGTGGCTGAAGGATCTGCGTGACGCGCGCCGCGGCTCCAAGGCGCGGCGCACCTATCGGGCGGCGATGCATCTCGCGCACAAGGGCCTGGGCACGCCCGCACCGATCGGCTACCTGGAGCGCTGGAACGGCACCCGACTGCGCGAGAGCTACTACCTCGCCGAGTATCAGGAGGGGGCCGAGACCTTCCGCGATGCCCTGTTGCGCCTGTTCGACGACAATCCTCCGCAGTCGACAAAGTTCGTCGGCTTGCTCGAACTCGTGGCCGGCAGCGTGCGGGCCATGCACGATGCGGGCTTCGTGCACTATGACCTCGGCAACCAGAACGTGCTGCTGCGGCCCGAAGGCGCCGAGCGCTGGCGTGACTTCATGGTGGTGGACCTGAACCGCGGCCGCATTCGCCGCGCGCTCAGCCTGCGCCAGCGCGCCCGGGATCTGTCGCGCATCGTGCTGCCTTCCGACTTGCTGCAGGTGCTCATCGAGATGTACTGGGGCGCCATCCCGCCGCGCGCGCTGCTCCGGTGGGAGCGTTGGCATCGCTGGCTCTACAGTCTGCACGCGAGAAGCCGCCGCTGGCGCCACCCGATCCGCCACTGGCGCCATGTGCGCAGCGGTGCGCCGCCCGCGCGCGACTACCCGGCGCCGCGCGACCTGTGGATCTGGGACGAGGCCACGGCCCAGCCCATCAGCGCGCTGCTGCGCCGCGACCGCGTGCGCAACTACCCGGCTTCGCGCTATCGCCGCGTGCTGGTCGACGCGCTGCGCGCGGCGCCCGGCGCATGGCGGGAGTACCGCCCGCTTCTGCGCAACGCCTATGCGCAGCCGGTCGATTTCGCCGGCCGCATCGGCATGGCGCTCGAGCCGACGCCGGCGACGCGCGAGCAGGAGCTCGCGCTGCTCGCCGGCCTCGGCCCCGTGCCCGCGCTGGTGCGCTTCTACCATCACGACACGCGCGAGGCGAGGCGCTTGCGCTCGGAACTCGTGCACGCGCTGGATCGCGCCGGCCACGCCGTGAGCGTGGCGCTGGTGCAGGACCGCCGCGCGATCCGCGAGCCGGCGTCGTGGCGCGCGTTCGCCTTCGAGGTGCTCGAGGGCGTGGCGCAGGCCGTCGACTCGGTCGAGATCGGCCACGCCACCAACCGCGTGAAGTGGGGCATCTGGGGCTTCGAGGATCTGCGCGCGCTCTATGCGCCATTGCCGGAACTGCATGCGCGCTATCCCACGCTGCGCTTCACGGGCCCGGCGATGATCGATTTCGAGTACCCGTTCCTGTTCCCGGCCCTGCGCGAATGGCCGCGGGGCGTGCCGCTCGCCGCGCTGTCGCACCACCTCTACGTCGACCGCCGCGGCGCCCCGGAGAACCCGCAGTACGGCTTCGGCGCGCCCGAAAAATTCGCCCTGGGGCGGGCCATCGCGCGTGCGTCGCCGCGATGCGCGGATCGCTTCGTGGTATCGGAGGTCAATTGGCCGCTGCGCGGCACTGATGCGCACGCGCCGATCCATGCGCCGTATTTCCCGCCCTGGCGCAACGCCGGAGACAAAGGCGTCACCGAGGACGAGTACGCCGACTACCTGCTGCGCTACCTGTGCCATGCGCTGGGCTCGGGGATGGTGGAGCGCGTGTACTGGTGGCGCCTGGCGGCGCGCGGCTACGGCCTGGTGGACGATACGGACCCGGCGGCACTGCGGCCGCGTCCGGCCTACCGGATGCTGCAGGTGTTCCTGAACCTGCTGGGCGCAAGCACCTGCATCTCGGTTCGATTGCCCGAGCGCGCCGGCCGGCGGCATGGACGTTACCGGTTCGCCTTCCGCCGCCCGGACGGCGAGATCGTGGTGCTGACGTACGCGCACGGGCCCGCGCTGCCGTTCCCCGGCGACGAAGCCTTCGCCCGCGCCGATGACGCCTTCGGGCAGCCGCTCGAGGCGGCACCGGCGCACCTTGCGGGCCGCCCCGTCTACCTGCGCGGCGCACGCGCGTAAAATGGCCCCATGCCCTCCTTCGACATCGTTTCGCAGGTCAACCAGCAGGAAGTGAAGAACGCCGTCGAGCAGGCGAACAAGGAAGTCCAGAACCGCTATGACTTCAAGGGCTCGGACGCGCGCATCGAACAGGACGAATTCGCGCTGACGGTATTTGCCGACGACGAGTTCAAGCTCGGCCAGGTCATGGATGTGCTGCGCCAGAGGATGGCGAAGCGCAGCATCGACGTGCGCTGCCTGGAGCTTGGCGCGGTGGAGAAAGTTTCGGGCGACAAGGCGAAGCGCCTGGTCACCGTGAAGACCGGCATCGTGCAGGAGAAGGCCAGGCAGATCCAGAAGCTGGTCAAGGACGCGAAATTGAAGGTCCAGCCCGCGATCCAGGGTGACCTGGTGCGCGTCTCCGGCGCCAAGAAGGACGACCTGCAGGCGGCGATCCAGCTGGTGCGGGCATCCGTGACGGACCTCCCGCTGCAGTACATCAACTTCCGCGACTAGTTCTTGTGCAGCGCTTCGCGCAGTATCGGCATCAGTGCACTGCGCAGACTGTCCGGATACCGCGTCTCGAACGCCGCGATCGCTTCCATTGCCCTCCTGCCGTGACTGCGTCTCGCACCCGCGTCCGGCGCGCGCAGATTGGCGCGCGCGTGCAGTATCACGCCGATGAACTCGATTTCCTCGCGCGCGTCGCTTGGCAGTTCGCGCGCAGTCAGGTCCTGCACCAGCGCAATCTGTCCGTCGAGCTGCGGCCACGACTCATCCGACGCGAGCGGATCGCTCTCGAAACTGTCGTAAAAGCGCCCCAGGAGCAGCCGTAGTCCCGCATCGGTCGCGTGCGGACCGCGGGACGCGAGTGCAAGCGCCTGCTCGAAATACTGCGTGTTGGCACTAAATCGGCGCCGCTTCTCCGACCAGGCGAGCGGCACGCCCTGGCGCTGCAACTCGGCCACCAGGTAGCCCGACGGCAGCCCCTGCACGATTCCGTGAGTGGCGAGATCGCGATTGAGCAGCTCGCGGATCTCATCGAGCATCGCTCCGATCCGGTACTGCGCCTCGGCGCGCTCCATCGCCGGCGCAGAAGACGCGGCGAGCGTCTGCCATTTTCCCGCCTGCTGGAGATAGCGCTCCGCCGACTCGGCGGTAATCAGGTCGTGGGCGCTTGCCGCGACGGCCGTCAGCAGCATGGCGGCGACGGCCGCGCCGCGTTTCATCGAGGAACTTCGAGCGGCTCGCCGCGCGCAAATCCGGCCGCCCCCGGATGTACCTGCACCTCGCCCGGAATCGAGTCCGGGACGCGAATGCTCAGCGCCTCGGGATTTTCCACCAGCGCCGCGGCGACCAGCCAGGCGTGATGCGCCGGAAAACTCTCGACTGTCACGAGCACTCGATCCTCGACCCGCGCCAGCAGCCGCAGCTGGGCGCCCCGGTAGGCGCCGAACGCGCCCCGCTTCAGGAACAGGTCGCGCGCGTCCGCCGGCCGCATCACCGCGAGTACGGCCTGGCCAGTGGTCAGCAGGCTCGCTACGCGTTGTTCGTCCGGTGCCCGGCCGACCAACGCGTTCGCCTCCGGCAACACGCGTTGCATGATGGCAACCAGTTGTTCCGCGATTTGGTCTGAGCGCGGATCGGTGCGCGTCGAATGCACCAGCAGATAGCGCTGGCGCATCACCTTCCACTGGCGATAAGGCGAGTGTGCGTGCGCGGATTGCGCGAGCAGCGCCGCGGCGGCAGCCAGGAAAACGCGTCGCTTCATCGTCCGGCGAAAAACAGGGCGGGGTCGCCCCGCCCTGCTGAAGTCAGTCCGGGAGGATTCCTGTTACTTGTCGAAGATTTCCAGCGGACAGATCGCCGAGACCGCGTAGTTCGGCACATCCACCAGATTGCCGATGCGCAGATCGCATGCCACGCTGGTGATCACGTAGGCCTGTTCGCCCGAAAAGCCCTTGGTGTTCTTGAGCCACTCGATCATCTCGATCAGAGCGGCGCGCGCGGCCGCGGTGAGGTCTTCGGACAGGTTGGAGAGCGGAGCGATCTTCTTGCTGTCGAGATAGGTCACGTACGGCAGCACCTCGCCCGCGTTCTTCAGCGGATAGCCGACGGTGGCGTAGAACCTGTCCGGGGCGAGGCCCTTCAACTGGCTGCCGCCCTCGAAGTGCGGACCGCTCTTCATCGTCGCGGCCATGCCCTTGCGGATCGCGGTGCGCACCGTGACTTTGGCGGCCATCTCGATCGCGGTGCCGGCCACTTCGCCGTCGCCTTGCGCGTAATGCACGTCGCCGACGAACAGGCCGCAGCCGTCCACGTAGCACGGCAGCAGCAACGTGGTGCCGACCACCATCTGCTTCACGTCCATGTTGCCGCCGTTCTCGCGCGGCGGGATGGTGCGCAGGCACTCGCCCTTGTGGCTGCCGCTCGGGCCGCACACCTCCGCCGGCAGCGCGCCGGTCGGCTGCGGCGGCAACGCGACGCCGCCGGCCTCGCCGAGCTGCTTCTCGCGTGCCAGCCACGCCTCGACCTCGGGCTTGCCGGGCAGCGTGCCCACCGTTCCCATGAAGCCGTTGAAGGGCACGCGCACGCCGGGAATCTGATCGGACACGGCTTCCACACGAGTCAGCTTCCAGTTGGCGATGAAGGGCTTCGGAAACAGGTCGCGCAGAAAACCGAATCCGGGCACCACGGTGGTGTAGCCGTACTCGTCGGGATCGACGTCGATGAGCGTCACGGCGAGCACATCGCCCCGGCGCGCGCCCTCGATATGGACCGGTCCGGTGATTGGGTGTACCAGGTTCAGATCGATCGCCAGCACATCCTTGGGTTCGGATTTGAGCGCCAGGTTGGAGTCGAGCGCATCGCGTGTTTCGAAGCGGATGAACTGACCGGGCCTGGCCTTCGCCACCGGCTTGAATGCGTAGTGGTAGCGGTTCATGCAGTTCGGATCGTCGACGCAGTGCGCGCCCTTTTTCTTGACCGTGACGACCGACTGCCACTTCACGTCGGTGGTGTCGGCCAGCACCGGCATCGAGATCGCGCCGGCGGCCGCCGTGCATAGGATTGCGAGAGATTTCTTCATATTGTGTGCCCCCTACATTATGGAACTAGAGCGCGCCCCGGACGATGCGAGCCGCAACACTATCCCCCTACCCAAGTGCCGCTGTCAATGCGGGCGCCGTCATGCCAGCAATCGCTCGCCCAGCCAGAAAAGCCCGAGCAGCAGTACGCCCGCGGAGACCGCCAGCGACGCGCGTCGCTGTACCGATTCTTCGGCACGCACGCCCGCTTTCCCGCTGAGCGCAAACCCGGCCCGCCACGCGAACACCGCGAGCACGACGATCAGGATCTGACCGACTTCGACGCCGGCGTTGAACCCCGCCAGCGCCGGAATCAGCGCATGGTCCGGAATGCCGTGCTCGCGCAGCACCGAGGCGAAGCCGAAGCCGTGGACCAGGCCGAACGCGAATGTGAGCCACCAGCGATGGCGGATATCGCGAACGAAAAAATTCTCCGCCGCGACGTAAACGACGGTCGCCGCAATCAGGGGCTCGACAATGCGCGAAGGCAGATCGACCCATCCAAGCACCGCCAGCGTAAGCGTGATCGAGTGCGCGACGGTGAACGCCGTTACCGCCGCGAACAGCGGCCAGAAACGCCGGCCGAGCACGATCACCGCGAGCAGGAACGCGATATGGTCGTAGCCGATGGCGATATGCTCGATCCCCGCGACCACGTAATGCCGCAGTGTCTCGCCCAGCCCGGCGCGCACGCCCGAGAGCCCCATCCCGGGATTCGCCACGCCGAGCAGGCCGAGGCGCCGCTCGTCGCCGTCCACGGTGACGACGTGCCTGGCCGCCGGATCGATTTCGTGAAACAGGGTTACGCGATAGACCAGCGGCCGGCCGAGCGGCGGGCAGCGAAAGCGAAGCTGCACGACGACATGGTCGCGCCTGGCCTGCAACACTTCATCTGCGGCGGAACATCGTGTCCCGTTCTCGAACTGCAGGAGCACGCGGCCGTGCAGGTAGTCGAGGACGGCCCGCTGCTGTGCGGCCAGCCTTTGCGGCTGGACCTCATTGCCGTCGCCGGTGAGCGTCAGCCCCGCCGCAACGTTCAAGTCCCTGCCGTTCAGTTCCAGCGTCGCCGTGACCGATGATCCCTGAACCACGAGCTTCGAACTCGACAGGCTGGTCTGGTGCGCCTGCGCGGCGCCCGCGGCCAGCACGGCCAAACCCAGGATTGCGGTCAGCGCCGCCTTCAACGGGGCTTGCACTAGCTGCGCGACAAGGCTTCGCACCAGTGGTCGTAAATTCTGTCCGCCACCTTGTTCAGTGCCGCCAGCCGCCGCTGCAAGTCGCGCGTCACCGCCGCCGGCTTCTGCACCCCGGGCGAATCCTTGGCGCGCGCGATCTCGTGCGCGCCGCCGCGCAGCCACTCGCGCACCATTTCGCCGGTCATTTCGATGTGGCATTGCAAGCCGAGGTGCTTGCCAATCGCGAAAGCCTGGTTGGCGCAGTGCGCATTCTCCAGCACGCGCGTGGCGCCGGGCGGAATGGAAAAGGATTCGCCATGCCAATGGAACGCATCGAAGGACTGCAGCGGCCCGAGCCATTCGCGCGCCACGCCGTTGTCGGCGACCTGCACCTCGCCCCAGCCGATTTCCTTCACCGGCGCCGGGCGCACCGCGCCGCCAAAGGCCTTCGCCATCAACTGCCCGCCAAGGCAGTGACCGAGCACCGGCACGTCCTTGCGCACCGCGTCGCCGATCAGCGCAAGCGCCGGAATAATCCACGGCAGCTCGTCGTTGACGCTCATGGGGCCGCCCATGAAGACCAGGCCCGAGTAGCGCCGCGCGTCGCGCGGCACCGCCCGGCCCTCGTCGAGCGCGACGATTTTCCAGGGTATCGCCTTGCGCTCGAGGGTGGTGGCAAAATAGCCCGGACCTTCGCTCGGAGCATGGCGGAAAATGGCGACCGGCTTCATCACGCGGCATTGTAGTGCGCTGGCCCTGGCGCTGGCGCTGGCGGCGTGGCCGGCGTTCGCCCTCGATGTGAGCCTGATCGGCACCTTCGGCGACAAGGCGGCGGTGCTGGTGATCGACAACGGCGCGCCGAAAACAGTGAAGGTCGGCCAGCAGGCCTCCGGCGTCACCGTGATCTCGGTGGAGCGCGACCGTGCGGTCATCGAGGTCGGGGGCAGCCGGCGCACGCTGGCGCGCGGCCAGCACTACAGTGGCTCCGCCGCGGGCGATCAGCGCCAGAGCGTGACGCTGGCCGCGGACACGCGCGGGCATTTCATTGCCGAGGGAGCGATCAACGGCAGCCCGGTGCGCTTTGTCGTCGACACGGGCGCCACGGTGATCGCGCTGCCGGCGAGCGACGCGGTGCGCCTTGGCCTGGACTATCGCAAGGGGCAGGTGGCGGTCACGAAGACCGCTGGCGGCCTGGTGCCCGTCTACCGCATCAGGTTCGACACCGTGAAACTAGGGGCCATCGAGCTTGCCGCGGTCGACGGCGTGATCGTCGAGCAGGGCTTGGACATCGCACTGCTGGGCATGAGCTTCCTCAGCCGCGTGGATGTGCGCCATGACGGGCAGACCATGACGATCATCCGGCGTTACTGATGCGCGCGGGCCTGGGCCTGCTGTTCGCCCTCGCTGGCGCTGCCGTCGCGGCGCCGCTCGATGACCTGGCGCGCCAGGCAGCGCGCGGATCCGCCGACGCGCGCGCGCAGATCGAACAACGCGCGGCCGCGGGCGACACCGTCGCGGAGCACCTGATGGGCGTGCTGCATGTGACCGGCAAGGGTGCGCCGCAAGATGACGCGCAGGCGCTGGACTGGTTCCTGCGCGCGGCGCGCAAGGGTCACGCGGATTCGCAGCACAACGCGGCGGTGATCCTCGAGCGCAGCCGCGGCCCCTTGCGCGACCCGGCCGAGGCGCGGCGATGGTACCGTGCGGCCGCCGAGCAGGGACTGGCGCGCTCCCAGGCGAAGCTCGGCGCGCTCCTCGTCGATGGCGTGGGCGGCGCCGCGGATCTCGACGCGGGGAAGGCCTGGCTGGAGAAGGCCGCGGCGCAAGCCGAACCTTACGGCCGCTATCGGCTGGGCATGCTCCTGCTGGAGGGGCGAGGTTACGAGCGCAATGTCGACGAGGCAGCGCGCCTGATCCGCCTGGCGGCGGAAAGCGGCGACCGCGAAGCCCGTTACCGGCTGGCGCTTCTGCACGGCACCGGAACCAGCGTGGACAAGAGCGACCAGCAGGCGCTGGATTGGCTGCGCAAGTCGGCCCGCCAGGGGCTGCCGGAGGCGCAGTACCTGCTCTCGGCCTTCTACAGCACGGGGCGCAGTGGCGTGCCGCGCGACGACGCGCAGGCGATCCTGTGGCTGCGGCGCAGCGCCGTGCAAGGCTATGCTGACGCCGAGTTCTCGCTGGGCCTGGCCTACGCCGAGGGGCGCGGCGTGAAGCGCGACGCGAACGAGGCCTACGGCTGGATGCTGAGCGCTTCGCG
>CAZOSA010000048.1:0-12083 GCA_964582155.1 uncultured Enterobacteriaceae bacterium | reverse complement strand
GGAGCCAGGCGCGCCGCCCAGGGCGCGTAGCGCGGCAGCCAGGCGACGGCGCGGTCGCGCAGCGTCAGACCGTGCCGCGCCTTGTACTGCGCGAGGAACTCGATCTTCATGCGCGCCATGTCCACGCCGGTGGGGCACTCGCGCTTGCAGCCCTTGCAGGACACGCACAGGTCGAGCGCCTCCTTGAGCGCTGCATCCGGCCGCGGCCCGAGTTGCCCGGAGAGCGCCAGGCGCAGAGTGTTGGCACGGCCGCGCGTGAGATGGATCTCGTCGCCCGTGGCGCGGAAGGAAGGGCACATGGTGCCGGCGTCGAATTTTCGGCAATGGCCGTTGTTGTTGCACATTTCCACGGCTTTGTCGTAGCCACCCCACTCGCTCCAGTCGAGTGCCGCCTTTGTCACGCTCGTGGCATAGCCGGGCTTGAACCGAAACAGCGACGCGTCGTCCATTTTCGTCGGATTGACGATCTTGCCGGGATTCATCAGGCCGCGGGGATCGAGCCAGGACTTGATCTCGCCCAGGCACGCGGTGAGCCGCGGCCCGAAGAACGGGGCGATCCATTCCGAGCGCACCAGGCCATCGCCGTGCTCTCCCGAGTACGCGCCTTTGTACTGCTTGACCATGGCACAGGCTTCCTCGGCAATGGCGCGCATCCTGGCCGCGCCGTCCCGCCGCATGTCGAGGATCGGCCGCACGTGCAGCGTGCCGACCGAGGCGTGCGCATACCAGGTGCCGCGCGTGCCGTGCTTCTCGAACACCTGCGTAAGGCGCTCGGTGTACTCGGCGAGGTGCTCGAGGGGTACCGCGCAGTCCTCGATGAACGACACCGGTTTGCCGTCACCTTTCATCGACATCATGATGTTGAGGCCGGCCTTGCGCACCTCCCATACGTCCTTCTGGAGCTTCGCATCGGTTAACTCGCCCACGCTGCCCGGCAGACCCAGGTCGCCCATCAACTGCACCAGCTGCTGCAACTTGGCAAGCAGCGCCACCTGGTCCTCGCCGGAAAACTCCACCAGCAGAATGGCGTCGGGCTCACCGCGGATCACGGTGTCCACGGTGGCACGGAAGGCGGCAATGTCGCGCGCCAGGCCGATCATCGTGCGGTCCACCAGTTCCACCGCGGAAGGACCGAGCTTCACGATGTGCTGGGTCAATTCCATCGCGGTGTAGAACTTCGGGAAGTGGCATACGCCGAGCACGCGGTGTGCGGGCAGCGGGCTGAGCTTGAGATGGATGCGCTCGAACCAGGCGAGCGTGCCTTCGGAGCCGACCAGCAGGTGCGCCGAATTTTCGTACGGCGGGCCGAGGTGATCGAGGTTGTAGCCGGCGACTTTGCGCAGCACCTGCGGAAAACGCGCCGCAATCTCGTCCTTCTCGCGCTCGTAGAGTGCGCGCAACCTCCGGGTCAGTTCCGAGTCGTCGGTCATCGGCCCGAAGCGCCGCGCGATGCCGTCGCTGCCAAGCGCGTCGATGGCGAGCACGTTGTGCACCATGTTGCCGTAGGCGATGGAGCGCGAGCCGCAGGAATTGTTTCCCGCCATGCCGCCGAGCGTCGCCTGGGCGCTCGTGGACACATCCACCGGAAACCAGAGGCCATGCGCCCGAAGCTGCGCGTTGAGCGCGTCGAGTACCAGCCCGGGTTGCACTACCGCGCGCGCCGCCGCCGCGTCGAATTCGAGCAGGCGATTGAGGTATTTCGAGCTGTCGATCACCAGCGCGGCGCCCACGGTCTGACCGCATTGCGAGCTGCCCGCGCCGCGCGGCAACAGAGGCACGCCCGCCTCGGCGGCGATGGCGATCGCCGTACGCGCCGCCTCCTCGGTGCGCGGCACCACCACGCCGAGCGGTTCGATCTGGTAGATCGAGGCGTCGGTGGCGTAACGTCCGCGCGAAGCGGCGTCGAACAGGACTTCCCCGTCTACATCCCGCCGCAGGCGCTGCGCGAGGGAGGAGTCGCCCGGTTTCGCCGTCGCCAGCCTGATCGGGATGGGGGCGTTCACGCCGCCTGGCGCGACGGCAACGCCGCGAGCACGCTGGAGAGCTTGTGCGCCAGGTGATCGGAGAGCAGCGCCTTGATGCGGTTCACGTCCCGCGCGCCAAGCGCGGCCAGGATCTCCTCGTGCTCGCGCACCGCGGCGTCCCAACGCTCTTTCGACAGGTTCGCCATGTAGCGCGCGCGGCGCACGTTGCCGTTCAATTGGCGGTAGGTGTTGAAGAGCACGGTGTTGGCGGAGTATTTCACGATCTTCAGGTGGATCGCCTGGTTGAACTTGAAGTACCCGGCGAGATCGTTGCGAGCGTGGTAGGCGAGCATCTCGTAGTGCAGCGCCCGGATTTCGTTGACCTGAGCATCCGTGGCGTTGAGGCAGGCGAGCTCGCCCGCGAGCGCCTCCAGGGCCCCCATCACTGCCAGCGTCTCCGACAGCCGGCCCGCATCCATGTGGGAAACGATCGCGCCGCGATTCGGCAACAACTCGACCAGGCCCTCGGTGGCGAGTACCTTGAAGGCCTCGCGCAGCGGCGTGCGCGACAGGCCCAGTTGGGCCGTCAGCAGGCGCTCGTTTAACCGGTCGCCAGCTGCGAGTTGGCCCTGGATGATGAGATCGCGCAGCCGGTCGGATGCCTCCTCGTGGAGAGGCCGACGGACGATTGGGGTAATTTCTTGCATGTTCGCCATTTTGTATGCAGAATACAAAACTTTCGACAATTAGGCAATATCAAGCCCATTGGCGCGAAATCCGCCTGATATTGCATGCAAAAGAAGGAGTAACTCATGTCTCGCAACGCCGGACGTCATTTCCTCCAGATCCCAGGCCCGACCAACGTTCCCGATCGGGTGCTGCGGGCCATCGACTTCCCGACGATGGACCATCGCGGCCCCGATTTCGCCCACTTGGGCAAAGCAGTTCTCGAAGGCATGAAGCGCGTGTTCAAGACCAAGGGCGAGGTCGTGATCTACCCCGCCTCGGGTACCGGCGCCTGGGAAGCGGCGCTCGTGAATACCCTCTCGCCCGCAGATGCGGTGCTGATGTACGAAACCGGCCACTTCGCCTTGCTGTGGCAGAAGATGGCGCAAAAGCTCGGCCTCGCGCCGGAGTTCCTCAGCGGGGACTGGCGCACCGGCGCCAATCCGGCGCGCATCGAGCAGCGCCTGCGCGAGGATCGCGAGCACCGCATCAAGGCCGTCTGCGTGGTCCACAACGAGACCTCCACCGGCGTCACCTCGCGCATCGGCGAAGTGCGCAAGGCGCTCGACGCGGCCCAGCACCCCGCATTGCTGATGGTGGACACCATTTCCTCGCTCGCCTCGATCGACTACCGACACGATGAATGGGGCGTGGATGTCACGGTCGGCGGCTCGCAAAAGGGCCTGATGCTGCCACCGGGCTTGTCGTTCAATGCGATCTCCGGGAAAGCGCTCGCCGCCTCGAAAAGCGCGAAACTCGGGCGCAGCTACTGGGCCTGGGACGATATGCTCGCCAGCGCCAAGAGCGGCTATTTCCCGTATACGCCGGCGACCAATCTGCTCTACGGCCTGCGCGAAGCGATCGCGATGCTCGAGGAGGAAGGGCTCGACCGCGTGTTCGCACGCCACCAGCGCCACGCGGAGGCGACGCGCCGCGCGGTGCGGGCGTGGGGACTCGAAATCCTGGCCGCCAATCCGGCGGAGTACTCGGGCTCGCTCACCGCGGTGCTCCTGCCCGCGGGCCAGGACGCCGACCGGGTGCGCAAGCGGATCCTCGAGACCTTCGACATGTCGCTCGGCACGGGCCTTGGCAAGCTCGCCGGGAAGGTTTTTCGCATCGGCCACTTGGGCGACTTCAACGACCTGGCGCTGATGGGCACTCTTGCCGGGGTCGAAATGGGGCTCGTGCTCGCCGGTGTACCGATCCGGAAGGAAGGCGTGCAAGCGGCAATGGCATACCTCGCCGCAAGTCACGATGCCGGTGTGCGCGCCGCCGCCTGATGCAGAGGGAGGTCTGAGGATGGAGAAACCGATCGGGCCGCTCGCCGGCGTCAAAGTGCTGGAGCTGGCGCAGATCATGGCCGGGCCGACCAGCGGCATCATGCTCGCCGACCTGGGCGCGGATGTCATCAAGGTGGAGAAGGTTCCGGGCGGCGACGACACGCGCAGCATGGACCAGCCTTCGGTCAACGGTGAATCGGCGGCATTCATGGCGATGAACCGCAACAAGCGCGGTATCGCGCTCAATCTGAAGCTGCCGGCGGCGCAGGAAGCGCTCAAGCGCATGGCGGCGAAGGCCGACGTGCTCACCGAAAACTACCGCAAAGGCACCATGGAAAAGCTCGGCGTCGGCTACGACACGCTGCGCACAGTCAACCCGGCGCTCATCTATTGCTCAATCTCCGGATACGGCCGCACCGGCCCGTACGCCGACAAAGGCGGTTTCGACCTCATCGCGCAGGGCATGTCCGGCCTGATGGCCATCACCGGCGAGCCGGGCGGCGCGCCGGTCAAGTCCGGCAGCCCGGTCGCCGACATCAACGGCGGGCTGCTCGCCACGGTGGGCATCGTCTCCGCGTACGTGCACCGGCTGAAGACCGGCCAGGGCCAGCTCGTCGACACATCGCTGTTCGAGGCGGGTATCCAGCAGACCTACTGGCAGGCGGCCATCTTCTTCGCCACCGGCGAGTCGCCCGGACCGACCGGGTCGGCGCACGTCCTGTCGGCGCCCTATCAGGCCTTCCACGCCAGGGACGGCTGGCTCACCATCGGCGGTGCCAATCAGTCGAACTGGCAGCGGCTCGCGCGGGTGCTCGGCGCAGTGGAATGGATCGAAGACCCGCGTTTCCTCACCAACACGGATCGCATGAAGAATCTCGATGCGCTGGTGGCGCTGATCAACGCGCGGCTCGCGGCAAAAACGGTACGCGAATGGATCTTGCTGCTCGAGACAGAAGGCGTGCCCTGCGGACCGATCAATTCAATCGCCCAGATGCTCGACGACCCGCAGACCCGGGCGCGCGAAATGGTGGTCGAGCTCGAGCACCCGAGGGCCGGCCGCACCCGCGCACTCGGCTTGCCGATCAAGCTCTCGGCGACGCCCGGCAAGGTAGCGCGACCGGCGCCGCTCTTTGGCCAGCACACCCGCGAGGTCCTGGCCGAGTTCGGCTTCAGCGAGACCGAGGTCGAGGCCCTGATCCGCGAGCGCGCGGCGTTCGCTGCCTAGATCGTCCCCTCGGCGCGCAGCCGCGCGATCTCGGCCGGGTGCTTGCCGAGGAGATGCTGCAGGACCTCGTCGGTATGCTCGCCCAGCAGCGGCGGCGGCGTCCTGTACTCCAGCGGCGTGCCGGAGAAGCGCATCGGACTCGCCACCATAGGCAGCTTGCCGGCCACGGGGTGGTCGATCTCGATCTTCACGCCGCGCGCCTTGACCTGCGGCTCAGCGAACACCTGGGCGACGTCGTTGATGGGGCCGTTGGGCACGCCCGCCGCATCGAGCAGCGCCGCCCACTCTTTCTTCGTGCGCTGGCGGAAGATGTCCCCCAGCAGGCGCGTGAGCTCGACCCGGTTCTCGACACGCTTGCCATTGCTGGCGAAGCGCGCATCGCCCGCCAATTCGGCGCAGCCGGCCGCCGCACAGAACTTGCGATACAGGTTGTCGTTGCCGCAGGCGAGGATCACCTCACCGTCGCTGGCGCGAAATGGCTGGTAGGGCACGATGTTCGGATGCAGGTTGCCGATCCTCCCGGGCGGCTGGCCGGTGGCGAAGTAGTTGGTGTTCTGATAGGCAAGCAGCGCGATCTGCGAATCGAGCAGCGCGAGGTCCAGATGCTGGCCCAAGCCCGATTGCGCGCGGTGCGCAAGTGCCGCGCAAATGGCGATTGACGCGTACATGCCGGTGATGATGTCGGCGATCGGCACGCCCGCCCGCTGCGGACCGCCGCCGGGCTCGCCGGTGACGCTCATCATCCCGCCCATGCCCTGGATCATGAAGTCGTAGCCCGGTCGCTCGCGAAACGGTCCGCTCTGGCCAAAGCCGGTGACCGAGCAGTAGATGAGGCGCGGGTTGATTTTTCTCAGGTCCTCGTAGCCCAGGCCGTAGCGCGCCAGATCGCCGACCTTGTAGTTCTCCAGCAGCACGTCGCTCGTCGCCGCGAGCTGGCGCACCAATTGCTGCCCTTCGGGCCTCTGCAGATTGACGGTAATGGACTTCTTGCCGCGATTTGCGGACGTGAAGTATGCGGAGTCGCTCGTATCGCGTCCCTGGGTATCCTTCACCCAGGGCGGACCAAAGGCGCGCGAATCGTCGCCCGCTTCCGGGCGTTCGATCTTGATGACTTCGGCGCCCAAGTCGGCGAGGTTCTGCCCGGCCCAGGGTCCCGCGAGCACGCGGGAGAGATCCAACACACGCATACCTGCCAGGGGCCCGGCCATCTCAATTCCTCCTTGTCACCACAAGTTTGCCAGCATGCGCAGCGCCAGCGCGAGCAACATCAGCGAAAATGCGATGCGCAGGCGCCGCACCGGCAGCCGGTGCGCGAGCCGCGCGCCGAGCGGCGCGAGCGGCATGCTCGCCGCAACCACCAGCGCGAGCGCCGGCAGGTACACGAATCCCAGGCTGCCCGCGGGCAGACCGGGCGCGCGCAGCCCGTGCAGCACGTAGCCGATGGTGCCCGCGAACGCGATCGGGAAGCCGTTCGCCGCGGCGGTGCCGATGGCGCGCCGCAAGGGTACGTTGCAGCGAATGAGGAACGGGATCGACAGGAACGCCCCGCCCGCCGCCAGAACGCTGGAGGCCGCGCCGATGCCCGCGCCCGCGGCGAACAATCCCGCCGGCCCGGGAAGCCTGCGCGTCGGCGCAGGCTTCGATCCGAGGAGCATGTGCGCGGCGGCGTAGAACATGAAAGCAGTGAAAAACACCGCCAGCGGCCGCGTCGGGATGAAACCCGCGACCAGCGCAGCGCCCAGCGACCCGGCGACGATTCCCGGGGCCATGGCGCGCGCGACCGCCCAGTCCACACCGCCATGCCGGTGATGCGCGCGCACGCTGGATATCGAGGTGAAGACGATTGTCGCAAGCGCAGTGGCGAGCGCGAGGTGCATCAGGTGCTGGGCCGGGAACCCCTTGGCGGTGAACACGAACACCAGCATGGGCACCATGACCATGCCGCCGCCGATGCCGAACAGGCCGGCGAGAAAACCCACCGCCGCACCGATGGCGAGGTAGGCCCACCACCAGTCCACTAGGTTTCTCCGAGCAGGTGGGCCACCAATTCGGCGAAGCCCGCGCCGAAATCGCGTTGCGTGACGTACTTGGGCGCTGCAGCCAGGTGCCCCGCGAAGCGCGAGACGTTGGCGACGCCCACCGAATTTTCAAAGTAGCCGAACATCGGCGCGTCGTTCGGCGAATCTCCGGCGAATGCAAAATCGGCGCTGGCGGCATCGAGGTCGGTGCCGTATATCTCGGCAAACAGCGTTTTCGTCATTGCCAGCTTGTCGTAGCCGCCGAACCAGCCGTTGACGTGGATGGAGCTCACCTTGGCGTTGAGGCCGGCCTCACGCATCAGTGCGGCAATGCGCTCTGCCTCCTCGAGCGGCAGGCGCGGCACATCCTCGCAATAGTCGATCGCCAGGTCGGCTTCGCGGTACGCCTGGTCGGAGGCAAGCGCGCTGCCCGGAACTGCGCTGAGGATGCGCTCGGCGATTGCACCGAGCTGCGAGCGCTTCGCCGCGCGCTCGGCCTTGCCGTCCCGGTAGCGCTTTTGCAGCCTGCCCTTTTCGTAACGAAAGTAGAACGCGCCGTTCTCTCCCACCACCGCGTCCACCGGCCACATGCGCGCGATGTGATCGCACCATCCGCCCGGCCGGCCGGTGACAGCGATCGCCAGCCGTCCCGAGGCCTGCAGCCGCCCCAGCGCCGCGTAAGCCTCGGCCGTGAGGCGGCCTTCAGTCGTAAGCGTGTCGTCGATATCGAACAGCAGGCCGCGCAAGCGGCCCGCGCCGCGCAACTCGGCTAGCGGCTTCATGCAGGGCGCGATTCTAGCGCGCCAGCGGCAGCCACACGCGCAGCGCGACACCGTCGCGGGAAACGAGATCGGCCGCCTCGATCGAGCCGCCGTGAAACTCGGCGATCAGGCGCGCGACGTACAAGCCCAACCCAAGGTGCGGTGCACCGCCTGTGGGCGCCTCGCGCACCGAAACCATGGATTCGAACAGCTGGCCGCGCATTGCGGCGGGCAGCAGGGGCCCCTTGTTCTCCACGCACAGCAGTGCATGGGCGTCGCGTTCCTGCAGAGCGATGCGCACCGGCGCGCCGGGCGGCGAGAACTCGACCGCGTTCTCGACCAGCTTGTCGAGCAGCTGCGCGCCCAGGTCCGCGGAACCCGAGACCTCGAGCGCACGCCCGGGGAGCTCGAGCACCACGGGCGTGGCGGCATACGCCAGCCGGTAGCCCTCCACGCAACCGCGCACCAGTGCCGAAAGATCGTAGCGTTCGTGCTGCGCAGCGCGCAGGCTCTGCTCGAGGCGCGTGGCCTCGGTCATGCGTTGCAGGATCGTGTTCAGGCGCGACAGGCCCTCCTCGGCGCGCGCGACGTAGGTGCGTGTCTCCTCAGCGCAGGACGCCAGCTTCAAGTTCTCCAGCGAGGAGCGCACTACCGCAAGCGGCGTGCGCAGCTCATGCGATAGCCGCCCCGCCATGCTTTCCAGATACGCGTGGTGCTGCGCGAGCTTGGCCAGCATCGCCGAAAAGCTGCGCGACAGGTCCCCGATCTCGTCGCCCGCCCCCGAGCCGGCGGAGAGGTGCGCGATGCGCCCGCGCGCGTCGATCGCGTGCTCGGCTTCGTCGCGCAGGCGCCGGATACGGTGCGACAGCCAGGATGCGTAGGCGATCAGCAGCAGCGCCGCGCCGCCAAATGCCGTCAGCGTGAGCATGAGCAGACGCTCGAGCGCCTCGCTGCGCAAGCTGGCGACCGGGTTGGTGGTCTCCTCGACCACCACGGCGCCCGCCACCTCGTCCCGGTTCCACACGGGGTGGGCGGCCGACATCACCACTGCGCGGCTGTCGGGCGTCAACCGCGTGCGCGTTGCCGGCGTGCCTTGCAGTGCCGCGGCGATATATCGGCCTGTGGCAAGCACATCGTCCGGCATCGACTCGGCAAAATCTTCGCTGGGGCGCTGGATCAGCCAGCCGGCGAGGTGGCGCCACGCCACAAGCGCAAGCCCGCCCTGCGCGCCTGCCTGCGGCACCGCGCGGCGCAGGCTACCCTCCAGCGCAAGCACCTGGTAGCTGCGATTCACCACCCAGATGCGCGACTCGGCGCGCTGCAGGCCGCGCAGTATCGCGGCGATTTCCGCCTGCGCCGCACCTGTCGCAAGCCCGGACTCCCGCGCCAGCGGTTGCGGGGCGGCCGCGTCCGGCAACCGGCCTTCGCTCTCGGCGATGCGCTGCAACTCGAGCTCCGCTTCGCGGCGCAAGGCGTCGTCGCGCACCGGCGCCGCCACCAGGAGTTGTGGCCGGTCGTGCAGTGCGGTGGCCACGGCGCGCGCCGTACCCATCAAGGCGCGCTCCTGGCCCTCGAGCAGCACACGCTCCAGCTCGTTCACGTAGACCACGCCCACCCACGGCAGGGCGAGCAGCGCCAACGCCACCAACACCAGCTGTGCGCGCAGCCCGAATGCGAAGCGCGGCCTTACTCCTTCCAACGGTAGCCCATGCCGTAAGCGGTCTCGATGTGACCGAACCCCGTGTCGATACCCAGAAACTTGTGGCGAATACGCTTCATGTGCGAAGTAACCGTTCCGTCGTCGACCACCAGATTGGCCTCGCGCATCAATTGCGCCCGGCTCTTGACGTGGCCGGGGTGCCGGGCGAGAGCGTGCACCATCCAGAACTCGGTCAAGGTGAGCGGCACAGGCTTGCCGCTCCACGTGACCGCGAAGCGTTTGAGATCGAGCAGCAGCGCACCGCGCTCGAGCGTCTCCTCCAGCGACTGCGGCTCGTGCGAGAACTCGGCGCGGCGGAACAGCGCGCCGATGCGCGCCAGCAGGTGCGGCAGGCTGACGTCCTTGGTGAGGTAGTCGTCCGCGCCAAGGCGCAGCCCCGAGACCACGTCGAAGTCGCTATCGCGCGCGGTGAGGAAAATGATCGGCAGCGTGGCGGACAGGGCGCGCAGCTCGCGGCACAGCGCAAATCCGGCGTCGGCGTCGCTGCCCAGCCCGATGTCGATGATGGCAAGATCCGGCAAGCGCGTGCGCAGCGCCGCCAGCGCCTCCGCGCGCGCGCCGTACGCGCTCACATCGAAGCCGTGCTTGCGCAGCGCCTCGGCATAGTTGGCGCGGATGGCCGGATCGTCCTCGACGATGGCGATGCGGCGGGACATGGCGGCCGACTATAGCCCATCGCCGCGAGCGCGGCGGCGCCTGCCACCGGATTGACAGAATTCTTCGCCGGCTGTCCACCAGCCGGGCCGCGCGTGGCCTGCAGCGCACCGTTTAATGCGGACTCAGCAAACACACCACTGCCGAGGACACCGCCGCCATGCAGACAGACACACGCTCCGCCAGCGCCCGCATCGTCGCCATGGATCTGGTGGCGTGCGTCGCGCTGGCCGCTTCGATTGCGCTCGCCTCAGCCATCGTTCTCGTCGCCACGGTTCTGCTGCTGGCGTGAAACCGGACCTCGCCTGGGGCGCGGAATGCGCCTGGCCCGAGCGGCAGGTTCGGCAGCGCCCGGCCGGTCCCTGGAAATACCTGGCGCTGGCATTGCTGCTGATCGGCCTTCTGCAATTCGGCCACGGCGCCTGGATCCAGGCCAAGGCCTGGCTGGCGCAGGAACTCATCGCGCATGCCTGGTCGCGCACGCTCGATGGCCAGAGGCAAGTGAAGCCCTGGCCCTGGGCCGATACCTGGCCGGTCGCTCGCCTGTCCGTACCCAGGCTCGGCATCGACCGTTACGTGCTGGCGGGCGCGAACGGCGGCGCCATCGCCTTCGGTCCGGGGCACCTCTCCGGCACTCCCGTTCCGGGCGATTCCGGCAACAGCGTGATTGGCGGACACCGCGACATGCACCTCGCGTTCCTGCGAAGCGTGAAGCCCGGGGACGAGCTGGTGGTCGAGCGCCCGGACGGCGCGCGCATCGCCTACAAGGTGCGCGATGCGCTGGTGCTCGACAAGGGCGATGTCTGGGTGGCGAAGCAGGAGGGGCCGAGCCGGCTCACGCTCGTCACCTGTTTCCCGTTCGATGCGCTGCGTGCCGGCGGGCCGCAGCGCTATGTGGTGTTCGCGTTCGAATCCAAGAACCGCGGCGGCGAGCGCGGGACGCGGGGCTAGCCTCCTCCTCTAGCCGCCCTCCCCGCTCGCCTGCTTCGGCATGCGCCGGGGCCCGTGGCGGCGCCTCTCAGGTCATCCTCTCCGGGCACTTCGGCGCCCGGAGCATAGCTATTCAATCGGCGAATGGGCATCATTGATGCTGGGGACACGAGGCAAGGCCGGACATTGGGACAGAAAATGCTGGGGCGGTACCGCATCCTGGGCGAGCTTGGCCGCGGCGCCATGGGGGCCGTGTATCGCGCTGTCGATCCCCTCATCGAGCGCGAGGTCGCCCTCAAGACGCTGCTTCCCGACCTGCCGGAAGATGTGATCGACGAGGTGCGCGTCCGCTTCCTGCGCGAAGCGCGCTCGGCCGGCCGGCTGAGCCATCCCAACATCGTGACGATTTTCGACGTCGGCCAGGAGGGCGACACCGCCTACATCGCGATGGAGTTGCTCGAAGGACGCTCGCTGCACCAGATGCTCAAAGATCCGCAGCGCATTGCCTTTCATACCGCTGCCGACATCATTGCCCAGGTGGCCGAGGCGCTCGACCACGCCCACCGGTTCTCGATCGTGCATCGCGACGTCAAGCCGGCCAACGTGGTGGTGGCGCCCTCCGGGCGCGCCAAGCTAACCGATTTCGGGGTCGCCTATGTACCCGCCTCGAACGTGACCCAGAACGGTTCGGCGCTCGGCTCGCCGCGCTACATGGCCCCCGAGCAGGTCCTCGGCCAGCCGATCGATACACGCGCCGACATCTTCTCGCTCGGCGTGGTGCTCTACGAGCTGCTCGCCCGGCGCA
>CAZOSA010000047.1:6745-12119 GCA_964582155.1 uncultured Enterobacteriaceae bacterium | reverse complement strand
CCCTCGCCCTTCTCGATGTCGGCGAGCAGGTTGTTCAGCCCCTTGATCAGGTTCTGGCCGCCGGAGGCCAGGGTCTCGCGCAATACCTGCGGATTGGTGGCGGCGAAATTGGAAGGCGCCAGCGCGTCCACGTACTGGCGCGTGAAGAAGGCGATCTTTTTCTGCGAATCTTCGGGTAGCCCCTCGACGCCGGCCACGGCATGCTGCAGGTGGCGCGCTGCGATCAGGTAGGACTGCTTGATGTAGTCGAAAACGAAATTGCCCGACCAATCCTTGTCCCTGAACCGGCCATCGCCCTTGGCCGGCTCCGCGACCGGCGCCGCCTCCTGCCCGAGCATCTTCATCCAGGCCGACTGCCACAGCCGCGCCGAATCGATCCAGTAGTTGACCGACGCCGCGGCGAAGGCACTGGGATCCATCAGCACGCGCGAGTACATGTCCATGTAGGCCCGGGCGATCCCCAGCTCGTCCTTCACCGCGGAGGAGATGCTGTGTTCGAGATTCCTGCGCCCGAACTCCCGCAGGATGTGCGAGGCGCGCCCGGCAACCTCCTGCAGCATGCGGGCCGTCTGTTCGCGGCTCACGCCGTCAGTGCGCTCTGCCATGCCTCTCCCTGGTGGGCGCGTCGCGCGCTAGAATCAACCGCACCCTACCATGCGGGAAATCGAAAAGGAACGCGCCGACGCGGAGTATTCGATCGGCGAGCTGGCGAGCGAGTTCGACGTCACGCCGCGCGCCATCCGCTTCTACGAGGCCGAAGGCCTGCTCGCGCCGCGGCGCGACGGCCAGCGCCGCATCTACACGCCGCGCGAGCGCACGCGCCTCAAGCTCACGCTGCGCGGCAAGCGCCTGGGACTGACGCTGTCCGAGATCCGCGACCTGATCGACATGTACGAACCCGGCCGCGACGAGCGGCCGCAACTGGAGCGCTTCCTCGCCGTGCTGGAAACGCACAAGGCGGCGCTCGAGCGCCAGCGCGAGGACATCGCGGCGCAGCTCGCCGAGATCGCCGCCTTCGAGAAGCGCGTGCGCAAGCGGCTGGGCGGCGGCAGGAAGCGCGATTGACGTTTACGTAAACGTCAAGTAGCCTGCGGCCGATGAACCTGCTGCGTTTCGATCACGGCGAGACCATCGCCATGCTGCGCGAATCGGTGCAGAAATTCGCCGCCGCCGAAATCGCGCCGCGCGCCGCCAAAATCGACGCCAGCAACCAGTTCCCTGCGGACCTGTGGCGCAAGCTCGGCGGCCTGGGCCTGCTCGGCATCACGGTCGAGGAGGCCTACGGCGGCACCGCCATGGGTTACCTGGCCCATATCGTCGCCATGGAGGAGATTTCCCGCGCCTCCGCGTCGATCGGCCTGTCGTACGGGGCGCATTCCAATCTTTGCGTGAACCAGATCCGCCGCAACGGCTCCGCCGCGCAGAAGAAGAAGTACCTGCCCAGGCTCGTCTCCGGTGAGCACGTAGGGGCCCTCGCGATGAGCGAGCCCGGCGCCGGTTCCGACGTCGTCGGCATGCGCCTGCGCGCCGAGCGCCGCGGCGAGCGCTACGTCCTCAACGGCAACAAGATGTGGATCACCAACGGCCCGGACGCCGATGTGCTGGTGATCTACGGCAAGACCCAGGGCATCACCGCTTTCATTGTCGAGAAAGGCATGCAGGGGTTTTCCACCGCGCAAAAGCTCGACAAGCTCGGCATGCGCGGCTCCAACACCTGCGAGCTCGTGTTTCGCGACTGCGAGGTGCCCGCCGGGAACGTGCTCGGCGAGGAGGGCGAGGGCGTGAAAGTGCTCATGTCCGGGCTGGACTACGAGCGCGCGGTGCTCGCCGGCGGGCCGCTCGGCATCATGGCCGCCTGCCTCGACGTGGTGCTGCCCTACGTGCACGAGAGAAAGCAGTTCGGCCAGCCGATCGGCGAGTTCCAGTTGATGCAGGGCAAGCTCGCCGACATGTACACCACCTTTTCCGCCTGCCGCGCCTATGTCTACGCGGTGGGTCAGGCGCTCGACCGCGGCGAAGCTGCGCGCAAGGACGCCGCCGGTGCGATCCTCTACGCCGCAGAGAAGGCGACCTGGATGGCGGGCGAGGCGATCCAGGCACTGGGCGGCATGGGCTACATCAACGAAACACCGACCGGGCGACTGTGGCGCGACGCCAAGCTCTACGAAATCGGCGCCGGAACTTCCGAGATCCGCCGCTGGCTCGTCGGACGCGAACTTTTTTCGGAGACCGCCTGAATGAACACTGATCCCATCGTCATCGTTTCCGCCGCCCGCACGCCAATGGGCGCCTTCCAGGGCGAGCTGAAAGGCTTCGCCGCCCCGGAACTGGGCGCCGCCGCGATCCGCGCCGCCGTGGAGCGCGCGAAGCTCAAGCCCGCAGACATCGAGGAAGTGCTCATGGGCTGCGTGCTGCCCGCCGGCCTGCCGCTCGCCGCCGGCTGCACCACCGTCAACAAGATGTGCGGCTCCGGCATGAAAGCCGCGATGCTGGCGCACGACGAACTGCTCGCCGGTTCCGTCGAGGTCATCGTTGCAGGGGGCATGGAGTCGATGACCAACGCACCGTACCTCCTGCCGAAAGCGCGCGCGGGCCTGCGCATGGGCCATGGCCAGGTGATCGACCACATGTTCCTCGACGGCCTGGAGGATGCCTACGACAAAGGCCGCCTGATGGGTTCCTTCGCCGAAGACTGCGCGCAAAAATACCAGTTCTCGCGCGAAGCGCAGGACGCGTTCGCGATCGCCTCCCTGCAGCGCGCGCAGAAGGCGAACAAGGAAGGCTGGTTCGCCTGGGAGACCACGCCGCTCGCGCTCAAGGCCGGAAAAGACGAAAAGTTCATCGAGACCGACGAGCAGCCGTTCAAGGCCAACCTGGAGAAGATCCCGACGCTCAAAGCCGCCTTCCGCAAGGACGGCACGGTGACGGCGGCGAACTCGAGCTCGATCTCGGACGGCGCGGCGGCGCTGGTTCTGATGCGCCGCTCCACGGCGGCAAAGCGCGGCCTCGCGCCCCTGGCGATCATCGCCGGCCACGCCACGCACGCGCAGGAGCCCGGCTGGTTCACTACGGCGCCGGTGGGCGCGATGAAAAAACTCTTCGCGCGCACCGGCTGGAGCGCGGGCCAGGTGGATCTCTACGAGATCAACGAGGCCTTCGCCGTGGTGGCGATGGCGGCGATGCACGAGCTCGGCCTGCCGCACGACAAGGTGAACGTGCACGGCGGCGCCTGCGCGCTGGGCCACCCGATCGGCGCCTCGGGCGCGCGCATCCTGGTGACGCTCATCGGCGCGCTGCGCAAGTACGGCAAGAAGCGCGGCGTGGCGAGCCTGTGCATCGGCGGCGGCGAGGCCACCGCCATGGCGATTGAGCTGGCGTGAGCAAGCCCAGCAAGCGCGCGCTGCAGCAACTGTTGAGCAAGGCGCGATTCGTCGGCGGCTACGGCATGCGCCTGGTTGCGGTGGATGACAAGGCCTGCACCATCGCGATGCCGTTTCGCCGGGCGTCCGAGCGCCCCGGCGGCACGGTGAACGGCCCCGCGCTCATGGCGGCCGCGGACTGCGCCATGTGGCTTGCGATCAAGCGCCATATCGGCGTGGAGCACGACGCGGTCACCTCCGAGCTGAACACCGCGTTCCTGAACGCGGCGCGGCGCCAGACGGTGTATTGCACCGCGCGCGTGCTGAAAATGGGCAAGCGCATCATTTACGGCACCGCCGAATGCCACGACGGCAAGGGGCGGCTGTTCACGCACCACACGGTCACTTACGCGCGCGTCTCCTGAGATGCCGGTGATCAAGTCGCAGTTGAATCCCCGCTCGGAAGAATTCCGCGCCAACGCCGCGCGCATGCGAAAGCTGGTTGCCGACCTGCGCGACAAGGTCGCGCAGATAGCAGCCGGCGGCCCCGGGGAGGCGCGCGCGAAGCACGCCGCGCGCGGCAAGCTCCTGCCGCGCGAGCGGGTGCGCACGCTGCTCGACCCCGGTTCGCCGTTCCTGGAGGTCGGCCAGCTGGCGGCCTACGGCATGTACGGCGGCGACGTGCATTCGGCCTCGATGATCTGCGGCGTGGGCCGCGTGTCGGGGCGCGAATGCGTGGTCGTCGCCAACGACGCCACCATCAAGGGCGGCACCTACTACCCCATGACGGTGAAAAAGCACCTGCGCGCACAGGAAATCGCGGCGCAGAACCGCCTGCCCTGCGTCTACCTGGTGGACTCGGGCGGCGGGTTCCTCCCCGAACAGGACAACGTATTTCCCGACCGCGAGCACTTCGGCCGCATTTTCTTCAACATCGCCAACATGTCCGCCGCGGGCATCCCGCAGATCGCCGTGGTGATGGGTTCCTGCACCGCGGGCGGGGCTTATGTGCCGGCAATGGCCGATGAGTCCATCATCGTCAAGGGCCAGGGCACGATTTTCCTGGGCGGCCCGCCGCTGGTGAAAGCGGCGACCGGCGAGGTGGTGACGCCGGAGGAACTGGGCGGCGCGGACGTGCACACCAGGGTGTCCGGCGTATCCGACCACTATGCGCACAACGACGCCCACGCGCTCGCCATCTGCCGGCGCATCGTCTCCAACCTGAATTACCGCAAGCAGGTCTCGATGGACCTGCGCGCGCCGCGCGAGCCGCTGTACCCCGCCGAGGAAATCTACGGCGTGATCCCGGCCGAGGTAAGGAAACCCTACGACGTGCGCGAAGTGATCGCCCGCATCGTCGACGGCTCGGAACTGGACGAATTCAAGCAGAACTACGGCACGACGCTGGTCACCGGGTTCGCGCACCTGCACGGCTACCCGGTGGCGATCCTCGCCAATAACGGCATCCTGTACTCGGAGAGCTCGCTCAAGGCCACGCACTTCATCGAGCTCGCGTGCCAGCGCGGCATTCCGCTGCTCTTTCTGCAGAACATCGCCGGCTACATGGTGGGGAAAAAATACGAGGCGGGTGGCATCGCCAAGGACGGCGCCAAGATGGTGACGGCGGTCGCCACCGCCCGGGTGCCGAAGTTCACGCTGATCCTCGGCGGCTCCTTCGGCGCGGGCAACTACGGCATGTGCGGCCGCGCCTATTCGCCGCGCTTTCTCTGGATGTGGCCGAACGCGCGCATCTCGATCATGGGCGGGGAGCAGGCGGCGGGCGTGCTCGCCACGGTGCGCGGCGAGTTCAAATCGAAGGAGGAGGAGGAAGTCTTCAAGGCGCCGATTCGCGCACAGTACGAGCGCCAGGGCCATCCCTACTACGCGAGCGCGCGGCTGTGGGACGACGGCGTGGTGGACCCTGCCGATACGCGTCGCCTGCTGGCGCTCGCGGTCTCCGCCTCGCTCAACGCGCCGGTCGAACAAACGAAGTTCGGCGTGTTCCGGATGTAACC
>CAZOSA010000047.1:0-6645 GCA_964582155.1 uncultured Enterobacteriaceae bacterium | reverse complement strand
CCTCGCTCAACGCGCCGGTCGAACAAACGAAGTTCGGCGTGTTCCGGATGTAACCATGTCCGAGTACAAGGCCACGATCGAATGGCGGCGCCAGACCGCGGATTTCGACTACAAGACCTACAACCGCGCGCATACGCTCGCCTTCGAAGGCGGCGTCCGGGTGCCGGCGAGCGCTGCGCCGGGAAACATTCCCCCTACCGCGGCCGGCGCGCCGGGCGTCGATCCGGAGCAGGCCTTCGTGGCATCACTATCCTCCTGCCACATGCTTTGGTTTCTGCATCTCGCCTCGAAAGCGTCATTGGTCGTCGACCGTTATGTCGACCAGGCTTCAGGCGTGCTGGCGAAAAACGCCACGGGTGACATGGCGATGACGCGGGTCACACTGCGGCCAGAAGTGAGTTACGCGGGGCGCAAACCCAGCCCGGAGGAGCACACGCGACTGCATGAGGACGCCCACCACAAATGCTTCATCGCCAACTCCGTGAAGACCGAAGTGCTGATCGAACCAAGGGTGGCGTGAGATGCTGAAGGTCGAGACCCGCGGCAGCGTGGCACGAGTGACGCTCGACCGGCCCGAGATCCGCAATGCCTTCGACGATGCGCTGATCGGCGCGCTGACGAAAACCCTGCACGAGCTCGACGCCGACGACGGAGTGCGCGCCGTGGTGCTCGCCGGCAACGGCCCGGCGTTTTGCGCCGGCGGGGACCTCAACTGGATGAAGCGCATGGCCGCCTACGGCTACGAGCAAAACCGGGCTGACGCGCAGGGGCTCGCGGACATGCTGAAAACGCTTGATCGCATGCGCAAACCCACGCTCGCGCGCGTGCACGGCCCGGCCTACGCGGGCGGCGTCGGACTGGTGGCCGCCTGCGACATCGCCATCGGCGTCCCGGAAGCGAAATTCTGTCTGTCCGAGGCGAAGTTGGGGCTGTCGCCTGCGACCATCAGTCCCTATGTCGTCAGGGCGATGGGAGAACGCATGGCGCGGAGGTATTTTTTGACGGCTGAGGTCTTTGGCGCGGAAGAGGCGTGTCGCATCGGCTTGCTCAGCATGGTCTCGCCGTCGGAAAGAATCGACGGCGAGATCGATAAACTGCTCGAACATCTGCTGCAGGGCGGGCCGCGGGCGCTGGCCGAGATCAAGGAGCTGATCCGCGCGGTGGCCTCCAGCCCGGTGACCGACCCGCTGATCGCCGACACCGCGCGCCGCATCGCCGAGATCCGCGGTTCTCCCGAGGGGCGCGAGGGGGTCGCTGCGTTCCTCGAGAAACGCAAGCCCTCCTGGCGCGGATGATGTTCCGCAAGATCCTCATCGCCAACCGCGGCGAGATCGCCTGCCGCGTCGCCGCGACCGCGCGCCGCATGGGCATCGCCGTCGCGGCGGTGTACTCGGAAGCGGACGCCGATGCGCGCCACGTGGGCCTTGCCGATGAAGCCTTTCTCATCGGCCCCCCGCCAGCCGGGGACAGCTACCTGCGCGGCGAGCGCATCATCGACGCCGCCAGGCGCTGCGGCGCGCAAGCGATCCACCCCGGCTACGGCTTTCTCTCCGAAAACGAAGACTTCGCGCGCGCCTGCGCGAAGGCCGGCCTGGTATTCATCGGCCCATCGCCCGAGGCGATTGCCGCCATGGGCGACAAGTCGGCGGCCAAGCGCCTGATGGAGAAGGCCGGGGTGCCGCTCGTCCCGGGCTACCACGGCGAACAGCAGGAAGCCGCGTTTCTCGCGAAAGAAGCGCAGAAAATCGGTTTCCCGGTGCTCATCAAGGCCTCGGCGGGCGGCGGCGGCAAGGGCATGCGCATCGTGCGCAAGGCCGGGGAGTTCCAGGCCGCGCTCGAGGGCGCGCAGCGCGAAGCCAAGGCGTCCTTCGGTGACGAGCGAGTACTCATCGAGCGCTACCTCGACCGGCCCCGGCACATCGAAGTGCAGGTGTTCGGCGACACCGGGGGTGATTGCGTGTACCTGTTCGAGCGCGACTGCTCGGTGCAACGCCGGCACCAGAAGGTCCTGGAGGAGGCGCCGGCCCCGGGCATGACCGCGAAGCGCCGCGAGGAAATGGGCCAAACGGCGGTGGCGGCGGCGCGCGCCGTGAACTACGTCGGCGCCGGCACCGTGGAATTCATCACCGGGCAGGATGGGCGGTTCTACTTCATGGAAATGAATACGCGCCTGCAGGTCGAGCATCCGGTGACCGAGATGATCACCGGGCTGGACTTGGTCGAATGGCAATTGCGCGTCGCGGCGGGCGAACCCCTCCCGCTGCGGCAGGCCGATCTGAAGATTCACGGGCACGCGATCGAGGCGCGCCTGTATGCCGAGGATCCCGATCGCGGTTTTCTGCCGCAGACCGGGCGGCTCGCGCACTTGCGCTTCCCCGAACCCTCGCCGCTGGTGCGCGTGGATACGGGCGTCACCGAGGGCGCGACGATCAGCCCGCATTACGACCCCATGATCGCCAAGCTGATCGCGTGGGGCGAAGACCGGCCGGCGGCGCTGGCGCGGCTCTCGGCCGCGCTCGCCGCCCTGGAAATCGCGGGCGTGCGGACCAACGTGGCGTTTCTGGAGCGCGTCGTGCGCAGCAAGGCATTCGCTTCGGGCGAGCTCGACACGGGCCTCATCGAGCGCTGCCGGGAGGAACTGTTCCCGGCGGCGCAACCCGCGCCGCTCGAGGCGCTTGCCGCCGCCGCCCTCGCCGAAATGCTCGCCGAGGCCGACGCGGCGCGCCGCCGCGCCCTTGCCTCGTCGGATCCCCATTCGCCCTGGGACAGCGTGGACGGCTGGCGGCTGAACCAGGGCTCGCATCACCGCTTTGCTTTCTCCGAGCACGGCCGGCGTCACGAGGTCATGCTGGAGTTCCGCGACCAGGACTACGGACTGCGCATTGGCGATCAGGCGTACGCGTTCGCGGGAGAAAGGCTGGCGCACGGCGCTTTGCGCCTGCGGCTTGATGGCCGCGTGTTCGAGGCGCGGGTGGTACGCGTAGCGCAGGATTGGCACGTGTTCACGGGCGGGGCACGCGTCGCGCTGTCGCTGGAGCAGGACCTGCAGGTGCCCGAGGATGAGGCTGCGCCGGGCAGCCTCGCCGCGCCGATGCCGGGCAAAGTGACCGCCGTGCTGGTGAAACCGGGGGCAACGGTGTCAAAAGGCACGCCGCTCCTGATCCTCGAGGCGATGAAGATGGAGCACACCATCAGCGCCCCGGCGGACGGCGTGGTCAAGGCGATCCACTTTGCCGCCGGCGATCAGGTGCCCGAGGGCGCGGAACTGCTTACACTGGCGTGACCATGGCCGCATTGCCGAAAAAAGTGCGTATCGTCGAAGTGGGCCCCCGCGACGGCCTGCAGAACGAGAAGACGGAAGTCGCGACGAAGGTGAAGCTCGAACTGATCGAACGGCTGGCGCAGGCGGGCCTGCGGGCGATCGAGGTGACCGCCTTCGTGTCGCCGAAATGGATACCGCAGATGGCCGACCACACCGAGGTGCTGGAGGGCATCAGGAGGAAGCCCGGTGTGTCCTACCCCGTCCTCACGCCCAACCTGAAGGGCTTTCAGGCCGCGCATGCGGCGGGCGCGACCGAGGTCGCGATCTTCGGCGCGGCCTCCGAGTCGTTCTCGAAAAAGAACATCAACTGCTCGATCGCCGAAAGCCTGGAGCGCTTCCGGCCGGTGGCGCAGGCCGCGCGCGCGGCGAACGTGAAAGTGCGCGGCTACGTCTCCTGCGTCCTGGGCTGCCCCTACGAAGGCGACGTGCCGACGGAAAAAGTGGCCGAGGTGGCGCAGGCGCTTTACGACATGGGCTGCTATGAGGTGTCGCTCGGCGACACCATCGGCACCGGCACGCCGGGCAGGACGCAGGCGATGATCGGGGCCTGCGCGCGGCGCGTGCCCATCGGCCAGCTTGCCGGCCATTTCCACGACACCTACGGCCAGGCGCTCGCCAACATCTACGCCTCGATGGAGCTCGGCGTGGCGACCTTCGATTCCTCGGTGGCCGGCCTGGGCGGCTGCCCCTATGCCAAGGGCGCTTCGGGCAACGTGGCGACCGAGGACGTGATCTACATGCTGGATGGCCTGGGCATCGAAACGGGAGTCGACCTCGGGAAAGTGGTCGACACCGGCCAGTGGATCTGCGCCGTGATCGGCAAGGAACCGGCATCCAAGGCCGGCAAGGCGATCGCGGCCAAGAGGGCGCGCTGATATCCCCCTGCAACAAGGTGTGCGTGATGGACGCCGCGCAACGCTACTGCCTCGGCTGCCAGCGCACGCTGGATGAAATCTCGCGCTGGAGCCAGATGAGCGACGCGGAGCGCGCGGCGGTAATGGCCCGGTTGGCGGCGCGCAAGGAGGAGCAGGCGTGCGCCAAGTGACCTGGTATTTCGATTTCGTCTCCCCCTACTCCTATATCGCGTTCAAGCGATTGCACGAGCTGCCGCGCAATGTCGCGGTGGAGCTCAGGCCGGTGCTGTTCGCCGCCCTGCTCAACCACTTCGGGCAGAAGGGGCCGGCCGAGCTGCCGGCCAAGCGCCGCTGGACCTACCGCTGGTGTACCTGGTGGGCGCAGAGCCTCGGCATCCCGTTCCGTTTCCCGGCCTCTCACCCGTTCAACCCCCTGCAGCACCTGAGGCTGGCGATCGCCTCCGGGCTGAGCCCGGAGAGCGTCGGGAAGATCTTCGACTCGATCTGGGCCACGGGTGTGGAAGCATCGGACCCAGCCGCATTCTCCGCCTTGGCGAAAGGACTGGGCGTGGATGAGTCGCGGCTCAGCGCACCGCAAGTAAAAGACGCGCTGAGGAAGAACACCGAGGACGCCGCCGCGCGCGGCGTATTCGGCGTGCCAACCTACGAAGTGGACGGGGAACTTTTCTGGGGCGCCGATTCGATCGGTTTCGTCAACGCATTTCTCGCCGACCCAGCTGTGCTGAACAACGAAGAAATTCGCCGCGCCGACGCGTTGCCGGTCGGCGCGGCGCGTCGCAGCTAGCTCAGAATTCGACCTTGTCCCCGGGCTGCGGGACGATCACGCGGGTGGGCGAATTGCCCAGCGCCTTGATGTATTCCTCCGGCTTGCCGGCGAGGATCGGGTAGGTGCCGTAGTGCATCGGGATGACGAACTTCGGCTTCAGGTAGCGGTTGGTCGCGAGCGCCGCGTCCGCGGGGCCCATCGTGAAGTGCCCGCCGATGGGCATCAGAACGAGATCGGGCTTGTAGAGCTCGCCGATGAGCGCCATGTCACCGAAGATCCCGGTGTCGCCCATATGGTAGATCTTGAAGCCGCTCTCCATCTCGATCACGTAGCCGACCGGCTCGCCGCCGAAATGGGTCTCGTCTTTTCCGGTCGCGGGATTCTTCCACACCAACTCAGACGCATGGTCGGCGTGCGTCGCCGTGATCTTCACGCTGTTCGGGCCGAAGGGCATGATGGTGCCGCCTATGCCGAAGCGCGGCGCGAGCTTCGCCGGCAGGATGCCCAGGGTAACCACTGTATTGCCCAGGCCGGCGGCGTTGTACATCGGCGCGTCATTCAGCTTGGCCAGGTCCGCTGCATCCGCGAAGTGATCGAAGTGCGCATGCGTGACCAGGATCAGGTCCACCTTGCCGACCGAATGCAGGTCCTTGAACTGCGCCGGGGTCTTCGGATTGGTCCTCATCCACGGATCGATCACGATCACCTTGCCGCCGGGGGTGGTGATGCGGAAACCCGCCTGGCCCAGCCACAGCACCTCCGTCTTGCCCGACTGTGCAAAGGCCGCCCCGGTGACCGTGGCCAGCAATAGCGCAAACAGAAACCGCTTCATCGTCTCCTCCTTCAGTTGTACTTGCGGGTATCGTCTATCACCTTGCCGTCGTTTGGCAAGCTTCCCGGCGCCACCAGCTCGACTTCGCCGCGCAGCTTGGTGACATCACGAATCGAGGCCACGATCGCCTCTGCGAGCCCCGCGGCCCGCTCCTTCACTTCGCATTTCAGGGTCATGCGGTCGTTGCCGGTCTCGCCCTCCACCACCAGGCGCGCTTTGAGCACCTCGTTGTGGCGGCGCAGCACTTCGCCCACCTGCTTCGGCGTGACGAACATCGCGCGCACCTTGGTGGTCTGGTCGGCGCGTCCCATCCAGCCCTTGATGCGCATGTTGGTGCGGCCGCAGGGGCTGGCTCCCGCGAGCACCGCCGACAGGTCGCCGGTGGCGAAGCGGATCAAGGGATAGTCCGGGTTGAGCGAAGTGACGACCACTTCGCCGACCTCGCCCGCGCTCACCGGGTCGCCGGTGCCGGGGCGCACGATCTCGAGGATCAGCGCTTCGTCCAGGATCATGCCTTCGTTGACCTTGCCGTCCGGCAGAGCGCTTTCGTAGGCCAGCAGGCCGATGTCGGCGGTGGCGTAGAGCTGGAGCACGCGGATGCCGCGCGCCGCCATCGCCTGGCGCAGCGCGGGTGGCAGGTACTCGGCGCCGACGATCGCCTTCTTCAGCGAGGAGATGTCGATCTTCAGCTCGTCGGCCTTCTCCACGATCAGCTTGAGGAAGGACGGCGTGCCGCCGAAGCCGTTGACGCGCAGGTCCCGGATCGCCGCCGCCTGCATCTCGGTCTGGCCGGTGCCGCCCGGCACCACGGCGCAGCCGAGGGCGAGCGCGCCATGCTCGACCATCGAAG
>CAZOSA010000046.1:0-12120 GCA_964582155.1 uncultured Enterobacteriaceae bacterium | reverse complement strand
TCGAAGATTTGCGAAACGAGAAAATTTCCTATAAGATTCGCGAACATAGCTTGCAGAAACTCCCCTACCAGCTGGTGGTGGGAGACAGGGAAAAGCAGGCTGGAACGGTGGCCGTGCGCACGCGCGGCGGTGAGGATCTCGGCGCCATGGCGCTGGATGACTTCATCGCACGCCTTCGGACCGAGGCAGGCGCGTAGGCAGCACGGCCGGTTTTTTTTAACGAGCAGAGGAGTTGTCACCCATCGCACTCGATAGATCGCAGCGCATCAACGGGGAGATCAACGCACCGCAGGTGCGGCTGGTCGGTGAGCAGGGAGAGCAGCTCGGCATTGTGGCGGTGGCCGACGCGCTGCGCATGGCCGAGGAGCAGAACGTGGACCTGGTGGAGATCGCGCCGCTCGCGGTGCCGCCGGTCTGCAAGCTGATGGACTACGGCAAGTTCCGCTACCGCGAGCAGAAAAAAGCGCACGAAGCCAAGCTCAAGCAGAAGCAGATCCAGGTCAAGGAGATCAAGTTCCGTCCCGGCACCGACGAGGGCGACTACAAGATCAAGCTCGGCAAGCTGGTCCAGTTCCTGGAAGACGGCGACAAGGCGAAGGTGACGCTGCGCTTCCGCGGCCGCGAGATGGCGCACCAGGAGTTCGGCGTGCGGCTGCTGGAGCGGGTCAAGGCGGACCTGCAGGGCGTGGGGCTGGTGGAGCAATTTCCCAAGCTCGAAGGCCGGCAGATGGTGATGGTGCTGGGGCCGAAGAAAAAAGGCGTGCCGCCCAAGGCCAAGCCCAAGGCGGCGAAGGAGCCGAAGGAGCCGAAGGAACCCAAAGAGCCAAAGGTGAAGAAGGAAACGATAGCAAAACCCGCCGCGGCGACCTAGCCGGCGCGACGGAACAACAAGTGATCGCCGCGGCTTCAAGCGCCCGCAAAGCGGGCCGCCCGGCGTCAGGCTAAAACAGAAGGAGCAGTTGCGTGCCCAAAGTAAAGACCAAGAAGTCCGCGGCCAAGCGCTTCAAGATCCGCTCGTCCGGCAGCATCAAGCGTTCGCAGGCGTACATGCGCCACATCCTCACCAAGAAATCCACGAAGAGGAAGCGCCACCTGCGCGGCACCACAGAGGTGCACGCCACCAACAAGCGGGCAGTTCGCGCCATGCTGCCTTACTCCTCGTAGGGGGGCGCCATGCCACGAGTCAAACGCGGGGTCACGGCGCGCGCGCGCCACAAGAAGGTTCTCAAGCAGTCCAAGGGTTTTCGCGGTCGCCGCGGCAACGTCTATCGCGTCGCGAAGCAGGCGGTGATGAAGGCGGGCCAGTACGCTTACCGTGATCGCCGCAACCGCAAGCGCACTTTCCGCGCGCTGTGGATCGCGCGCATCAATGCCGCGGTGCGCGAACTGGGCATGAGCTACAGCACGTTCATGGCGGGCATGAAACGCGCCAACATCGAGATCGACCGCAAGGTGCTCGCCGATCTGGCGGTGCTGGACAAGCCCGCGTTCGCCAAGATCGCCAGCCAGGTCAAGGCCAGCTTAGTCCACTGACCGCGTTGCGGAGGGCGGCGGGGATGGCAGACGTCGACCACATCGTCGAGCGCGCGAGCGCGGAGTTCCGCGCCGCCGCCGATGGCGCGTCGCTCGAGAACGCCAAAGCACGCTACCTGGGCAAAGGCGGCGAACTGACCGCGCTGCTCAAGACCCTCGGCGCGCTCGCGCCCGAGGAGCGCCGGAGCCAGGGGGCGCGCATCAACGCCGCCAAGGAGCGCATCGAGCAGGCGCTGCAAGCGCGCCGCGCCGACCTGGCCGGCGCACAGTTGCAGGCGCGGCTCGCCGAAGAGGCGCTCGACGTGACGCTGCCCGGCCGCGGCCGCGGCCGCGGCGGTATCCACCCGATCATCCGTACCTGGCAAAGGATCGAGCGCATCTTCGGCTCCATCGGCTTCGACGTCGCCGACGGCCCGGAGGTCGAGACCGACTGGTACAACTTCACGGCACTCAACAACCCCGAAAACCATCCGGCGCGCTCGATGCAGGACACGTTCTATGTGGACCTGAAGGACGCGCAGGGTCTGCCGCTGCTGCTGCGCACGCACACCAGCCCGATGCAGGTGCGCTATGCGCGCATGCATCGACCGCCGATCAAGGTGATCGCGCCGGGACGTACCTTCCGCGTGGACTCGGACGCCACGCATTCGCCGATGTTCCATCAGGTCGAGGGCCTGTGGATCGACGAGGACATCAGCTTTGCCGACCTGAAGGGCGTGTACACCTACTTCCTGCGCCGCTTCTTCGAGTCCGACGCGCTCGAGGTGCGCTTTCGGCCGTCGTACTTTCCGTTCACGGAGCCCTCCGCGGAGATCGACCTGCAGTTCGCCACCGGCCCGCACAAGGGGCGCTGGCTGGAGCTCTCGGGCGCGGGCCAGGTGCACCCGCAAGTGGTGCGCAACTTCGGGCTCGACCCGGAACGCTACATCGGCTTTGCATTCGGCTCGGGCCTTGAGCGCCTGACGATGCTGCGCTATGGCATCGATGACCTGAGGCTGTTCTTTGACGGAGATTTGCGCTTCCTGCGCCAGTTCTCATGAACGTCCCGGAGCACTGGCTGCGCAGTTTCTGCAATCCGTCGATGACGACGCAAAAGCTGGCCCACTTGTTGACGATGTCCGGGCTCGAAGTGGAGTCCTGCGCGCCGGTTGCGCCGCCATTCAGCGGCGTCGTGGTCGGCGAGATCCTCGCCGTGGCGCGGCACCCGAACGCCGACAAGCTCACAGTCTGCACCGTTGACACGGGCAAGCACAAACTCCAGGTGGTGTGCGGCGCCTCGAACGCGCGCGCCGGCATGAAGGCGCCGGTCGCTACGGTGGGGACGAAGCTGGGCGACCTCGAAATCAAGGCCACCGCGCTGCGCGGCGTCGACAGCCACGGCATGCTGTGTTCCGCCGGGGAGCTCGGCCTGTCCGAGGACCATTCCGGGCTGCTCGAGCTGCCCGCATCGGCGAAGCCCGGGCAGGATGTGCGGCGCGTGCTCGAACTGGACGAACAGGTGCTGACTTTCAAGCTTACGCCGAACCGCGCAGACTGTCTGTCGGTGTTCGGCATTGCGCGCGAAGTTTCGGCGCTCACCGGCGCGAAGCTGAATTCACCGAAGATCAAGCCGGTCGCGGCAACGAGCAAGGCCCGGCACCCGTTCAGGATCACGCACGCGCAGGCTTGCGGCCGCTTCGCCGGGCGCGTGATCCGCGACGTGAACGCCGCGGCGCTGACGCCGCAATGGATGCGCCGCCGCCTGGAACGCGCCGGCCAGCGCTCGATCTCGGCGTTGGTGGACGTCACCAACTACGTCATGCTCGAGCTTGGCCGGCCGCTGCACGTCTACGACCAGGACAAGCTCCGGGGCGCCATCGACGTGCGCTGGGGGCGCAAGGGCGAGAAAATCCTGCTGCTCAATGGCCAGGAAGTCGAGGTCGATGCCTCGGTGCTGTGCATCGCCGACGACTCCGGCCCGATCGGCCTGGGCGGCATCATGGGCGGGGAATCGACCAAGGCTGAGAGCGCGACGCGCAACCTGTTCCTCGAGTCGGCGTTCTTCTACCCCGACGCCGTCGCCGGGCGCGCGCGGCGCTACAACTTCGCCAGCGACGCCTCGCACCGTTTCGAACGCGGCGTGGATTTCGGCAACAACGTCCAGGGCATCGAGCGCGCGACGCAGCTGATCCTGGAGATTTGCGGCGGCGAACCCGGCCCCACTGTCGATCTGGTCGCGCGCCTGCCGAAGAGAAAGCCGGTGCGCATGCGTGTGTCACGCGCGCACAAGGTGATCGGCGTCCAGGTCGCGGAGAAGGTGATCGGCAGCGTGTTCAAGCGCCTGGGCCTGCCGTTCAAGCGCCAGGCCGGAAGTCTCACGGTCACGCCGCCTACGCACCGCTTCGATCTCGTAATCGAGGAAGACCTGATCGAGGAAGTGGCGCGCGTGTACGGTTTCGGCCGCATCCCGGCGCAGCTGCCGCGCTCGGCAGCGGCGATGGCCGCGGCGCCCGAAGCACTGCGCCCGCTGCACGTGCTACGCGAGCGGCTCGCGGCCTGCGACTACCAGGAAGTAATCACCTTCAGCTTCGTCGAGCCGCAATGGGAGGCGGACCTCGCCGGCGAACCGAACCCCGTCCGGTTGCTCAATCCGATCGCCAGCCAATTGTCGGTGATGCGCAGTTCCCTTTTGGGAGGGCTGCTGGCCAACGTGCGCTTCAACACCGCACGCAAGCTCTCGCGCATCCGCGTGTTCGAAGTCGGCCGGGTGTTCCTCCGGGATCCGTCGGTCAAGGACGGCCCGCTCGAGGTCGCGGGGCTGCGCCAGCCGATGCGCATCGCGGCCGCGGCCTGCGGGCCGGCCCTCGAGGAGCAATGGGGCGTCGCCACCCGGCCCGTGGATCTGTACGACCTCAAGGCCGACGTCGAAGCGCTCGTTTCACCGCGCGCGGCGCGCTTCGAGGCCGCGCCCCACCCGGCGTTCCACCCGGGGCGGTCGGCGCGGATTCGGGTAGAGGGTCGGGAGGCCGGCTGGCTCGGTGAGCTGCACCCGCGATGGCAGCAAAAATACGATTTTGCTCAAGGGCTTGCCTGTTTCGAACTGGATGCGTCGGCATTTCAGGACGCACCCCTGCCGCAACCCAGGGTGCCGTCCCGGTTCCCGCACTTAACTCGGGACATTGCCCTGCTAGTGGACGCTAACATCGCGGTACAGGCGCTATTGGACGCCGCCGGCAGCGAAAAGCCGACCATCGTTCAGGAAGTCAGGCTGTTCGATGTTTACGAGGGCCCGAGGCTTCCTCCGGGGAAAAAAAGCGTTGCTTTCCGGGTAGTTATGCAAGATACTGAACGAACCCTCACGGATGCGGAGGCCGACGCGGCGCGGGATGCGCTGGTCGCGCTGTGGGGCCGTCGTCTCGGTGCGACACTCCGTACATAAATAAAGAAATCAGGGAGTTGTGATGACTTTGACCAAGGCCGAACTGGCCGACCTTCTATTCGAGAAGGTCGGGCTGAACAAGCGCGAGGCCAAGGACATGGTGGAAGCCTTCTTCGAGGAGATTCGCGGCGCCCTGGAGCGCGGCGAGAGCGTGAAGCTCTCCGGCTTTGGCAACTTCCAGCTGCGCGACAAGCCGCAGCGACCCGGCCGCAACCCCAAGACCGGCGAAGAGATCCCGATCAGCGCCCGCCGCGTAGTCACCTTCCACGCCAGCCAGAAGCTGAAAGCGATGGTGGAAAAGGCGCGCCATGGAAAGCCGCAGCCCCAGCAAGAAGGCTGAGCTGCCGCCGATCCCGGCGAAGCGCTACTTCACCATCGGTGAAGTGAGCGAGCTGTGCGGCGTCAAGCCGCACGTGCTGCGCTACTGGGAGCAGGAGTTCACGCAGCTCAAACCGGTCAAGCGCCGGGGCAACCGGCGCTACTACCAGCACCACGAAGTGCTGCTGATCCGGCGCATCCGCGAGCTGCTGTACGAAGAAGGCTTCACCATCAGCGGGGCGCGCAACCGGCTCGACCATTCCCTCGGTGCCGAGGAGCGCAGCTGGTCGCCCGGCCGGGCGGAACGCAGCTCATCCGTGGCCGACGCCGACCTCTCGGCGATCAAAAGGGAGCTGCGCGCGCTGCTGGAAACGCTTCGCGCCTGATAAACTCGCGGTCTTCGGGGCGTAGCGCAGCCTGGTAGCGTACCTGCCTGGGGGGCAGGTGGTCGCGAGTTCAAATCTCGCCGCCCCGACCACTACCTCCAGGGCGCCGGGGCCGATTCAGCTAAGGTGGCCCGAACCGCGAAGCAAGCTCGATCTGGCCGGGGCATCATGGCGTGAAGGCGGCTGCGGCGCGCGCGCTGGGGCCGGCTCCGGCTCGAGTTGCGCCAGTTTCGCGATGGCGAGCAAGAAGAACAGGTCCAACTCGACAAGCTCGGGCGTCGGCGCGATGCGGGCGTTCCCCAGGGCCACGCATTGGCCATGCACCGCGTCGCAGATCCGGTGCACGTCCGTGGCCCGGTACACCGCTGTCGGCTTCTGGTCCTGGTCGAATGGCGCCCAGCCTGCGTCGACTCGCTGCACGCGGGCGACGCGCTCCGAGGGCCAGACCGCAAGGTAATCGCGCACCGCGGCTACGACATCGAGCGCATTCCGAGCCCCTGCCAGGAGGCATATGTCGTCGCGGTCCATATCGGCCAGAGAACCGGGAACGTATTCGGCAGTCTCCATGGCATCCTCCCAATGTGCGCTGTATGGCTTGCGAGATCATTCAACTCCGAAACTGCGGTGCGCTGTGTAATTGTGTGCAAGGCTGGCGTGCCCGCGTTGCGGCGCGCGATGACCTGCAACAGCCGGCGGTGCGCAATATTCTGTTAGAGTTTTGAGAACCCAAGCGACATGACGATCCGGCACGCATCATGGTGAAGGACAAAGTGGTGGTGGTGACCGGCGCCGGCGGCGGCATCGGGCGCGATTTCGCGCTGCTGTTCGCGGCGCACGGCGCCAAGTTGGTGGTGAACGACCTCGGCACCTCGGTATCGGGCGAAGGCGCGAGCGCGGGCCCGGCGCAGAAGGTGGTGGACGAGATCAAGGCCAGGGGCGGGCAGGCGGTGGCCAGCACCGACAGCGTCGCCGATTGGGAAACGGCCAACCGCATCGTCAAATCCGCGATCGACACGTTCGGGCGCATCGATTGCGTGGTGAACAACGCCGGCATCCTGCGCGACCGTTTTTTCTTCAATATGTCGGTCGAGGAGTGGAAGGCGGTGATCGACGTGCACCTGAACGGCTCGTTCTACGTGTCGCGCGCCGCGGCGCCCTACTTCAAGACCCAGAACTCGGGTTGCTACGTGAACATGACGTCCACCTCGGGCCTGATCGGCAACCTCGGCCAGGCCAACTACTCGGCGGCGAAGCTCGGCATTGCCGGCCTGTCCAAGTCCATCGCGCTCGACATGGCGAAGTACAAGGTGCGTTCCAACTGCATCGCGCCTTTCGCCTGGAGCCGCATGATCGGTTCGATTCCCACCGAGACGCCCGAGCAGAAAGCGCGTGTGGAGAAGATGAAGGTGATGGAGACGGCGAAGATCGCGCCGCTCGCGGTGTACCTGGCGAGCGACGCGGCGCAGGATGTCTCCGGGCAGATTTTCGCGGTGCGCGCCAACGAGCTGTTCCTCATGTCGCAGAGCCGTCCCATCCGCTCCGTGCATCGGGCCGGCGGCTGGACTCCGCAGGACATTGCGCAGCACGGCATGCCGGCCCTTCGGCAGAGTTTTTCCCCCCTCGAGCGCACCCAGGACGTGTTCACATGGGACCCGCTGTAGGCGACACCGCCTACACCGACTTGCGCGCGGGCGTGCGTGGGCTGTGCGCGCAGTTCGATTCCGCCTATTGGCAGAAGGTGGACGAGGCGCGCGCTTATCCGGAAGCGTTCGTCGACGCCCTGACCAAGGCGGGCTGGATGTCGGCGCTGATTCCCGAGCAGTACGGCGGTTCGGGCTTGTCGCTCACCGAGGCCACGGTGATCATGGAGGAGGTCTCGCGCTCGGGCGGCAATCCCGGCTGCTGCCACGGCCAGATGTACAACATGAACACGCTGCTCCGGAATGGCTCGGAGGCGCAGAAGAAGAAGTACCTGCCGAAGATCGCCTCGGGCGAGCTGCGCATGCAGGCGATGGGGGTCACCGAGCCGACAGCGGGCACCGACACGACGAAGATCAAGACCGTGGCGGTGAGGAAAGGCGACCGCTACGTGGTGAATGGCCAGAAGGTGTGGACCTCGCGCCTGCAGCACTCGGATCTCATGATTCTGCTCGCGCGCACCACGCCGCTCGCGGACGTGAAAAAGAAATCCGACGGCATGTCGGTGTTCCTGGTGGAGAAGAAGGAAGCGCTCGGCAAGGGCCTCACCATGCGGCCGATCCGCAACATGGTGAACCACGAGACCAACGAGGTGTTCCTCGACAACCTCGAGATTCCGGCGGAGAGCCTGATCGGCGAAGAGGGCAGGGGATTCAAGTACATCCTCGACGGTCTGAATGCCGAGAGGATCCTGATCGCCGCAGAGTGCATCGGCGACGGCTACTGGTTCGTCGAGCGCGCGGTGAAGTACGCAAAGGAACGCGTCGTGTTCGATCGCCCCATCGGTCAGAACCAGGGCGTGCAGTTCCCGATCGCCGAGTGCTACATGGAGATCGAAGCCGCCAACCTGATGCGCTACAAGGCGGCGGCGCTGTACGATGCCAGGCAGCACTGCGGAGCGGAGGCCAACATGGCCAAGCACCTCGGCGCCAAGGCCTCCTGGGAGGCGGCCAATGTCTGCCTGCAAACCCACGGCGGCTTCGGCTTCGCCGCCGAGTACGACGTGGAACGCAAGTTCCGCGAAACGCGCCTCTATCTGGTGGCGCCGATTTCCACCAACCTGATCCTCTCCTACGTCGCCGAGCACGTGCTGGGGCTGCCGCGATCGTTCTAGGGCGCGTCACCGCCGTCGGCTAGAATTGGCCGCGCGATCGAGCGGACACCTTGTGCCGCTCATCGCGCGATGCCCGCGATGCGCATACTAGTTTCCAACGACGACGGTTACTTCTCCCCGGGAATCGAAGCGCTGGCACGGCGCCTCGCCGCACTAGGCGAGGTAACCGTGGTCGCGCCCGAACGCGATCGCTCGGGCGCCTCGAACTCGCTGACGCTCGACCGGCCGTTGTCGGTGCGCCGCGCGGCCAACGGATTTTTCTTCGTCAACGGCACGCCCACCGACTGCGTGCACCTCGCCGTCACCGGAGTGCTCGATTTCGTGCCCGACGTGGTGGTGTCGGGCATCAATCTGGGCGCCAACATGGGCGACGACACGATCTACTCCGGCACGGTGGCCGCGGCCACCGAGGGTTTCCTGCTCGGCATCCCCTCGCTCGCCGTATCCCTGGCCAGCAAGGAGGCGCACCACCTGGAGAGTGCGGCGCAGGTCGCGCTGCAATTGGTGGAGCGCCTGCAGCGCGCGCCCTTCGGGCGGCCGGTACTGCTCAACGTGAACGTGCCCGACGTGGCGCCCTCGGCACTCGGCGCGCTCGAGGTGACGCGCCTGGGCCGCAGGCACAAGGCCGAGCCGGTGGTGAAAATGCGCACGCCGCGCGGGGAGAGCGCCTACTGGATCGGCGCCGCCGGCGCCGCCGCGGACGCCGGGCCGGGGACGGATTTCCACGCCGTGGCGAGCGGCTGCATTTCGGTGACGCCACTGCAGGTGGATCTCACCTTCCATGCCCAGGACGCGCCGGTTCGCGACTGGCTCGCCCGATGAACTCCGGCAGTCTGCGCAATTTTGCCGGTGTCGGCATGACCTCCAGGCGCACGCGTGCACGCATGGTCGAGCGATTGCGCGACGCCGGCATCCGTGACGAGCAGGTGCTGACGGCGATGGGGACCGTGCCGCGGCACCTGTTTGTGGACGAGGCGCTCGCCAGCCGCGCCTACGAGGACACCGCGCTGCCGATCGGCTTCGGCCAGACCATCTCCCAGCCCTACGTCGTGGCGCGCATGATCGAGGCGATCGCCGCCGGACGGGAGCTCGGCAAGGTGCTTGAAGTGGGCACCGGCTGCGGCTACCAGGCGGCGGTGCTGGCGCAGCTCGCGCGCGAGGTTTTTTCGGTGGAGCGCATCCACGCGCTGCTTGAGCGGGCGCGCGCGAATCTTCGCGGCATGCGCCTGTCCAACCTGCGCTTGACGCACGGCGATGGCAACCTCGGCCTGGAAAAAGCGGCGCCTTTCGACTCGATCATCGTGGCGGCGGCGGCGCCCGCACTGCCGCCGGCCCTCTTACGGCAATTGGCGCGGGGTGGCACAATGGTGCTACCGCTCAAATCGCCGGACGCGCCGCGCGGAGCGCAGCGCCTCGCGCTGTACGAGCGCGGCGCACGCGAAGTCACCGAGACGGTACTCGAAGCAGTGCGCTTCGTGCCACTGGAGACAGGAAAACTGTGACGAAGCCCGAACCGCGTTGTATTGAGAGGGTGCTGGTCGCCGCCTTGCTGGCCGTGGGTGGCTGCGCCTCCGTGCCCGAGCAGGCGCCGGTGGACGACCTGCGGCCCAATGCGGCCTCCAGACCCGGGGCGCAGGCGTCGCCCGGTGTCGCTGCACCCGTCGCGCCCGCCGTTCCCGCGGGCAATTACATGATCAAGCGTGGCGACACGCTTTACAGCATCGCGCTTGAGCACGGCGCGGATTACCGCGACGTCGCGCAGTGGAACAAGCTTGACGATCCGACGAAGATCTCGGTAGGCCAGGTGATCCGCGTGGCGCCGCCCGAAGGTCATCCGGCGGTGCAGGTCGGCGCGGCGCGCGGCAGCGTGCCGCTGGAATCGCACCCGCTGGGGGGTGCTGCCGTGGAGCAGCAGGGCCGGGGTGACGGCGGCGCCAAGACCGCCCCGAAGGCGCTGCGCTTGCCGTACTCGGTCGACAACCTGGCGCTGCTGTCCAAGGCAGACCCGTCGGCTGCGGCGGCGGCAACCACCCCCGCAGCGCCGAATCCGGTGGCGATGGCGCCCACGCTGCCCGCCAAGCCCGAGCCGGCGAAGCCCGCGGCCGCAGGCCGCGACCCGGAGGCGATCGATTTCATCTGGCCCGCACGCGGCAGCCTGCTCGCCGGTTATTCCGAGCCCGGCAGCAAGGGCGTCGATATCGGGGGCAAGTCGGGAGATCCGGTGCTTGCCTCCGCTGCGGGCCAGGTGCTCTACACGGGTACCGGCATCCGCGGCTTCGGCAAGCTGATCGTGATCCGCCACGACAACGGCTTCAGCAGCGTGTACGCGCATAACCGCGAGATCCTGGTAAAGGAAGGGCAGACGGTGTCGCGCGGCCAGCGCATTGCCGAGCTGGGCGACACCGACGCCGACCGCCCGAAGCTGCATTTCGAGATCCGAAAGTCCGGCAAGCCGGTGGATCCGCTCAGGTACCTGCCGGGCGACCGGCCGTCCTGAGCGGCGCCTATTTCGGCGCTGCCGGTTTCCTGCCGCGCCGCGCGCGCAATGCGTCCGCGAGATCGGACACCGACAGCGCGTAGAACACGCTGCTGTTGTAGCGCGTGAGGACGTAGAGGTTGTGCAGGCCGACGCGAAAATCGTCCGGCCGCTGCGGCGTTTCCAGCTGCAGCAGCACGGCGGGCGCTGTGGCGGGCAGTGGTGCGCCGCGCGCCTTGACGCCGGCGCGCGCCAGATCCTCGAGCGTATGGCGCGGCCGCGGATTGCCGTCGGCGTAGGCGCGAAACGCCTCGCCGGAGACACGCGCGCTGCGCTGCACCGCCTCGCCGGGCCGCCAGCCATGGCGCCTGAGGTAGTTGGCGACGCTGCCGATCGCGTCGCTCGCGTTGCCCTGCAGGTCGGTCACGCCGTCGCCATCGAAGTCCACGGCGTAGCGCAGGTAGCTCCCGGGCATGAACTGCGGGATGCCGATGGCGCCGGCGTAAGAGCCCTTCAACGCGAATACGTCGAGCTCCATCGCCCGCGCGAACAGCAGGTAATTCTCCAGCTCGCTGCGAAAGAACGGCGCGCGCGGCGGGTAGTCGAAGGCCAGGGTGGCGAGAGCGTCGATCACACGCCAGCGGCCGGTGTTGCGGCCGTAGAAAGTTTCCACGCCGATGATGGCGACGATGATTTCCTCAGGCACGCCGTAAATGCGGCGCGCGCGCGCCAATTGTGCGGCGTGATCCTTCCAGAAGGCGAGGCCGGCTCGCAGGTGGCGCTCATTGACGAACATGGCGCGGTACTCGCCCCAGGAGCGCGACTGCCTCTCGGGCTGTGCGCGCATCGCGCCGAGCACTGCGTCCTCGCGCCGGGCGCGCGAGAATACGGTGCGCAGCTCGCTCTCGTCGAAGGCATGGCGCTCCACGAGGTCGCGGATGAATTCCTGCACCTCCGGGTGCAGCGCGTAGGTCGCGCTCGGCGTCTCGTCGGCGTGCAGCGGCGCCCCCGCCAGCACGAGCAGCAGGGCCAGGGCGGCGCGCACAGTGTTCATGCGATGCGCAGCTCGCGCACCCGGCGTTCGAGTTCGGCGATGCGTTCGCGCGCAGCCTCGCGGCCGTAGCGCGCGCCGATGTAGAGCGCGGCGACGGCGCGTATCGCGGCGGCGGCGCCGGGC
>CAZOSA010000045.1:0-12417 GCA_964582155.1 uncultured Enterobacteriaceae bacterium | reverse complement strand
CTGAGGCGCACGGACTCACCTTCGGCCCGGACCCGGCCACGCACAGCCGCTGCACGCTGGGCGGCATGATCGGCAACAATTCCTGCGGCGCGCACTCGGTAATGGCCGGCAAGACGGTGGAGAACATCGAGGCGCTCGAGGTGCTGACCTACGATGGCGCGCGCTTCTGGTGCGGTCCCACCGACGAGGCGGAGTTCCAGCGGATCGTTGCGCGCAATGATCGCCAGTCGCAGATCTATCGCGCTCTGAGGACGCTGGCCGACAATTACGGCGAGCGAATCCGCAACGGCTTCCCGAGGATCAAGCGCCGCGTCTCGGGCTACAACCTCGACCAGCTGCTGCCCGAGAACGGCTTCAACGTGGCGCGCGCGCTGGTGGGTTCGGAGGGCACCTGCGCGCTGACGCTGCAGGCGAGAACCAAGCTGGTGAAAAGTCCCGCCCACCGCGTGCTTGTGGTGCAGGGTTACCCGGATATCTACGCCGCGGGTGACGCCGTGCCCGAGGTGCTGGCCGCGGGACCGATCGCCTGCGAAGGCCTGGACGAGAGAATCATCGGCGGGCTGCGCGAGCGCGGCCTGAAGCTCGAGGATCTCCGGCTGCTACCCGAGGGCAGCGCCTGGCTGATGATCGAATTCGGGGCCGATTCCCTCGAGCAAGCCATCGACCAGGCGAGCGCGCTGCGCGGGCAGATCGTCACCGATGCGGCGCAGATGAGCCGCTTGTGGGCGATCCGCGAGACCGGCGCCTCGGCGACCTCCCTCAACCTCAAGGGCACGCCCGGGCCGGACCCGATCGTCGGTTGGGAGGACGCGGCGGTGGATCCGCTGCGCCTGGGCGACTACCTGCGCGAGTTCCAGGCACTGGTGGACCGCCATGGTTACCGCACCTCGCTCTACGGGCACTTCGGCGACGGCTGCATCCACGCGCGCATCACCTTCGAGCTGCGCACTGCCGAGGGCCTTGCCCGCTGGCGCGCGTTCCTGCAGGAGGCGGCGGTGCTGGTGGTGAAGTACGGCGGCTCGCTCTCCGGCGAGCACGGCGACGGCCAGGCGCGCGCCGAGTTCCTGCCGGCGATGTACGGGCCCGGGTTGATGCAGGCCTTCCGCGAGTTCAAGCGCATCTGGGATCCGGGGAACCGGATGAATCCCGGGAAACTGATCGACGCCTATCGCGTGGACGAAAACCTGCGCCTCGGACCCGGGTACAAACCCGTCACGCTCAAGACGCGCTTCGCCTTCAGGACGGAAGTCGGCGACGGTTTCGCCCGCGCCGCGGAGCACTGCGTTGGCATGGGCAAATGCCGCGCCAAGACCGGCGGCACCATGTGCCCGAGCTATCGCGCCACGGGCGAGGAGCGCTACTCGACGCGCGGACGCGCGCGGCTGCTCTGGGAGATGCTGCAGGGCGAGGTGATCAAGGACGGCTGGCAGAGCGAGGAAGTGAAGGAGGCGCTCGACTGGTGCCTGGCCTGCAAGGGCTGCCGGAGCGACTGCCCCACCCATACCGACATGGCCGCCTACAAGGCGGAGTTCCTGTCGCACTATTTCGAAAAGAAAATGCGGCCCCTCGCGGTGCAGGCGCTCGCGCGCATCGGCGAATGGGCGCCGCTCGCCTCGCGGGCGCCGGCGCTCGCCAATGCGCTGGGCGCATTGGGCCGGCCCATCGCCGGCCTTTCGGCGGCGCGCCGCCTGCCGCGCGTTGCGGCGCGCAGCTTCCGCTCGCAGTTCCTCCCAGCGGGCGAGGGCGAGCGAGTGGTCCTGTTTGACGACACCTTCAACGGGTTTTTCCGGCCGGCGACCGCCGTCGCCGCGGCGCGCGTGCTCGCGCACGCCGGCTGCCGCGTGGAGCTGCCGCGCGAGCACCTGTGCTGTGGGCGGCCTTACTACGACGCGGGCATGCTGGACCGGGCAAAAACGGCGCTGCAGACCGCGATGCGGGTGCTCGAGCCCGGCGTCCCCGTGGTGATCCTCGAACCGGCCTGCCTGTCCGTGTTCCGGGACGAGCTGAAGCAGTTCTTTCCGGACGATGTGCGCGCGCAGGCGCTGTCGCGTGACACGCTATCGCTGGCCGAGTTCCTGGAGCGCCGCGGCTATGCGCCGCGCCGCGCGTTCGGCCGGGTGCTGCTGCACGCGCACTGCCACCAGAAGGCACTCGGCGGCACGGCAGCGGACGTGACCCTGTTGCGCGCCGCGGGGCTGCAGGTCGATGCGCCGGAAACCGGCTGCTGCGGCATGGCGGGGTCCTTCGGCCTGAAGGCTGCCCACGAGGCTGCGTCGCGCCGCATCGCCGAGTTGGCCCTGCTGCCCAAGTTGCGCGCCGCCGCGCCGGACACGCGGGTGGTCGCCGACGGTTTTTCCTGCCGGGAGCAGATCGAGGGTTTGGGAAACCGTCCCACGCAGCACCTCGCCGAGGTGCTCGCCGCCGGCTTGCGATGAAGTCCGCCTGCGCGGCAGCGCTGCTGCTCGCCGCCTTCGCGGCGCAGGGCCAGGAGCGCGACCTTACCGACCGGCTGCTGCGCGCCATCGCCGAGGACAAGGAGCCAGTGGCCGCCATCTTGGTGTTGAGCGGCAAGGTGGACGTGCAGGCGCGCAACGCGGAGCGCGAGACGCCGCTGCACCTCGCCGTGGAGAAAAACATGCAGGCGCTTACGCGGCTGCTGCTCGATGCGGGCGGGCGCGTGCGCGCGCGCACGGCGACCGGGGAGACGCCGCTGCACCTCGCGGCGCTGAATGCCGATCCGGGCTGCACTGCCTTGCTGCTGGACGCTGGCGCCGATGCGCGCGCATTGAACGACCATGGCGAGTCGGCGCTGCACTGGGCGGCGCTGGGCGGCCACAGCGCCGTCGCGCGGCTGCTGCTCGAGCGCGACGCCGACCCCGACGCCGTCGATCTGGAGGGCAACCTGGCGCTGCACGGCGCGGCCGACGGCGGCTACGCGCAGACCGTGCGGCTGCTCCTGCCGCGCACAGGCGACCCGGGCCTGAAGAACCTGGAAGGCAAGAGCGCGCAGGACCTCGCACGCGAGCGCGGCCACGACGAGGTGGCGCGCCAGTTCTAGGCGAGGCCGAAGGCGCCGGCGAGCAGCTCGTAGGAGCGAAGGCGCGTGGCGTAGTCTCCGGTGATGGTGAGCGCCATCAGTTCGCGCGCGCCGTAGCGCCCGGCGAGGGCGGTCAGTTCACGCCGGCATGTCTCCGGTCCGCCGATCACGGCGCGATCACGCTGGCCCATCACGTAGCGTCGCTCTTCCTCCTTGTAGGTGTGGCGCGCTGCTTCCTCGAGCGTGGGCACCGGCGTGTCGAGGTTGAGCGCCATGTGCAGGCGCCTGAGGTCGATCGAGGCGGCGAGACGCTCGGCTTCGGCGTCGTCCGCGGCGCAAATTACGAACACGCACACGATCGCGGCTGGTGTTTTCTCCCGCGCAGACGGCTGGAAGCGCTCCACGTAGCCGCGCGTCACCGCGTCGCCGCCGCGCGGGTTGATGAAATGCGCGAAGGCAAAGCGCAGGCCCAATTGCGCTGCGAGCGCCCCGCTGAAGTCCGAGGATCCCAGCAGCCAGACCTCGGGCGCCGTGTCGCCGCCGGGCTGCAGGCGTACGCGCTTGTGCGGGTGGTCGTCGGGCAGCGTGCCGTCCAGGTGTCCCACCAGCTCCCAGACGCGCTGCGGGAAGTCGTCCGCAGTGGGAAACTCCCCGCCCGCGACCGCGTGCGCGGTGCGTGCGTCGCCCCCGGGCGCGCGCCCCAGGCCGAGGTCGACGCGGCCCGGGTAAAGGGCTTCGAGCATGCGGAACACCTCCGCCACCTTGAAGGCGCTGTAATAGGGCAGCAGCACGCCCCCGGTGCCGATGCGCATGCGCCTGGTTTCTGCGCCCAGGCGCGCAAGCAACACCTCCGGGCAGGGATCGGCGAGCGCGGCGATGGCATGGTGCTCGGCGAGCCAGTAGCGGTGGTAGCCGAGCCGCTCGGCGTGGCGCGCGAGTTCGAGCGTGGCGTGCACGGCTTGCGCCGGCGTCTGGCCCGAGATCACCGGGGACTGGTCGAGGATGGAGAGCTTCAGGGGCACCCCGCATTATCCCGTCCTGGGTGTAAGCCCGGGGCCTGCCCGGGCCAGGGGCGCCCAAAGCTTCCCTGCGGGGGTCGGCGGCCTTCGGTATCATTCGCCCGGACTCGATAGTTGGGGCGACCCGCCCGGAGGCAGTAGACGTGCTCGCGACTCAGATTCGCCAGAAGGACGGGATCTTCTATTTCGTCAGCTACCCCGCCAAGGAGTTGCTGGCAAAGGTGCGCTTCATCAGCCGCTTCTACGGCGATGGGGAGCAGATCCCCGCATCTCGCATCGACAAGGACGACGACATCGCGCAGTTCATTGCGCGCATCGAGCGCACCGACGCTGCGTTCCAGCGCGGCCTGTCCCAGGCGAAGGTGCGCCAGCTGCGCAATTTCTACGAGACCGCCGTGACGCAGCCGCCGATCCCCGGGACGGTGCTGCTGTTCACCTCCGAGACCCTGCGCTACCAGGCGGCGGCCGACGGCATGGGCCACCTGTCCGAACCGGGCGCCAAGTTCCTGATCATCGACGGCCAGCACCGCCTGGCGGCGCTGTACTTCTACATGCAGGACCGGCCCACCGAGGCCAGCACCATCCGCGTGCCGTGCATGGTCTTCGACGGCCGCAGCGAGGACTTCTCCACCGAGATGTTCGTGATCATCAATTCCACCCCCACGCGCATCAACAAGAGCCACCTGGTCGACCTTTACGAGAGGGTGTCCTGGGCGGCCCCGGACCGCAAGTTCGCCGCGCGCCTGGTGGACCGGCTCTACCGCGAGGGCGACAGCCCGCTGCGCTACCGCATCAACCGCCTGGGGGGCCGCAGCCAGCGCGACAAATGGATCCTGCAGGCGGAGTTGTTCAACGAGTTGCACCGTTGGGTGCGGGCCGACTGGCGCAAGATCCAGGTCTCGGGAGGCAGCGCGAGGAATGTGGAGCGCTACTACGGTGCGATCCGCGACTTCCTGAAGGCGGCAAAAGCCGCATTCGGCGATACCTGGGGCAAGGACAACTACATGGTCACCAAGCCCGTGACCCTGAAGGCGATGATTCGCGTGTGCACCGCGCTCGCGCGCGAGGATGCGGACCCGGCCGACGGGCGCCAGGCGCGCTGGGAGAAGCGCCTCGCTCCCTGGGGCGAGCTGGTGCGCGAATTCCGCGAAGAAGGTTTCTACGAGCGTTTCCCCGCCAAAGGCGAAGTGGAGCGCGTGGCGCGCGTGCAAAAGGACCTGGCGCGGGCCGCGGGCATCGAGGTCAGGAAGACCTGATCGCCCCCGCCGCGGCGAGCCGCTCGACCTCTGGCGCGCCGCAGCCCAGTTCCGCCAGGATCTTCCGGCTGTGCTCGCCCAAGGCGGGAACGGGATCCATTCGCGGCTGGAAATCGGTCAGGTTGAACGGCGGCTTCATTGCCCTGATGGCGCCGGCCGGCGTATCGACCTCGGTCCAGCGCTCGCGCGCGGCGAGCTGCGGGTGGTCCCAGAACTCCTGCATGGTGTTCAGGCGCGCGTTGGCGACCCCGGCGGCCTGAAGCCGCTCCTCCACCTGCGCGGCCGTGAGCGTGCCGAACACGCGCTCGATCTGCGCGTGCATCGCGTCGCGGTTCTGCATACGCGCGGGACTCGAGGCGAACTTCGGGTCCTGCGCCAGTGCCGCCTTTCCCAGGACCTGGTCGCAGAAGCGGGCGAATTCGCGTTCGTTCTGGATACTGAGGAACACCGACTTCCCGTCGCCCGCGCGAAACGGGCCGTAGGGGACGATGGTGGCGTGGTAGGCCCCGGAGCGCGGCGGCGCCTCGCCGCCGTAGGCGGTGAAGTAGGCGGGGAAGCCCATCCATTCACCGAGGGACTCGAACATGGTGATGTCGAGGGTAGCCCCCACCCCCTCACGCTCGCGGCGCAGCAGCGCCGCGAGGATGGACGACAGCGCGTACATGCCGGCGGCGATATCCGCGACGGGGATGCCCGCCTTGGCGGGGGCCTCGGGCGAGCCGGTCACCGAGAGCAGCCCCGCCTCGCACTGCACGAGCAGGTCATAGGCTCTCTTCCCCGCGTAGGGGCCGGCGGGGCCATAGCCGGAGATGCCGCACCACACGAGCCGCGGATGGCGTGCGCGCAATTCTGCGGCGCCCAACCCCAGGCGCTCCGCGGCGCCTGGGGCAAGGTTCTGCACGAAGACGTCGGCGCGCTCGAGGAGCTTGTCCAGAATCGGCTTTGCCTGAGGATGCTTGACGTCCAGCGCCAGGCTTTCCTTCGATCGGTTGGTCCACACGAAGTGCGAAGACAGGCCCTGCACGGTGCGATCCATGGCGCGCGCGGCATCGCCGCCGTCCGGGCGCTCGATCTTGATGACGCGCGCGCCGAGCTCGGCGAGCTGGCGCGTGCAGAACGGTCCGGCGATTACCTGCTCGAGCGCCACGACGGTGACGCCGTCCAGCGGTCGCCTCACCGGAACGTTACCGTGAGACCGGGCAGGGGCAGGCCTTCGAAAGCGGTGCTCCAGGTCTCCCCCGGTCGCACCGCGTGAGCGTCGGTCCAGGTGCCCGTCGTGACGATCTCACCGGCGTGCAGCTGGTCGAACTCGGGCTGGATCGCCAACACCTCGACCAGGTGGGCCAGGGCGTAGAGCGGGCTGTCGAGCACATTGGCGCCGGCTCCTTCGTCGACGGCCTTGCCCTCGCGCCGAAGGAAGACGCGTGCCGCGGGCAGTCGCGCTTCGAGGTCCGGTATCTTGCTGACGGGGATCCGCGCGCCGAGCACCAGCCGCGCGTGCAGGCCGTTGGCCGCGGTGCAGTCGGGCAGCGCGACTTTCCAGTCCGGGTGGAAGCACTGCACGATCTCGCAGGCATGGGCCACCCAGTTGATGGCGGCGAGTATGGCGTGCGCGTCGTGCGATCGCGGCGGCGGTGCTTTCAGGCCGAAAATGATCTCCGGCTCGATGCGCGGCTGCGCCAGGCCTTGCAGCGGCACCTGCGCGCGCCCGTCCGTGGCGCTGATCAGGGTACGGTCATAGATGAATCCCCAGATCGGCTCGTGCACCCCATAGCGTTTCCAGAGGGTGCGGTTGGTAAAGCCGATCTTGCGGCCCAGGGGCTTCCAGCCGATCGCCAGCCGGTGCTGGTGCAGGCGCCGCATGGCGCGGTACCCCATGCCGGCGTCGAGCTTGGGGTAGCGCTCGCTGAACGGCGGCGCCTCGTGACCGCTCGCCTCCAACTCAATCAGCTCCTCGGCGACCGCGCGCAGGGTGGAATCCGTCATGGAGAAAATTCTACCCCCCGCGAAGGTTGCACCCCGGCGCCGCGCGTGCGAAATTCGGGTGCAATGGATGCCTGCCTGCTCTGGCTGGTGTTCGGCCTGGCGCTGGTGATCGCGGAACTGATCACTGGCACGTTTTATCTGCTCGTCCTCGGCGTAGACCAAGGGAGGCTGAGATGACTGTCACCGCGCTCGACCACTGCACCGTCCTCACCGACGACCTGCCGGCGACGCTGGCGTTCTACGAGGAGCACCTGAACCTGAAGCCCGGCGCGCGCCCGCCATTCAATTTCCCGGGCGCTTGGCTGTACGCCGACGGCGGCAAGGGCAAGCATCCGATCCTGCACATCGTCACCGGCAAGAAGGCGTTGGTGGCAGGGGTGATCGATCACGTGGCGTTCGGTGGCGCCGGGCTTGTTGCGGCCGTGGCGAAACTGAAGCGCAAGGGCATCGACTACGAGCTGCGCAGGCTGCCTGCCTATGGGACCTGGCAGCTGTTCTTCGACGATCCCAACGGCGCCAAGATCGAGATCGATTTCGACGCCGCCGAGCCGGCACCGGCTTGAACATTGTTCAGCGCATTGCGGGCGCGGTGCTCGGCGTCCTGCTGTTCGTCGCGGCGTTCGTTTTTGCCTCGGTAATTCTCGCCGTGGCCGGGGCGATCGCGCTGCTGCTGTGGGGCTGGTTGTGGTGGCGTACGCGCGAACTGCGCAAGGCCGCGGCGCGTGCCGATGGCGCGGTGATCGAGGGCGAGTACCGCGTCGAGCGCGAGACGCGGCGCATCGACGACGACACGCGCTAGCGTGCCGCCGCGGAATCAGGCCGCGCGGGCGCCCGACTCGGTCGCGCGGCGGCGCGCCCCGAGCTGCACTGCCACCACCAGGATCAAGAGCGCCAGGCCGATCGCATCGGTGATCAGCCCGGGCTTGATCAGCAGCAGCGCCGACACGAACAAAACCACGCGCTGCCACATCGCGCAGGTGGCGAGCAGATACCCGAACATGCTCCCAGCCAGCGCGATCACGCCGACGGTCGCGCTGATGGTCGCGTGCAGCGACGTGGTCCAGTCGCCAATCAGCAGCAGCGCCGGCTCGTAGACGAACATGAACGGCACGATGTAGGCGGGCGAAGCAATGCGCACCGCGGCCCAACCAGTGGTCCACATGTTCGCCTTGGCCAGGCTCGCGGCGGCGAACACCGCGAGCGCCACCGGGGGTGTGATCGCCGAAAGGATGGCGAAGTAGAAGGCGAACATGTGCGCCGCCGGGGTCACCGCGCCCATCTTGATCAGTGCCGGCACCAGCAGCGCGACCATCATGATGTAGGCCGGCGTGGTGGGCATCCCCATGCCGAGGATTATTCCCGCCATCGCAGTCAGCACCAGCGCGAGGATCAGCGAATTCTGCGCCAGCGCGACCACCAGTTGCGTGAATACGATGCCCAGCCCGGTGATCGTCACACAGGCGATCACGATGCCGGCGCAGGCGCAGGCCATCGCCACCGCGAGCGTGTTCTTCGCGCCGTCCTCGAGCGCTTCGATGACCGTTTTCCAGGAGATGCCGGCGCGCGTAAGCTTCCGGAGCAGCGCGAGCGGCAGGCATGCAAGCGCGCCTACCAGCGCACACAGCGGCGCCGAATAGCCGAGAATCAGTCCGATCAGGACGATGAGAATGGGTACGAACAGATGGCCGCGCGCCGCCAGCACCTGCAGCAGGCGCGGCAGTTGATCCTTGGGCACGCCCGCGAGGCCGTGGCGCTTGGCCTCGAAGTGCACTGCGAAAAACACCGCAACGTAATACAGGAATGCCGGGACCACCGCCCAGACCGCGATCTGGGCGTACGGCACAGCCAGAAACTCGGCCATCACGAACGCGGCCGCGCCCATCACCGGCGGCATCAACTGCCCGCCGGTGGAGGCAACCGCTTCGACCGCGGCGGCAAACGCCGGCCGAAAACCGGTGCGCTTCATCAGCGGGATGGTGATCGGCCCGTCGACCATCACGTTCGCTACCGCGCTGCCGGACACGGTACCGAACAGGCTTGAACTCACCACTGCCACCTTGCCCGGACCGCCGGCGCTGCTGCCGGTGATCGACAGCGCGAAGTCCATGAACAGCTGTCCCGTGCCACTCTTCTCCATGAAAGCACCAAACACCACGAACAGCATCACGTAGGACGCCGACACGCCCAGCGTCGAGCCGAAGATGCCCTCGGTGGACAGGTACACCTGCTCCATCAGCATTGGTAGCGTCACGTGGGTGCTCACCGCGTAGGCGAGAAACGCCATCGCGGTGAGCGGCAGGGCCCAGCCAAGCACGCGCCGCGTCGCCTCCAGTACGATCAGCACCGACACCACGGCGTAGAACTTGTCCCAGCGGGTCAGCTCGTCGATATAGATGATGCGGTTCGTGTAGTACTCGTAATTCAGGAAGATGTGCAGCACGAAGCCCCAGCCGGCAGCCAGCAGCACCAGGTCGGCGAGGCGCCAGCCGGCGCCGCCGCCGGGCTTGAGTGGATAGAGCAGGAACACCAGGGTGAGCGCGAAAATCAGGTGAGTGCCGCGGAAGATCAGCGCTTCCGGCGGGCCGAACCCGGCGACGTACATGTGGTAAAGCGACATCGCCACGGCGATGGCGGTGATCAGCCATTTCAGCACCCTGGCCGTCGGCGCGGTGGCCTGCTTTTCCTCGGAAATGACCGGCGTGCCTTCCAACTCGCGCTCCGTCAACGTGAAACGGGGCGGCGAGGCCGCCCCGTCCTGCTCGCTTTGCCGGGCGCGCCGGTTATATCGCCCCTGCTTCCTTGTAGAACTTCGCCGCGCCCTTGTGCAGCGGCACGCCGATGTCCATCGCCATGTCCTTGGGCGTGATGCCTTCGATCGCCTTCACCACCGCGGCCATCGCGGGGACGTTGCCCGCCATCGTCTTGGTCATCTGGTAGACCGTGTTCTCGGCCAGATCGCAGGCGACGACGATGTGGGTCGAATAGCCGATCACCGGGACGTCTTTGTCCTGCTTCGGGTAGGTGCCGGCCTTGATGATCAGCTTGTTGTATCCGGGATTGATTTTCTTGAACTGGCTCATGGTGGCGTCATCCACCGGGATCAATTTGACATCGCGCGCGCTCGCGAGGTCCATGATCGCAGAGGCCGGCGCGGTAGTGCCGAGCGTGAATACCTGCACGTGGCCGTCCTTCATCATCGAGACCGCATCGGTGTAGGCGGCCTGGAAGTTGACCTTGGACAGCGACTGGTAGGTCATGCCATTGAACTTGAGCACCAGCTCCGTGACCAGCTCGCCGCTGTTGCCTTTGGGCTGGGTGACGAGCGCCTTGCCCTTGAGGTCGGCGAAGCTGTTGACCTTGGCGCTGGCGAGCGCAACTACCTGGAAGTATTGCGGGTAGAGGTTTGCGAGCTGGCACACCTTGGTCAACTTCTTCGGGTAGGGTGCGCGTCCCTCCAACCCGTCCACCGTGGTGTTCGAGTTGGCCAGCCCGATGTGAGCCTTGCCCTCGTCCACGCCGCGCACGTTGGCGATGCCGGCGCCGGGCGTCTGCGTGATATTGAGACCGGGAACGTTCGTTTCCCACAAGCCCTTCAGGGCCCCGCCCAGCGGGATCCACGATCCTCCCTGCGGGCCGGTCATGAACGTGACTTGCTGGGCTGAGGCAGGAACGGCGACCACGGCGCCCACTGCGAGGGCGAGCAGGGACAGTTTGATTTTCATTTCTCCTCCTTCGTTGGATAGCCTGGAAAGACCTTGTTGCGCGGCAGAATCTTAACGTGAGACCAGCAGCAGAAATGCTGCACTGCGCAAGACCGTGCCTCAAACCACGCGGGTCAGCACCGGCTTGCCCGCAAAGTGGGCGAGCAGGTTGTCCACCTGCAGGTTGCCCATCGCGGTGCGCGTCTCCATCGTGGCGCTGCCCACGTGCGGGAACAGCACGGCGTTGTCCAGCACGAAGAACTCCGGCGGCACGCGCGGCTCGTCGGCGAACACGTCCAGGCCCGCGCCGGCGATTTTCTTCTCCTGCAGGTACCTCAGCAGCACCGCCTCGTCGATCACGCTGCCCCGGGCGATGTTGACCACGTAGCCCTCGGGTCCCAGGGCGTCCAGCACTTTCGCATTGACCAGCTTCTCGGTCCCAGCCCCGCCCGGGGTCACCACCATCAGCACGTCGGAATTCTTCGCGAGTGCCACGACGTCGGCGTCGTAGGGGTAGGCGACGTCCTTTTTCTTGCGGTTGTGGTAGCGGACCTTCATGCCGAAAGCCTGCGCGCGCCTGGCGATGGCCGCGCCAATGCGCCCCAGCCCGAGAATGCCCATGGTCTTGCCGCCGAGCGACGTGGTGAGCGGGTAGCCGCCGCGCGTTGCCCAGGCGCCCGTGCGCAGGTAGGCCTCCGCCCGCGGGAACTTGCGCATCGCGTTCAGCGCCAGCGCCATCGCCGTGTCGGCGACGCAATCGTTCAGCACGTCCGGCGTATTGGTGACGATGACGCCGCGCTTTTTCGCCGCGTCGAGGTCGATGGCGTCCACGCCGACGCCGAAATTGGAGATGATCTCGAGCTTGGACAGCGCGTCCATCAGCTTGGCATCCGCCCCTGCGGGGCCGAACGTGGCAAGCGCGCGCACGCGCGGCGCCAGGTCCTTGAGGAACGCAATGCGGTCGGTAGCCTCGTGCAGCTTGTGGCAGGAGAACTCCTGGTCCAGGCGCTCCTGGGTAGGGGCGAAGATTTTCGTGGTGACGATGATGTCGGGTTTCATGGTTTGAACTTTGCAAGCAGGTTTTCGGCGCCGCGTGCGAGCAGCCCGACGTCGGCGCCCACGGCGACGAATTGCGCGCCGGCGGCGAGCATTCTCTTCGCGTCCGCCTCCACCGGCGACAGGTAGCCGGGCGCCTTGCCGGCCTTGCGGATGCGCCGGATGCTGTCCTCGATCAGCGGCATCACTGCCGCGTTCGACGTCTCGCCGGCGTAACCCATCGAGGCATGCAGGTCAGCCGGCCCGATGAAGACGCCGTCCACGCCGTCGATCGCCGCCACTTTCTCGATCTCCTCCAGCGCCGGCCTGGTCTCGAGCTGCACCAGGACGCAGATCTCCTCGTGCGCGCGCTTGGCGTAGTC
>CAZOSA010000044.1:0-12498 GCA_964582155.1 uncultured Enterobacteriaceae bacterium | reverse complement strand
TCGACAGCGGCAACCTCGCCGGCCATCTGCTGACGCTGCGGCCGGGTCTCGCCACACTGGTGGATCAGCCCATCCTCGCGGCGCGATGGCTCGACGGGCTCGACCACACGCTCCGAGCCCTCCTCGATGCCGCGCCGCAGATGGCGTCGGGCGCCCTGCTCCGCTTCCAGCAGAATCTCGAATCGGCTCTGGCGGACCGGCCGTCCACGCTCCCGGCCGCGCGCCGGGTTCTGGAACAGCTGGCGGCAAGCGCCGCGCAGCTGGTGAGCGGTCCCGGCGCACAGACCGCGAGCGGTCTCGACCGGGAATCGAGCATTGAACCTCGCATTGAACCTATATCTGAACCCGATGCCTGGGCGCGCGCCCTCGACCGGCAATGCCGGGATGCCATGGATGAGTTGACGTTTCTCGCGCCGTGGACCGCGCTGCCTGGTGCGCCTCCGGATCTGGGCGCGCATTCCTGCATCAACGCGATTCCAACGCTGCGCGAGCTGGCGCGGTTGGACGGCGAACTGCTCCCCGCGATAGTTGCGCAAGGTGCTTCGCGCGCCCGCGCCCGCATGGGGGAAATCGTGCGGCTCGCATTGCAGGCGGGTGAAATGGCGCGCATGGACTACGACTTCCTGTACGACGAGGTGCGCCATCTGCTGGCGATCGGCTACAACGTGACCGAGCGCAGGCGTGATACCAGCTACTACGACCTGCTCGCATCGGAAGCCCGCCTCGCGGTTTTCGTCGCGATTGCGCAAGGACAGCTGCCGCAGCAAAGCTGGTTCGCGCTGGGACGTTTGCTCATCAATGCGGGCAGCGGACCGACGCTTCTGTCCTGGAGCGGCTCGATGTTCGAGTACCTGATGCCGCTGATCGTAATGCCGGCCTACGAGCGCACGCTGCTCGACGAAAGCTGCCGCGCCGCGGTCAAGCGGCAGATCGCGTACGGCGCCCAGCGCAGCGTGCCGTGGGGCATGTCGGAATCCGGATACAACACGCTCGATGCCGCGCTCAACTACCAGTACCGCGCGTTCGGGGTACCCGGCCTCGGCCTCAAGCGCGGCCTGAGCGAGGACCTGGTGATCGCGCCGTATGCCACGGCGCTCGCGCTGATGGTCGAGCCCGAAACGGCCTGCGCGAACCTGCAGCGGCTCGCGGCCGACGGCATACTCGGCAGGTTCGGTTTCTACGAGGCGCTCGATTACACCCCGGCGCGCCTGCGCCGCGCGGAAACCAGGGCCGTCGTGCGCTCGTACATGGCCCACCACCAGGCGATGAGCCTGCTTGCCCTCGGTCACCTGCTGCTGGACCGGCCGATGCAGCGGCGCTTCGCCTCGGATCCGCAGTTTCAGGCGACCCTGCTGCTGCTCCAGGAGCGCATACCGAGGGCCACTGCGCTGTATGCGGAGGATTCGGAACTGGTGGATTTCCGTGCAGCCGCAGAAACGCTGGAAATGCCGATGCGCGTCTTCAGCACTCCCGATACGGCGATACCGGGGGTGCAACTGCTGTCCAACGGACGCTACAACGTGATGGTGACGAATGCAGGCGGCGGCTACAGCCGCTGGAAGGATCTCGCCGTCACTCGCTGGCGCGAGGACAGCACCTGCGACCCGTGGGGCATGTTCTGTTACCTGCGCGACGTGGGCAGCGGCAAGGTCTGGTCACCCTCATTTCAGCCGACGCTGGAGCGCACGGCAAGCTACGAAGCCATCTTCACCGAACAGCGGGTGGAGTTCCGCCGCCATGACACGGATTTCAATACGCATGCCGAGATCGTGGTGTCGCCCGAGGATGACATCGAGCTGCGCCGGATTCGCATCACCAACAACTCCCAGGTGCGCAGGACGATCGAAGTGACCAGCTACGCGGAGGTGGTGCTCGCACCGCCGTCCGCGGACGCCCTGCATCCGGCGTTCAGCAACCTGTTCGTGCAGACCGAAATCGTGCATGCCCGGCAGGCGATCCTGTGCACGCGCCGGCCACGCTCGCGCGACGAGCCGACGCCGTGGATGCTGCATCTGATGGCGGTGCACGGCGCGCAGATCGAAGCGGCTTCGTACGAGACGGACCGTGCGCGCTTCATCGGCCGCGGCGAGAGCGTTGCCGCGCCCCAGGCGCTGCGCGATCCCGCGCCGCTCTCGGGCAGCCAGGGCTCGGTGCTGGACCCCATCGTCGCTATCCGGCAGCGCATGGTCCTCGACCCGGAACAGACGGCCACGCTCGATCTGGTGACCGGGATCGGCGCCAGCCGTGCCGCCTGTCTCCTGCTGGCGGAGAAGTACCGGGACCGGCGCCTCGCCGATCGCGCGTTCGAAATGGCCTGGACGCACAGCCAGGTTACGCTGCGCCAGATCAATGTCACCGAGGCCGAGGCGCAACTCTTCGGGCGCCTCGCCAGTTCGATCATTTACGCCAATGCCTCGCTGCGCGCGCGGGCAGAGGTCATCGCCAAGAACCGGCGCGGGCAACCCGGACTATGGGGATACGCGATCTCCGGTGACCTGCCCATCGTGCTGGTGCAGTTGAAGGATCCCGCCAACATCGAGCTGGTGCGCCAGCTGGTCCAGGCCCATGCCTACTGGCGCCTGAAGGGACTGGCGGTCGACCTGGTGATCTGGAACGAAGAGCGCGGCGGCTACCGCCAGTTGCTGCACGACCAGATCATGGGGCTGATCGCCGCCGGCGTGGAAGCCAATGTCATCGACCGGCCTGGCGGAATCTTCGTGCGATCCGCCGATCAGATCTCGAGCGAAGACCGCATCCTGCTGCAGTCGGTCGCGCGCGCCGTGTTCACCGACAGCCAGGGCGCCCTGGCGGATCAGGTCAAGCGCCGTGCGCAGGTGGAGCCGGCCATCCCGCGCCTTGCCCCAACCCACGCCCGCAGCGCCGCTGCGGCGCAGCCTGTCGCCGCTGCGCCGCCCGATCTGATCCTGTGCAACGGGCTTGGCGGCTTCACACCCGACGGGCGCGAGTACGTGATCACGACGACGCGCCAGCAGGGGACTCCCTTACCCTGGGTCAACGTACTGGCGAATCCGCGTTTCGGCTGCGTGATCTCCGACAGCGGTTCAGCCTATACCTGGAGCGAGAACGCGCACGAGTTCCGCCTCACGCCCTGGCACAACGACGCCGTCGGGGACGCCAGCGGTGAGGCCTTTTACCTGCGCGATGAAGAAACCGGACACTACTGGTCGCCCGCCGCCCTGCCTTGCCGCGGAACGGGTCCCTACGTCAGCCGGCACGGATTCGGCTACAGCGTGTTCGAACACAGCGAGGACGGCATTGGATCCGAGCTGACGGTCTACGTGGCGCTCGACCTGCCGGTCAAGTTCGCAGTCCTGAAGGTGCGCAATGCCTCCGGCCGACCGCGGCGCATCTCCGCGACCGGCTATGTGGAATGGGTCCTGGGCGATCTGCGGCCAAAAACGAGCATGCACGTGGTCACCGAGATCGATCCCGACAGCGGTGCGCTGCTCGCGCGCAACGCCTACAACCCCGAGTTCGCCGAGCAGGTCGCCTTCTTCGACGTGGACGAGGTCAACCGAACCCTCAGCGGCGATCGCACCGAGTTCATCGGGCGCAACGGCACGCTGCGCCATCCAGCCGCACTCGCGCGGGCACGGCTCTCCGGCAGGGTCGGGGCGGCGATGGATCCCTGCGCCGCCATCCAGGTTCCATTTGACCTCGCCGATGGAGCGTCGCGCGACATCATCTTTCGCATGGGCGTGGGATACGACAGCGGCGATGCCAGCCGCCTGGTGCAGCGCTTGCGCAAGCCCGGCACCGCGCGCGCAGCGCTCGAGGCGGTCCGGCAGCACTGGAAGACAACGCTGGGCGCGGTGCAGATCGAGACGCCGGACAAATCGCTCGACGTGCTGTGCAACGGCTGGCTGGTCTACCAGACGATGGCGAGCCGTCTTTGGGGCCGCAGCGGCCACTATCAGTCGGGCGGCGCGTTCGGCTTCCGCGACCAGCTGCAGGATGTCATGGCGCTGGTGCACGCCGATCCCGCCGTGGTGCGCGAGCACCTGTTGCTTGGCGCGTCCCGCCAGTTCCTTGAGGGAGATGTGCAGCACTGGTGGCATCCGCCCTCCGGACGCGGCGTGCGCACCGGCTGCTCCGACGACTACCTGTGGCTGGCGCTGGCGACCTGCCGCTATGTCCTTTGCACCGGGGACCACGCGGTCCTGAAAGAGCAGGTTCAATTCCTGGACGGCCGCGCCCTGAACCCCGGGGAGGATTCCTACTATGACCTGCCGCTGCGCTCGCACCAAGCAGCGAGCCTGTACCAGCACTGCGTGCGGGCGATACTGCTGGGGTTGAGATTCGGCGCTCACGGGCTGCCGCTGATGGGGTCCGGGGACTGGAACGACGGCATGAACCTGGTGGGCCACCAGGGCAAGGGCGAGAGCGTGTGGCTGGGCTTCTTCCTGCACCAGGTGCTGACGCAATTCGCCGCACTGGCGCGGCAGGAAGGCGACGCCGCCTTTGCCGAGCGCTGCGAGGCTGAAGCCGCCCGGCTGCGCCAGAACATCGAAACGCATGGCTGGGATGGCGGGTGGTATCGCCGCGCCTACTTCGATGACGGCACGCCGCTGGGCTCCTCGGGCAACACCGATTGCCAGATTGATTCCATCGCGCAAAGCTGGTCGGTGCTGTCCGGTGCGGGCGCCCCGGGGCGCTCGCGCCTGGCAATGAACGCGCTGGATCGGCGCCTCGTGCGACGCGACCACGCGCTGGTCCAGTTGTTGGACCCGCCGTTCGACTCCCCCGACCTGGATCCGGGCTATATCCGCGGATATGTGCCCGGCGTGCGCGAGAACGGCGGGCAGTACACCCACGCCGCGATCTGGGCGGCGATGGCGTTTGCCGCGCTGGGCGACGACGCGCGGGCATGGGAACTGCTCGGCATGATCAATCCCTTGCACCACGGCGAGTCACCCGCGAGGACCGCCATCTACAAGGTGGAACCCTACGTCGTCGCGGCAGACGTCTACGCGGTGGCGCCGCATACCGGCCGCGGCGGTTGGACCTGGTACACCGGTTCCGCGGGCTGGATGTACCGCCTGGTCACGGAATCGTTGCTGGGGTTGAGGTTGGCCGCGGACAGGTTGCATTTCGCGCCGTGCCTGCCGGCCGATTGGCAGGGGTTTCGCATGCGCTACCGATACCGGGAAACCGTGTACCACATCAGCGTCCACCAATCCTCGGGCAACGCCGCCGCAATGGTCGTGCGCATGGACGGCGTTGTGCAGTCAGATTCCACGATACCGCTGCTCGACGATCGCCGGGACCACCAGGTCGAAGTCAGGCTGCCGCCTGTGTTCGACAACGCACGGAGCCGCGTGACTGGCGAGCCGACAATGGCGCCGACCATGGTCGGCTGATCGCAACACTACGCCGTGTCCGCAAATCCAACGACGCATCGAGGAGCAGCGCAATGACATTGGGAATGGTGATACTGATCGTTCTGGTACTGGCGTTGTTGGGCGTGATTCCCACCTGGCCCCACAGCAGGAGCTGGGGGTACGCGCCCAGCGGCGTCGTCGGCTTGCTGGCCGTGGTGCTGATCGTGCTGCTGGTGTCGGGGCGGATCTGACCCGATCCGCCTGTTGCGCTCGGTGCGTTAGCCTACACAACCAATTCAAATAGTTCTCCGTATGTGTGCTGGCACGCGGACCGCCCCCCGCCTGCAGCGGATGATATGAGATTGGTGCGGCACCAGCGTGCAACTTAACGTTACTCCAAGGAGACAGAAATGATGAATCGGGCGGTGAAGGAATTAGATCGGGCCAGCGGCAGGGTGGTTGGCGATTTCAGAACCATAATCACCGACAGCGAAGATCTGCTCAAGGCCGCGGCGACGGTGTCGGGCGAGGGCTTCCTGATGGCGCGGGAGAAATTCGAAAAGAAACTGACGCTCGCCAAGGCCGCACTGGAAGATGCGTCGAAGCCGGTGATCGAAAAAACCAGGGAAACTGCCGCCGCCGCAAACGAGTACGTAAACACCAATCCATGGACCTCGGTCGGTATCGCGCTTGCAGCCGGCATGATGATCGGAATCCTGGCAGCGAAGCGTTAGGTCTGCATTGCACATCGCCGCAGCACTCGTGATCGCCCTGGCAGCGGGTTGCGCCGGCGGCATCAAGGAGGCGCCGCCGAGCGCGATGGCCCAAACGGGTCCCATGACGGTCGATCCGTCGCTGACCCGGCCGAAACCGGCCGGGGCTGTCGCGCCCGCCGCCGCCGCCGCCAAAGCGAAAGCGCGCGCGAGCGCTTCCGCCGCCGTGCAACCGCGGAAGAACCAGAACCCACCTCCGGCCGCGAAGAACCCGGAACCGAAACTGGACGTGGCGTCTCTGATCGCGAGGCTGCGGGACACCGATGCCATCGGCGTGTTCACCAAACTGGCGCTCAAGAACAACGTGGATGACCTGATGCAGCAGTTCCGGGCGCATTACCAGGGCGGGCAGAAGACCAGTGTCGCCTCGCTGCGCCAACCGTACGACATGCTGGTCCTCAAGGTGCTCGCCGTTGTGCAGGAGAAAGATCCGACCCTGGCCCACACGATCTCGGCGTCGCGCGAAGCGATCTGGGGCATTCTCGCCGATCGGAACAAATTCAATGCACTTGCCTGACTCAAGGAGAAACGTCGTGATCACACCTGCCCGGGCCTGGGCCTCGATGTCGCTGGTCGCGGCGCTTTTCGCAGGGCCCTCTCCGGCCGCGGAGAACGCTGCGCTGCTCAAAGATCTGAGCTCCGTCATCATGCTGCTCGGCATGCCGTGCGGCGAGGTCGTCAGCGCCACTAAGCAAGCGGACAACGACCACATCGCATCCTGCAAGGACGGCAACCGCTACCGGGTATTCGTGAGCGCGGAAGGCCGGGCCGTCGCGCGAAAATTGTGAACCTGGCCACGATTCGATCCCCAATCCACCCGAAAGTGAATCTCATGAACAGCATCGTCTACCTCGTCGGCGCTATCGTCATCATCTTCGCCGTCCTGTCTTTTTTCGGCTTGCGCTAAAGCGCCATCACGGCCGCCGCGGCCTTTAGCTCTGCCACATGCGGCTAGACCAGCAGCGGGCCAGCGGCAACGTCGAGGATCGCCGCGGGATCGGCATGCTCGGGGGCGGGCTGGGCGTGGGCGGCATCGTGATCGCCGTCATCGCCTACTTCCTCGGCTTCGACCCCGGTACCGCGATCAACGTAGCCGAGCAGGTCACTTCCCAGCGCGAAACACGCGAGGCGCCCAAGGGCGCGCCCGTGGACGAGATGGGCCGGTTCGTCTCCAAGATCCTCGGCAGCACCGAGGACGTCTGGGGCAGGATGTTCAAGCAGTCCAACAGCCAGTACCGCGCACCAACGCTGGTGCTGTATGACGGGCAGGTCAGTTCGGCCTGCGGCATGGGGCAGGCGGCCACGGGCCCCTTCTACTGCTCCGGCGACGAGAAGCTCTACATCGACCTCGCGTTCTTCCGCGATCTGCAAACCCGCTTTCGCGCTCCGGGGGACTTCGCCCAGGCCTACGTCATCGCCCACGAGGTGGGCCACCACGTGCAGAATCTCACCGGCACGTCCCGGAAAATGGACGCGGCGCGCGCTCGCCTCTCCCAGGCCGAAAGAAATCTCGCTTCAGTGCGCCAGGAGTTGCAGGCCGACTGCTACGCGGGCGTGTGGGGGCACCACGCGGGCACCATGAATCAACTGGACCCCGGCGACATCGCCGAAGCGCTCAACGCCGCGACGGCGATCGGAGACGACCGCCTGCAAAAGCAGACCCAGGGCCGCGTCGTGCCCGAGTCGTTTACGCACGGATCATCGGAGCAGCGCGTGCGCTGGTTCAGGCGCGGCATGGATTCGGGCCGCCCGAAGGACTGCGACACGTTCTCGAGCACCCGGCTCTGAGCGCTCTATTGCGGCCCGGGACCGCGGCGCGCGTGCAACTGCTGCAGCTTTTCAAGTACCGCGACGATGGCCTGCTTGCGCACTCCGGCAGCATCGTGGGGGCCCGGGATCTGCTTGCCGTCGCCGCCCTGCAGTGCCGCCAGCCTGTCGAACAGGCTCAGGGCCCGCGGCGCGTCATAACCGCTGGCGAAGAAAATGGCCGCTCCGACCATGTCCGCCTCGCGCTCCTGCAGCCGGGCCGTGGGTCGAAAGTCGTCGGCGTAGGAATCCTTGGCAAGAAATTCGAGTAGCGCCGTGCGTGCGTCGGGGAGTTGCTCCTTGCCCAGTGTTTGCGCCATGAACGCGAGCTTCACCGCGGCGTGCCCGGAAACGACATGCGCCGCCTCGTGGGCGAAGATCAAGGCGAGCTCGTCGTCGCTGAGCTGCATCGCGCGCACGAACTTGGCGTCCACGAGCAGGATTTCTCCCGGGAACGCCGTCGCCCCGTGGCCGAAGCCCTCGATCAGGATGGCCCTCCACTTGGACCTGGCGAAGCGCGAATCGATGGCGGCCACCGCCGCGCCAATCGCCGCCATCACCTTGTCGACGCGCGCATTCAACGCCACGTCCCGGTCCAGCGTCCGGTCCTCGAGCGCCTTGCGCACATAGCCCGCGGCGAGCCCCCGCCATGCCGCCGCAGCCTCCGACGCCGGGTATGCCGCTTGGGCCTGCGGCCCGCCACCCGGCGGCACCTGGGCAAAGCAGACGCCGCCGAAAAGCAAAAGCCCCGCTGCAAAGCTTGTCTTCATGACTTCCCGCCCCCGGAATTTCCGCAGGTTCCCGCGTGGTCCCAATGGGATGTCCCTACGTTGCGTGTAGGGACATCCCTACGGAACGTAGTATGTCCCTTAAGCTTCCCGCGCACAATGCAATGGTCTCCATCGTGCGTTGGCGCACCGAGGCTGGAATTCACCCGAACGGCGGGCGCGATCATCGCGGTCGCCGCCTTCTCCGGCACCTGATCGAGACGCGGGCATAAGCGACCGCCCGTACATACCGCAAAGGTAAACAAGCGGACGCTGGGAACATCAGGGGGACCACGCCTACGCCCCTGGCCGAGCCGGTTTGCGTGCGCTTTTCCCGCGATGGTTGCCGCGCAATCCGCCTCCAAGGCTCCGATGTGAGTCGCCCGCTTGCATCGTGGCGGCTGACTTACTGGCGCCCCTTAACGGAAACAACGTGAAATCCGTCCGCATTACCCGCCTGCAAGTGCCAACCAAAGCGCCGAGCGCGGGCACGCCACGGCCTTCGGGCGAAGCGGTGGCGGACAGTGACGGCCGGACGTTTTTATTGCGGCACGCCCAGGAACAGTCGCGTCACAGCGAGGCCGCCAGGCAAGCCGCCATCCTCAACGCACTGCCCGCACATATCGCCTTGCTCGATGCTCAAGGGGTCATCGTCTCGGTGAACGAGGCGTGGCGGCAATTTGCCGGAGCGAGTGCGATCCAGGGTCCCGGACATGGAATCGGCGTCAAATACCTCGAGATTCTCGACAGAGCACAGGGAGAGGGTTCCTCCAGCGCACACCAGGTCGCCGCGGGCATCCGTTCGGTGTTGAGCGGACGGGCAAGGGTCTTTTCGATCGAATATCCCTGTCATTCGCCAACGGAACAGCGCTGGTTCCTGATGACGGTGACGCCGCTCGCCGAAGAACATCCGCATGGCGCCGTAGTCACGCACCTCAACATCACCGAACGCAACAAAACGGAAGTAAGGCTTACACGCCTCAATCGCATGTACGCCGTAATAAGCGGGATCAACACGCTCATCGTGCGCGTGCGTGACCGCGACGAGCTGTACCGGGAGGCTTGCCGGATCGCACTCGAGCAAGGCGGATTCCGCATGTCCTTCATCGCCATCGTCGATCGCAGCACGATGCAGATTGTCCCGGTCGCCTCGGCCGGCGAGGATAAGGAACTCCTGACCTCCATCCACGACATCCTGTCATCGAGTGAGGAGGCGCCAAAGACCATGGTCGCGTGGGCGATCCGGGAGAAAAAGGTCGTCGTGTCCAACGATTCTCAAAGCGATCCCAGGGTTTTGGTCGGCAAGAAATACGCCGATTCCGGAATCCGCTCGATGATAGTTTTGCCGCTGAACGTTTCGGATGAGGTGGTAGGCGCGCTTGCGCTGTACGCCAGCGAGATCGATTTTTTCCATGAAGAGGAGGTGAAACTGCTGGTGGAACTCGCGGGCGACATCGCGTTCGCGCTTGACTATATCGACAAGCAGGAGCGGCTCAATTACCTCGCCTACTACGATGCGCTCACCGGCCTGGCGAACCGCAGCCTGTTTCTCGAGCGGGTGGCGCAGTTCATACGCAGCGCGGCCAGCAGCAGGCACAAGCTTGCCTTGTTCCTGTTCGATCTGGAGCGGTTCAAGAACATCAACGACAGTCTCGGCCGGCTCTCCGGCGACGCGCTCTTGCGGCAGGTGGCGGAGTGGCTGACGCGCAACCTGGGGGATGCCAACCTGTTCGCGCGAATTGATGCAGACCATTTTGCCATCGTGCTGCCGCGAGTCAGGCAAGACGGCGACATGGCGCGGCTTCTCGAGAAAACGTTGGCGGCCTTCCTGGAGCATCCGTTCCGTCTGAACGACGCCGTGTTCCGCATCGCCGCCAAGGTCGGCGCAGCGCTATTCCCGGATGACGGTGCCGACGCAGACACCTTGTTCAAGAACGCCGAGGCCGCGCTCAAGAAGGCCAAGGCGAGGGGCGATCGGTACCTGTTCTACACGCAGGCCATGACCGAAACGGTGGCCGGCAAGCTCACCCTGGAAAACCTGCTGCGCCAGGCGCTGGACAAGGGGGAACTCGTGCTGCATTACCAGCCCAAGGTGAACCTCGCGAGCGGCAAGCTCACCGGCGCCGAGGCGCTGATCCGGTGGAACGATCCGCGCACGGGGCTGGTGCCGCCGGGCCGGTTCATCCCGATCCTGGAGGAAACCGGATTGATCTTCGAAGTCGGGCGCTGGGCATTGCGCCGCGCCATCGAGGACTACCTGCGCTGGCGCGCCGCGGGCCTGGCGGCCGTGCGCATCGCAGTGAACGTGTCGCCGCTGCAACTGCGCAATCGCGGCTTCATCGAGGAGATCAGGCAGGTGATCGGTATCGACGCGCACGCGGCGGCCGGGCTGGAACTGGAGATCACCGAAAGCCTGATCATGGAGGACATCAAGCACGGCATCGCCAGCCTGGAGGCGATCCGTGCCCTGGGGGTCACGATCGCCATCGACGATTTCGGCACCGGCTTTTCCTCGCTCAGCTACCTCGCCAAGCTGCCGGTGGACACGCTGAAGATCGACCGCTCGTTCGTGCTCGACATGACTGCCGGCGCGCAGGGGCTGGCGCTGGTGTCCACCATCGTCAACCTGGCGCATTCGCTCAAGCTCAAGGTGGTGGCCGAGGGCGTCGAATCCGAGGAGCAATCGCGCCTGCTGAGGTTGCTGGACTGCGACGAAATGCAAGGTTACTTGTTCAGCAAACCGGTGCCGGGCGAGATCTTCGAAGCAACATTCCTGGCCCCGTCTGCCCCCGGCTGACCTTCATTCGGTGTGCAGCTCGACGCCGAACACGCGCTTCTTCAGCTCCGCCAGCCGGTCGCGCAAGGCGGCGGCCTTCTCGAACTCCAGGTTCCTGGCGTGGCCGATCATTTCCTTCTCCAGGCGCCGCAGCTCCTTCGCGATCTGCTTTTCGCTCATCGCCTCGTAGCGCGCCTCGTCCTGCGCTGCCTTGAGTTCGGCGGCCGCCTCTCCGGCGTCATACACCCCGTCGATCAGGTCCTTGATGCGCTTGCTGACGCCGATGGGCGTGATCTTGCGCTGCACGTTGTAGGCGAGCTGCTTGTTGCGCCGGCGCTCCGTTTCGCCGATGGCCCGCTTCATCGACTCGGTCATCACATCGGCATACAGGATCGCGCTGCCGTTGATGTGGCGCGCCGCCCGGCCGATGGTCTGGATCAGCGAGCGCTCCGAGCGCAGGAAGCCTTCCTTGTCCGCGTCCAGGATCGCCACCAGCGACACTTCGGGCAGGTCGAGGCCCTCGCGCAGCAGGTTGATGCCGACCAGCACGTCGAACTCCCCCAGCCGCAGGTCGCGGATGATCTCTACGCGCTCGACCGTGTCCACCTCGGAGTGCAGGTAGCGCACCTTGATGGCGTGCTCCGCCAGGTACTCGGTGAGTTCCTCTGCCATGCGCTTGGTGAGCGTGGTCACCAGCACGCGCTCGTGCTTTTGCACGCGCGCATGGATTTCCGACATCAGCTCGTCCACCTGCGTCACGGCCGGGCGCACGGTCACCTGCGGATCCACCAGCCCGGTCGGGCGCACCACCTGCTCCACCACTTGCGCCGACTTCACGCGCTCGTACTCGGCCGGCGTGGCGGAGACGAACACCGTCTGTCGCACCACGCCTTCGAACTCATCGAAGCGCAGCGGCCGGTTGTCCAGCGCCGAGGGGAGGCGAAAGCCGTACTCGACCAGGTTCTCCTTGCGCGAGCGGTCGCCCTTGTACATGCCGCCCAGCTGGCCGATGGTGACGTGGCTCTCGTCGATGA
>CAZOSA010000043.1:0-12552 GCA_964582155.1 uncultured Enterobacteriaceae bacterium | reverse complement strand
CGGTCGGCGCCTGCGGGGGCATGTTCACCGCCAACACCATGTCCTCGTCGTTCGAAGCGCTCGGCATGAGCCTGCTCGGCTCCTCGCAGATGGCCTCGCCGGACGCCGAGAAGGCCGACAGCGCCGCCGAATCGGCGAAAGTGCTGGTCGAGGCAGTGAAGAAAAATCTCAGGCCGCGCGACATCATCACCAGGAAGTCGATCGAAAACGCAGTGGCGCTGGTGATGGCGACCGGCGGCTCGACCAACGCGGTGCTGCACTACCTGGCCATCGCGTCCGCCGCGGGCGTGAAGTGGACCATCGACGACTTCGAGCGCGTGCGCCGCAAGGTGCCGGTGCTGTGCGACCTGAAGCCCTCGGGACGCTACGTCGCGGTGGATTTGCATCGTGCGGGCGGCGTGCCGCAGGTGCTGAAGATCCTGCTGGCCAACGGCGTGTTGCACGGCGAGTGCATGACCATCCACGGCAAGACCATGGCCGAATTGCTGAAGGACGTCCCGACCGAGCCGCGCAAGGACCAGGACGTGATACGGCCGTGGGGCAACCCCATCTACAGGCAAGGCCATCTCGCGATCCTGAAGGGCAATCTCGCCACCGAGGGCTGTGTGGCCAAGATCACCGGCCTGAAGAACCCGGTGATGACCGGGCCGGCGCGCGTATTCGATTCGGAACACGCGTGCATGCAGGCGATCATGGCGAAAAGGATCAAGCCGGGCGACGTCATCGTGATCCGCTACGAAGGGCCGAAAGGGGGCCCCGGCATGCAGGAAATGTTGGCGCCCACTTCGGCTCTGATCGGCCAGGGGCTGGGAGAATCCGTCGGTCTAATGACTGACGGGCGCTTTTCCGGCGGCACCTGGGGCATGGTGGTCGGGCACGTCGCACCCGAGGCCTACGTCGGTGGAACCATCGCGTTGGTGAAAGAGGGTGACTCGATCACCATCGACGCGAAAAGGCGCCTCTTGCAGCTCAATGTGCCGGCAAAAGAACTCGCGGCGCGCAGGAAGAAATGGAAGGCGCCCAAGCCGCGCTACACCATGGGACTGCTTGCCAAGTACATGAAATTGGTGAGCACAGCGTCAAAGGGCGCAATCACCGACGGGTCAGAACCCTGACCCGGGCTGCCCGAGAAATTCGATCTCGGCCGCGGTACTTTCGCGGCCGAGAAGGCCGTTTCGGTGCGGGAACCGGCCGAAGCGTTGAATGATCTCCCGGTGCCGGATCGCGTAGCGCAATTGCTCCGCGTCGAAGTCCTTCATCAGTTCACAAGACAGATCCTGGTCCGCCACGGATTCGCTGTGTTCGAAGGGCAGGTAGGCGAACAGCTGCTCGGACTGCGACATCCGCTTGTCCCAGCGGTGTTTCAGGATCACGCGTGCCGCCGCACGCGCCGGGGCGTCGCTGGCGAAGGCGCGGGCTTCGCCGCGGAACATGTTGCGCGGGAACTGATCGAGCACGATCACCAGGGCAAGGCAACCGCGACTGTCGTCCGCCCAGTGCGCGAGCTGGCCCGCGAGCGCCGCCTCGTGCAGCGCGAAGAAGCGGGAACGGATCTGCACGTCGAAAGCGGGGTTTTTCACGAACCAATCCTTCGGGTGCTCCTCAAACCAGAATCGCAGGACTTCGGTCGCTTTTGGGTCGATCATCTGCAGCGCCAACCCGTCGTGTATTGCCGACAGGCGGCGATTGACGCTACACGTGAGCACAGACTAGTCTTCGCCGGTTCGCAACGTGCAAAGGAGGATCGAACAATGACAGGCCGCTTTCGTCGTGTGGTGGCTGGTTTGCTGGTCGTGTGCATGGGAGGGATCGGCGCGCCCCTGCAAGCGCATGCCGGAATTGTAAGCACCGAAACGGTGGTGGCGGGCGCGGACCGCGTGCGCCTCGCAAGCATGCTCGAACGCAGCGAGGTGCAGGAGCGTCTCCTGGCCCTGGGCGTGGATCCCGCGCATGCCAGGGACCGGGTCACGGCGCTCTCGGACGCGGAGGCAGCCCAGCTCGCGGCTCAAATGGATGGCCTGCCCGCAGGCGGCGATATACTCGGCGTGGCGTTGGTGGTCTTCCTTGTGCTCCTGTTTACCGACATCATGGGCTACACCAAGATCTTCCCCTTCACGCGCTCGATGCGCTGAACGCGGGTGAAGTCCCGGGCAACCCCCGCTGCGGCGGGGGTTTTCATTTTGGCGGCCACCTTGCTCGCCGGCTGCGCCGCGCCGCAGGTCTCCCGCCTTTACCAGCGGCTTGCGCCGGGGCTGCCGGAAAAGGCCGAGATCGCCGCGGTACCGTTCTTCGCACAGGAGGACTACCAATGCGGGCCGGCCTCGCTGGCCATGGTCCTCACGCACGTCGGGCGGGAGGCGACCCCCGAATCGCTGCTGGCGCAGGTCTATCTGCCCGGGCGCAAGGGCTCGTTGCAGGCCGAGATGCTCGCGGCCGCGCGGCGTCACCGGCTGGTCGCCTACACGCTCGCGCCGCGGCTTGAGGATCTTCTGCGCGAACTCGCCACCGGAACGCCCGTGCTGGTACTGCAGAACCTTGCCCTGGACTGGTGGCCGCGGTGGCACTACGCAGTTGCCATCGGCTATGACCTTGAACGGCGCGAACTTGTGCTGCGTTCCGGCGTGACGCACCGGCTGGCGATGTCGCTCGATACCTTCGAGCACACCTGGGCGAGAAGCGGCCACTGGGCGATGGCGGCGCTGCCGCCGGAGCGCTTGCCCGCTACGGCCACTGAAATGTCGTATCTTGCCGCCACGGCGGCACTCGAGCGCGTCGCTCCGGCGGCGGCGCGGCAGGCGTATGCAACCGCGCTCGAACGCTGGCCGCGCAGCCTCGCGGCGCGGCTCGGCCAGGGCAACGCCAGCTATGCAATGCGCGATCTCGCGCAGGCCGTGGCCGCTTACCGCCAGGCGACGATCGATCACCCCGAGGCTGGCGACGCGTGGAACAATCTTGCCCAGGGCTTGCATGAGCTGGGCCGGCGCGAAGAGGCGCGTGCCGCCGCGCTGCGCGCGGTGTCGCTTGGCGGGCCGCGCCAGTCGACTTATCGCGAAACGCTCGAGGACATCCAGCGCAAGCCATGAGCAACCGCCTTGTCAACGAGACCTCGCCCTATCTGCAGCAGCACGCGGAAAATCCCGTGGACTGGTACGCCTGGGGCGGGGACGCGCTGGCGCGCGCGCGTGCGGAGGACAAGCCGATCCTGCTCTCCGTGGGCTATTCGGCCTGCCACTGGTGCCACGTGATGGCGCACGAGAGCTTCGAAGACCCCGAAGTGGCGGCGGTGATGAACCGCCATTACGTGAACATCAAGGTGGATCGCGAAGAGCGGCCCGACCTCGACCAGATTTACCAGGCCGCGCACCAGATGCTGGCGCAGCGCGGCGGCGGCTGGCCGCTCACCATGTTCCTGTCTCCGGACGGCACCCCGTTCTGGGGCGGTACCTACTTTCCCAGGACCTCGCGCTACGGGCTGCCCGGCTTCATCGAGATCCTCGAGCGCATTTCCGCGGTCTGGCGCGAGCAGCGTGCGGCGATCGGCGAGCAGGCAGAGCAGCTGCGGCTCGCATTCTTGCGCCTGCAGGCCCCGCCTGCGGCCCCTTGCGCCGAGCTCGACGCCGAGCCGGTGCGCGCGGCGCTTGAAGTGCTGCGTGCGAACTTCGACGCGCGCCACGGTGGCTTCGGCGGAGCGCCCAAGTTTCCGCACCCGACCGACCTGGAGCTGTGCCTGCGCAAGGGCGAGACGGCGATCGTGGATACCACGCTGCGGCGCATGTGCGAAGGCGGCATCCATGACCAGTTGGGCGGAGGCTTTTGCCGCTATAGCGTGGATGCGCAGTGGATGATCCCGCACTTCGAGAAGATGCTCTACGACAACGGGCCGCTGCTTGCGCTCCTGGCCGACGCCTGGCTGGTGACGGGCGACGCGCTGTACGTGCGATGCGCCGAGCAGACCGCCGGCTGGATCCTGCGCGAGATGCAATCGCCCGACGGCGGCTACTACTCGTCGCTGGATGCCGACTCGGAGCACGAGGAGGGCAAGTTTTACGTCTGGGACGCGAACGAGGTGCGGGCCTTGCTTACCGTTGAGGAGTGGGAGGCGGTGGCGCCCCACTACGGCCTGGACCGCCGGCCCAATTTCGAGGATCGACATTGGCACCTGCACGTTGCGCAACCATTGCGCGCCGGCGCGGAGGCGCTGCTCGCTTTGGCCAGGGCGAAGCTGTTGGCCGCGCGCGAGCCGCGCGTGCGGCCCGGGCGCGACGAGAAAGTGCTGGTGTCCTGGAATGCGCTCGCGTTGCGCGGCATGGCGCACGCCGGGCGGGTGTTCGGCCAGCCGGAATGGATTGCGTCCGCGCGGCGGGCGCTGGAATTCATCCGCGCGCGCATGTGGCAGGGCGGAAGGCTGCTGGCGACGTACAAGGATGGCCGCGCGCATCTCAACGCCTACCTCGATGACTACGCGTACCTGATCGTGGCGCTCCTCGAACTGCTGCAGGACGAGTACCGCGGCAAGGATCTCGAATTCGCGCAGTCCCTCGCCGAGGTGCTTCTTGAGCAATTCGAAGACGCTGAGGCGGGCGGTTTTTTCTTCACCGCGCGCGACCACGAGCAGCTGATCCACCGCCCCAAGCCCGGCCACGACAACGCCATGGCCTCCGGCAACGGCATGGCGGCCTATGCGCTGCACCGGCTCGCCGCGCTGACCGGCGAAGCGCGTTACGCCCGGGCCGCCGAGCGCACGGTGGCGTTGTTCTACCCGTCGATGCGCGAGCACCCGTCGGGCTACGCCATGCTGCTGCTCGCGCTCGAGGAGCAGCTCGCACCGCCGGCGACCGCAATCCTGCGCGGCGCCGCGGACGCATTGGCGCCGTGGTCGCAGGCCATGGCACGGGAGTACCTGCCGGGAATGCTGGTGCTGGCGATTCCAGCGGCGACGCCGGGGTTGCCGCCGCTCCTGGACAAGCCGGCCGGGAGAGCGGTCAACGCCTGGCTGTGCCGGGGCGTGACCTGCTTGCCGCCCATTGACAAGGTTCAGGCGCTGGTGAAGGCTTGCAAAGAGGCCGCGTTGCGGTAGCATGGCGGCCCGATTTCAAAGGGGAATTCCATGAAACACCGTGTACTGTCTGCCACCGCGCTGGCGCTCGCCGCCGCACTTGCGGCCTCACTTCCCGCATCGGCGAGCGAAGCGCTCGCCAAGAAGCACGCCTGCGTCGCCTGCCACGTGGTGAAGGGCGCCAAGACCGTCGGCCCGTCGTACGCCGAAGTGGCGAAGAAGTACGCCGGCCAGAAAGGCGTCGAAGCCAAGTTGGTTGAAAAAGTGATGAAGGGCGGCGTGGGTGCTTGGGGCCAGATTCCGATGCCCCCGAACGCCAACGTCCCGGCAGCCGACGTGCGCGCGCTGGTGAAGTGGGTACTCTCGATCAAGTAATGCGATCCAACATTTCCGGAGGTTCTATGCAGTATTACAGGATTTCGCTGACACTCGTCGCCGCCGCGGTTGCGTTGTTCGGCTGCGGCGATCAAAAACCGGCCGCCAAAGCCGACGCAGCTCTCGAAGTGAAGATCGGCCACGCCGGCCCGATGACCGGCGGCATCGCGCACCTTGGCAAGGACAACGAGAACGGCGCGCGCCTCGCCGTCGAGCAGGCGAACGCAGCCAAGATCAAGCTCGGTGGCAAGGAAGTGCGGTTCGTATTCCTGGGCGAGGACGACCAGGCCGATCCGAAAGTGGGCACCACGGTGGCGCAGAAAATGGCCGACGCGAAAGTGGCCGGCGTCGTGGGACACCTCAATTCCGGCGTGACCATACCGGCCTCCGCGATCTACAACCAGGCCGGCATCCCGATGATCACGGGCTCGGCGACCAACCCGAAGCTGACCGAGCAGGGATTCAAAGTCGTGTTCCGGGTCGTCGGCCGCGACGACCAGCAGGGCCCGGCAATCGCCAGCTACCTGGCGAGCAACAACAAGCCGAAGACCGTGGCAGTGATCGACGACGCCACGGCCTACGGCGAGGGCATCGCCAACGAGGTGGAGAAGACGTTGAAGTCCGGCGGCGTTGTAGTCCTGCCGCGCGAGAAGGGCACCGACAAGACGACCGACTGGAAAGCGGTGCTGACCAAGCTCAAGGGCCGCAACCCCGATGCGATCTTCTACGGCGGCATGGACGCGACCGGCGGGCCGCTCATCAAGCAGGGGCGCGAACTCGGCATAAAGGCGGTGTTCGCCTTCGGCGATGGCGCCTGCACAGAGGAGATGAATAAGCTGGCGGGTCCCGCGGCCGAAGGCCTTCTGTGCTCCCAGGCGGGCATCCCGGTGGCCGCAGCGGACAAGAGCTTCCTCGACGCCTACAAGAAGAAGTTCAACGTCGATCCGATCCTGTACGCGCCGTTCACCTACGATGCAGCGAACATTCTGATCGCGGCGATGAAGAAGGCGGACTCGGCCGACCCGGCCAAGTACCTGCCTGAACTGGCGAAGATCAGCCACAAGGGTGCAAGCGGCGAGATCTCATTCGATGCGAAGGGCGACCGCAAGGACGCCGAGATGACCATCTTCACCATGAAGGGCGGCAAGATCGAGCCGCTGGCGGTGATCAAGAGCGGCAAGACCATCCCGTTCGCCGAGTTCGGCAAGTAAGCGCCGCGCTCCGGCATCGAGAAGACGGCACCCGCGGGTGCCGTTTTCATTTCTGCTAGGCTCCGCCGCGTGGACATTTTCCTGCAGCAGGTCGTCAACGGCCTGACGCTGGGGAGCGTGTACGCCGTGGTGGCGCTCGGTTACACCATGGTCTACGGCATCATCCAGCTGATCAATTTCGCCCATGGCGAGGTGGTGATGATCGGCGCGATGGTGGCGTTTTCAGTGATCACCAGCCTTGCCGCCGCGGGCATGCCGCCGCTCGTGGTGGTGATGCTGGGCGTCAGCTGCGCGGTACCGGTGTGCATGGCGGTCGGCTACGCCATGGAGCGGCTCGCTTACCGGCCGCTGCGCCGGGCGCCGCGCCTCGCGCCGCTGATCACCGCCATCGGCGTGTCCATCATCCTGCAGCACCTTGCAATGCTGGTGTGGACGCGCAACGTCATCGCTTTCCCGCAGATCATCCGAATCGAGACCTACACGTTCGCCGGCGCCACCGTCACCAACGTGCAGCTGGCCATCGTCGCGCTGTGCGTGGCAATCATGGCGGGACTCGCATTCCTCGTGTACCGCACGCGCCTGGGCACGGCGATGCGCGCCACCGCGCAGAACCCGCAGATCGCGGGCCTGATGGGCGTGGACGTCAACCGCGTGATCGCCGCCACTTTCATCATCGGCGCCGGCCTCGGCGCGGTGGCGGGCGTGATGGTCGGCACCTACTATGGCATCGCGCAGTACACCATGGGTTCGGTCCTCGGCCTTAAGGCGTTCGCCGCGGCGGTGCTGGGCGGCATCGGCAACATCCCGGGGGCGATGCTCGGCGGCGTAGTGCTCGGCGTGGTCGAGGCGCTCGGTGCGGGCTACATCGGCGACCTGACGGATCTTTGCCGCTACGGCTGGCTCGCGTCGCTCGTCGCCGAGCGCTGCGCCGCCGATGGGCACTTCATCCTCTTCGGCTCCAACTACCAGGACGTGTTCGCTTTCGTGGTGCTGATCCTGGTCCTGGTATTCAGGCCCTCGGGCCTGCTCGGCGAACGGGTCGGCGACCGGGCATGACCAACTTCTTCGACACGCGCGACAACCCGAAACTGGTGTGGGCCGGCGTCGCGATCGTCGCCGTCACCCTCCTCGTCCTGCCGTTCGCGCTGGCGCAGGTGGGTACCAGCTGGGTGCGCATCACCAATTACGCCATCCTCTACGTGCTGCTCGCGCTCGGCCTCAATATCGTGGTCGGTTTCGCGGGGCTGCTCGACCTCGGGTACGTCGCGTTCTACGCGGTGGGCGCCTACACCTACGCGCTGCTCGCCAGCCCGCAGTTCGGCCTGCACCTGCCGTTCTGGTTGATCCTGCCGATCGGCGCACTGGTGGCGGCGTTCTTCGGCGTGCTGCTCGGCACGCCCACGCTCAAGCTGCGCGGCGACTACCTGGCGATCGTCACGCTCGGCTTTGGCGAAATAGTGCGGATATTCCTGAATAACCTGTCGCGCCCGGTGAACATCACCAGCGGCCCGCAGGGTATCTCGGGCATCGATCCGTTCAGTTTCGGCGGATTCGATTTCTCCAAACCGGAAACGCTGCTCGGGTTGAATTTCAGCGGCCCGATAAAGTACTACTACCTGCTGCTCGCGGTGACGATGCTGATCCTGGTGGTGAACGTGCGTTTGCAGAATTCGCGCATCGGCCGCGCCTGGGAGGCGGTGCGCGAGGACGAGGTTGCGGCGCGCGCCATGGGCATCAACACCACCCGCATGAAGCTGCTCGCCTTCGCCATGGGCGCCAGCTTCGGCGGCGTGGCCGGGGGCATGTTCTCGGCGATCCAGGGTTTCATCTCGCCGGAGAGCTTCGTGCTGGTCGAGTCGATCATGGTGGTGGCAATGGTGGTGCTGGGCGGCATGGGCAACGTCTGGGGCGTGGTGCTCGGCGCGGTGCTGCTGTCCTTCGTGCCAGAGATCCTGCGCTGGACGGTGCAGCCGGTGCAGGAGGCGCTGTTCGGGCGCATGCTCATCGAGCCCGAGGTGATCCGCATGCTGATCTTCGGCCTGGCGCTGGTGCTGATCATGCTGTTCCGGCCTGCGGGCCTGCTGCCCTCCGCGGTGCGCCAGCGCGAGTTGACCGATGAACGCGCTGCTTGAAGCGAGGCAAGTCGACAAGCACTTCGGCGGCGTGCAGGCGCTTGCCGGCGTCTCGTTCTCCATCCGGCACAGCGAGATCTATGGCCTGATCGGGCCCAACGGCGCCGGCAAAACCACGCTGTTCAACCTGCTGACTGGTATTTACGCCCCCGATGCCGGAAGCTTCGAGTTCGAAGGCGCAGCGCTCAAGCGCCTTGCGCCGCACCAGGTGGCCGAGCGCGGCATCGCGCGCACGTTCCAGAACATCCGGCTGTTCGCCAATGTTTCGGTGCTCGAGAACGTGATGATCGGGCGCCACTTGCGCACGCGAGCCGGCGTGCTCGGTGCCATCCTCAGGAACCGCGCCACGCTGGCGGAGGAAGCCGCCATCGAGCGCCGCGCGCTCGAGCTGCTCGACTACGTTGGCATCCGCGCACGCGCCAACGATTCCGCCGGAAGCCTGCCCTACGGCGACCAGCGGCGCCTCGAGATCGCGCGCGCGCTGGCGACCGATCCGAAGCTGCTGGCACTGGATGAACCTGCCGCCGGCATGAACCCCGCGGAAACGCAGGCGCTGCGCAAACTACTGAACAGGATCCGCGAGGACGGCGTCACGATCCTGCTGATCGAGCATGACGTGCGCCTGGTGATGAACGTCTGTGACCGGGTGCTGGTGCTGGACTATGGCGAGAGAATCGCCGAGGGCACACCCGCCGAGGTGCAGCGCGACCCGAAGGTCATCGAAGCCTACCTCGGCACGCCGAATGCTGCTTGAAGTCCAGGGCCTGGAAGTCCACTACGGCGGCATCCGCGCCGTGAAGGGCATCGACCTCGCGGTCGCCGAAGGAGAACTCGTGTGCCTGATCGGCGCCAACGGCGCCGGCAAGACCTCCGCCTTGAAGGCGATCTGCGGCCTGCATGCGCGCAGCGGCAAGGTGACTTACGCGGGCAAGGCGCTCGAAGGGTTGCCGGTATTCGAGTTGCCACGACGCGGCCTGGTGATGGTGCCGGAGGGCCGAGGTGTGTTTCCGCAACTCACCGTGGAAGAGAACCTCGCCATGGGAGCGTACGCGCGCGAGGACGCCGACGTGAGTGCGGACCTCGCGCGGCAGTACGAATCGTTCCCGCGCCTGAAGGAGCGCCGCAAGCAAACCGCCGGCACGCTCTCGGGCGGCGAACAGCAGATGCTCGCCATCGGCCGCGCGCTGATGAGCCGGCCGAAGCTGCTGCTGCTGGACGAACCCTCGATGGGCCTCGCGCCGCTGATGGTGGCGAAGATTTTCGAAATCGTGCGCGAGGTCGCGTCGCGCGGCGTGACCATCCTGCTGGTGGAGCAAAACGCCAAGCTCGCGCTGGAACTCGCACACCGCGGCTACGTCATGGAATCGGGCAGCATCACGCTCGCCGACGAGGCGAGGAAGCTGCTCGCGAACCCGAAGGTCAGGCAAGCCTACCTGGGGGAAGGCACAGCCTGAGCGATATCCGCTTGCGTGGTAAAGCTGTCCGCGTAGAACTCGTCCTCCGGCAGCCGGCACCGGGACAAGAAATCGCGCCGCGCCGAATCCACCATGATCGGCACGCCGCAGGCGTACACCTGGTGCGCCGAGAGATCCGGGAAATCCTCCATCACCGCGCGGTGCACGAACCCCGTGCGTCCCGTCCACGCGTCTTCCGGTAATCCGTCGGAAATCACCGGCACGTAGTGCAGCTTGCCCTGCGCGGCCCAGCCCTGCGCCCGCGCGTGCATGTAGAGGTCCCCGGGCCGCCGCCCGCCCCAGTACAGGGTCATCGGGCGGGGGATCTCATTCTTCAGCGCGTGCTCGATGATCGACTTGATCGGCGCGAAGCCGGTGCCGGAGGCGACCAACACGATCGGTTTGGCCGAATCCTCGCGCAGAAAGAAGGTGCCGTGCGGCCCTTCGAAGCGCAGGATGTCGCGCTCCTTCATCTTGCCGAACACGTGGTCGGTGAACTGCCCGCCCGGCACGTTGCGTACGTGCAGCTGGATCAGCGCGTCGTCGTGCGGCGCGTTGCCCATGGAAAAGCTGCGCCGCGAGCCGTCCTTCAGCAGGAATTCGAGGTACTGCCCGGCGAGGAACTGCAGCCGCTCGTTGGCCGGGAGCTTAAGACCGAGCAGCATCACGTCCTGGGTGACGCGGTCCAGCGTCTGCACGCGGCACGGCAGGGTCTTGACCTGGATGTCCTTGGCCGCGCCGATGGTGCGCGCCTCGATCACCAGGTCGGTGAACGGCTTTGCCTGGCAAAAGAGCGCCTTGCCCAGCGCCTTCTCTTCGTCCGGCAGCGCTTTTTGCTGGTACACGCCGTAGTCCACCGTGCCGGACAGGATCCTTCCCTTGCAGCTGCCGCAGGCGCCGTTCTTGCAGCCGTACGGCAGCACGAACCCCTGGCGCAAGGCCGCGGTGAGCACGGCTTCGCCGTCCTCGACCTGGAACTCATGCCCGCTGGGCTGGATCGTGACCTTGTGCATGTCGCTAAAATGGCACCGATGAAGAGGCTGTTGATCGTGGGCCACGGCGACGTCGCGCGCCGCGCCGCACCACTGCTCGAAACGCGCTATGCGGTGCAGCCGCTATCGCGCCGCCACGGCTTCGATCTTGACCGCCCCGAAACCCTCGCTGCCCTCCCGGGGGCGGACGTGGTGCTGCATTGCGCGCCGCCGCCGCGTACCGGCGCGGCGGACACGCGCACCACCCATCTGCTCGCAGAGCTGGCAAAGGGGCGGATTTTACCGGCGCGCGTGGTCTACGTCAGCACCAGCGGCGTGTACGGGGACTGCGGCGGCGCGCGCGTGGAGGAGTCGCGCGCGGTGCGCCCGCAGACCGACCGCGCCCGCAGGCGCGTCGACGCCGAGCGCCAGCTTGCACTATGGTGCAGCGAGCGCGGCGTGGCGCTGGTGATCCTGCGTGTGCCCGGTATCTACGCCGCGGACCGCCTGCCGCTCGAGCGGCTGCGCGCGGGCACCCCGGTCCTGCGGGCCGAGGACGACGTCTACACCAACCACATCCATGCGCACGACCTGGCGACGATCCTGGTGCGCAGCCTGGAGCAGGGCGCACCTGCCGGTACCTATAACGCCAGCGACGACAGCGAGATCCGCATGGGCGACTGGTTCGATCTGGTGGCGGAGCGCGCCGGGTTGCCGCGACCTGCGCGCATTGCGCGCGCCGAAGCGGCGGACCGCATCGCGCCCGAACTGCTCTCTTTCATGGGCGAGTCACGGCGCCTCTCCAATCGCCGCGTGAAGGAGCATCTTGGCGTAAGGCTGCGCTTTCCGACGGTGTTCGAGGGCGTGCCGCACCTCTTGGGGGTCGCATGAGTGTGTTGCTGGTGCTCACCAATCTGCCGGACCGGGCCGCCGCCGAGAATCTCGCCGACGCGCTGATCACGAAGCGCGTGGCGGCCTGCGTCAACATCCTTGCCCCCTGCCGGTCGGTGTACCGATGGCAAGGCGTGGTGCACCACGACGAGGAGCACCCGGTGCTGATCAAGACGACGCGCGAGAGTTACGCCGCTCTGGAGGCGGCGATCAGAGAGGTTCATCCCTACGAACTTCCCGAGATCGTGGCCGTCCCAATTGAGCGCGGTCTGCCCGCCTATCTCGACTGGGTGGCCGCGGAGACCATCCCTTTCCAGTGACCCGGCCAGGATTCCTTTGCATTGCGTTCGCGGCGCTGACGGCGCATGCCGCGTCGCCCGGGGAGTTGCTCGAGCCCGAGCGGGCGTTCCGCCGGGCATCATTTTCTTCGACGCGCGCGGCCGCGAGATCCGCGGGCTGCGC
>CAZOSA010000042.1:0-12563 GCA_964582155.1 uncultured Enterobacteriaceae bacterium | reverse complement strand
GCTTGCCACCTGCACGGCGTTGCCGCGCGCATGGCGCCTGAGGTTGGCGAGCCCGTAGCGCAGCGCGATGCTGCGCGCACCGAGCCGCCGCGCCACCGGCGCGGCCGAAACCAGTCGCAGCGCCACCCACGCCACCACGACGAACACCAGCACGGCGGCGCCGAAGCCGCCGATCACCGTCAGGCCCAACTTCGCGTCGCCCGCCTGCCAGATGAGCAGCCCGCTCAATGCGACGATCCCTGCGGCATATACGGCGAGCGTGCTCGAGCTCGGCGCGCCCGCCTCGCGGCGGATCACGCGTACCGCGGGCACGTTCTTCAGCTGCACGAGGGGCGGAAGGGCGAAGCCGAGGAGCAGCACCAGGCCGACCAGGAAGCCCTGCAGCGCGGGCAGCAAGGCAGGCGCGGGCAGCGACGCCTGCAGCAGCTCGCCCAGCGCCGCCGCGATCGCGCCCTGCGCGACATAGCCCAGCGCGCAGCCCAGCGCGCAGGCGCCGGCGCCGAGCAGCAGGAACTCCGTGCCGTAAAGCTGCAGCAGCCGTGTCTGGGTGGCGCCGAAGCAGCGCATCACCGCACAGCCGTCCAGGTGGCGCTCGACGAAGCGGCGCGTGCCCAGGGCGATGGCGACGCCCGCAAGGATCGCCGCGAGCAGTGCCGTAAGGCCGAGGAAGCGCTGCGCGCGCTCGATGGAGGCGCGCACCTCGGGCCGGCCGCTCTCCAGGTTGTCGACGCGCTCGCCGCGCGCCAGGCGCCCGCGTGCCCAGCCCTCGAACCCGGCCAACGCCGCCGGCTCCCCGGCCGCATACAGGTAAAACCAGACCCGGCTGCCGGTCTGGACCAGCCCGGTGGCGGGCACGTCGGCCGCGTTCATCATCAGGCGCGGCGCGATGTTGAAGAAGTTGGCGCCGCGCTCCGGCTCGAGCGTCAGCACCGCCGCGACCTTCAGTTGCGCCGAGCCGAGCTTGAGACCCGCCCCCACGGGGGCGCTGAGCGCGCTCACCAGGCGCTCTTCCAGCCACACGGTGCCGCGCTCCGGGCCCCGCTCGGCCGGGGCATCGGGCGCGTTCGGCGCGCTCGCGGTGCGCAGCTTGCCGCGCAGCGGGTAATTCTCCGTCACCGCCTTGACACCGGCGAGCGCGCTCGCGTCGCCCACGCGCGCCATGCTGATGAAGTTGACGGCCTCGGCGCGCTGCAGGCCGCGGCGCGCGATCTCGTCGGAGATGCCGCGCTGCCACGGATGGTCGGAGACCAGCACCAGGTCGGCGCCGAGCAGCTGGTGCGCGTCGCGCACCAGCGCGCGGCTCACGCGGTCGGCGAAGAACGCGACGCTGGTGATGCTCGCCACTGCCACGACCAGCGCTGCGGCAAGCACGCGCAATTCTCCCCCGCGCCAATCCCGCGCCAGCATGCGCAGCGCCTGCCGGATCAAGCGACGATCCTGCCGGCGGCCAGGCGCACCACGCGCGTGCAGCGCCGCGCCAGGTGTTCGTCGTGCGTCACCAGCAACAGCGTGGTGCCGGATTCGCGGTTCAGCTGGAAAAGCAGCGCGATCACCGCTTCGCCCGACTCCGCGTCGAGGCTGCCGGTGGGCTCATCGGCCAGCAGGAGCTTGGGCCGCACCACGAAGGCGCGCGCCAGCGCCACGCGCTGCTGCTCGCCGCCCGAGAGGTGCTTCGGGTAGTGGTGCAGGCGCTCGGCGAGGTCGACGCGCGCCAGGATCTCGCGCGCCGCGGTATCCGCGTCGGCGCGCCCGGCGAGCTCCAGGGGCAGCATCACGTTCTCCAGCGCAGTGAGCGAAGGCAGCAGCTGGAAGGACTGGAACACGAAGCCGACGGCGCGCCCGCGCAGCTCGGCGCGCGCGTCCTCGTCCAGCGCGAACAGGCTCGCGCCGTCGAGTTCGACCGTGCCGGCGGTGGGCGTATCCAGGCCCGCGAGCAGCGCGAGCAGCGTCGACTTGCCCGAGCCGGAGGCGCCGACGATGGCCACCGCCTCCCCGGGCATGACCTCGAGCTCGATATCGCGGAGAATGACGAGGTCGCTATCGCCGCTTTTCACCGTCTTGCCGATGCCGCGCGCCGCCAGAACGCTCCTTGCCTGCCTGTTCATGTGCCTTCCGTTCGGGGCCTGGGGAAAGACGATCCTCGTCTATGGAGACAGCCTGTCGTCGGCCTACGGCATCGCCGAGAAGCGCGGCTGGGTGGCGCTGCTCGGCGAGCGCCTCAAGCGCGAGCGGCCCGATTATAGCGTCGTGAACGCCAGCATCTCGGGCGAGACCACCAGCGGCGGACTGAACCGGATGGCGAACGTCCTCGCGCAGCACAAGCCGGCGCTGCTGATCCTGGAACTCGGCGGCAACGACGGCCTGCGTGGCCTGCCGGTGGCGCAGATGAAGCAGAACCTGTCGGCGATGATCCGGCAGGCGCACAAAGCCGGCGCGCGCGTGCTGCTGGTCGGCATCCGCATGCCGCCCAACTACGGGCCGGACTACACGCGCGAGTTCGAGGCTGCGTTCGCGGAAGTGGCCAAGCGCCACCGCACGGCGCTGGTGCCTTTCGTGTTCGAGGGCATGGGCGAGGATTTCGCCAAGTTCCAGCCCGACCGCATCCATCCCACCGAAGCAGCGCAGCCGGTCCTGCTGGACAACGTCTGGAAGGCGCTGCGGCCCTTGCTCAAATCACCGTAAGGCGCGGTGCTCCGGAGTACAGCCGGCCGATGGTCCGCGCCTCGGCGAAGCCGCGCAGCGCAAACTCCGCGAGCACTGCCTGCTCGGCCCGCGGCGCACAGGCGACCAGCAGCCCGCCGCTGGTCTGCGGGTCCGAAACGAGCTTGCGCATCCATTCGGGCGCGCCGGCGGGAAGCTGCACCTCGGCGCCGTAGCCGTTCCAGTTGCGATCCGACGCCCCGGTCGCCACGCCCTGCTGCGCCCACTCGAGCGCCTCGGCCATCACCGGAAGCGAATCGAACCTCACCTCGCCGGCGAGTTTCGAGCCGCGCAGGATCTCGAGCAGGTGTCCGGCGAGGCCGAATCCGGTGACATCGGTGACGGCATGCACGTCGGGCATGTCCGCGAGCGCCTCGCCCGGCGTGTTGAGCTGGGTGGTCAAAGCCAGCATGGCGCGGTAGCCTGCTTCGGAGAGCTTGCCCTTCTTCAGGGCCGCCGACAGGATGCCCACGCCGAGCGGCTTGCCCAGCACCAGCACGTCGCCCGCGCGGGCGGTGCTGTTTTTCTTCACCTTGTCCGGATGCACCAGGCCCAGCCCCACCAAGCCGTAGATCGGCTCCAGCGTGTCGATCGAATGCCCGCCGGCGATCGGGATGCCCGCGGCGGCGCACACCGACTCGCCCCCTTCGAGGATTTTCTGGATCACCGACACCGGCAGCTTCTCCAGCGGCATGCCGACGATGGCCAGCGCCATGATCGGCTTGCCGCCCATGGCATAGATGTCCGAGAGCGCGTTGGTCGCCGCGATGCGCCCGAAGTCGAACGGGTCGTCGACGATCGGGGTGAAGAAATCGGTGGTGGCGACCAGCGCCTGCGTGTCGTTCAGGCGGTAAACGGCCGCATCGTCCGACGTTTCGGTGCCGACGAGCAACTCCTTCGGCAGGCCGCGAATGGGGGTCGAAGCGAGAATCTCCGACAGGATGGCGGGCGCGATCTTGCAGCCGCAGCCGCCCCCGTGGCTGAACTCGGTGAGACGGATTCTTTCGGGCGCATTCATAAGCGTAGAATTTTAATCGATGACGGCGCGATTGCACCCGGTCGTGATGCGGGCATCGGTCCTGGCGGGCTTCGACGCCATCCTCGACGCGCGCTCGCCCGCCGAGTTCGCCGAAGATCACGTACCCGGCGCTTTGTCGCTGCCGGTGCTCGACGACGCAGAGCGCGCGCGCATAGGCACGATCTACAAGCAGGTGAGCGCGTTCCAGGCGCGCAAGCTCGGTGCCGCCCTGGTGGCGAAGAACATCGCCCGCCACCTCGAGACCACGCTTGCCGACCGGCGCAGGGACTGGCGCCCGCTGGTGTACTGCTGGCGCGGCGGCAAGAGGAGCGCGTCGCTGGCGCACGTACTGCGCGAAGTCGGCTGGGACGCACAAATCCTTGAAGGCGGGTACCGCGCCTACCGCCGCGGCGTGGTGGAGCAACTCGCCGCGCTGCCGCGCGGCATTCGCTTTCGCGTGGTGCACGGCGCCACCGGCAGCGGCAAGAGCCGCCTGCTGCGCGCGCTGGCGCTCGCGGGCGCGCAGGTGCTCGACCTCGAGGAACTCGCCGCGCACCGCGGGTCGGTGCTGGGCGATCTGCCCGGCCATCCGCAACCGACGCAGAAAATGTTCGAAAGCCGCCTGTACGCCGCCCTTGCCGCCCTCGACCGGGCGCGACCGGTCTACGTCGAGGGCGAGAGCCGCAAGATCGGCCAGCGGCAGGTGCCGCAGGCGCTCATCGAGACCATGCGCGACTCCGAATGCGTGCTGCTCGAGGCGGGAACTGCGGTGCGCGTCGCGCTGCTGATGAAAGAGTACCGCCATTTCTTCGCCGACCCTGCAGCCCTGGGCGCGCAATTGGACTGCCTGCAGCGCCTGCATGGCCGCGAGCGGGTGGAGAGCTGGAAAGCGCTGGCCGCCAGCGGGGCCTGGGAAGCGCTGGTCGAGCGCCTGCTCGAGGAGCACTACGATCCGGCCTACCGGCGCTCGGCACAGCGCAATTTCCCGCGCCTGCCGCAGGCGCAGCTTTTGCAGGTCGCGGCTGCCGACGCGGCATCGTTCGCCGGCATGGCGCGGGAGCTCGCGGCGTGAGGACCCTGTATAGTGGTCCGCACTATGGACGTCAAGGATCTGCGCTATTTCGTCGCCGTATACGAAGAAGGGGGATTCGCGCGCGCCGGCGTCTTGCTGCGCACCGTGCAATCCAACGTCTCGGCGCGCATCCGCAGGCTCGAGTTGTTCCTCGGCGTGCAGCTGTTCGAGCGCCATCGCCGCGGCGTGGTGGTGACGGAACGCGGCGAGAAGCTCTACCGCCACGCCAAACGCGTGATCGCCTTGCTCGAGGAAACGCCGGCCGCGGTGAAAGGCAAGGAAGCGGCCTAGGCTGCGCAGGTGCGAAAGCCGCAGAACATGTCGGCGCGCTCGGGCGTATAGAAATTCCTGAAAGACGTACTCGCCAGCCGCGGCGGGGTCGAAAAGCTCGCGCCGCGCAGTACCCGGTGCGTGCCGAACCAGGGCTGGGAATAGTCTGCGTACGGATCCGGTGAGAATCCCGGGTACGGCAGGAACGCGCTCGCGGTCCACTCCCATGCCCGACCGGTGTCGAGTGCGCCGCGCACCGCGGCGAATTCCCACTCGGCTTCGCTCGGCAGCCTGCGCTTCGCCCAGCGGCAGTAGCCCTCCGCCTCGAACGCGCTGACATGCAGCACCGGGTCTGCGCGCGCGAGCGGCAGCCAGCGCTCGAAGCTGCGGCGCAGCCAGGCGCCGTCCTGCTTTTTCCAGTAGCGCGGCGCGGTCCCGCCCTCCTCGACGTAGGCGAGGTACCCGGCATTGGTGACCGGTGCGCGCGAGATGCGAAATGGCGCCACCTCGACCTCGTGCGCCCATTTCTCGTTGTCGAAGACAAAACCCGTGCCCGGCCGCGCGCCGCGCTCGAAGCGCCCGCCCGAATACTCCTCGTCGCCGTCCGGCGCCGCGGGCGCCGGCCCCGTTGCGCCCGGATCCGGGTAGCCGAGCGTCTGGCGCGTGTAGTGAAACGCCTCGGCGTGCATGTCCTCGTGGTACACGCAAAGCTGCGCGTAATAGGCCAGCGCCGCATTCTCCGGCTCGCGCGCGAGGCGCGCGCGCACCAGCTCGAGGACCGCGGCCATGTAGGCGCGGGTCGCCTCGAGCGTGGGCAGCGGCAGGTGCCAGCGCGTGCCGTGCGCCACCGCGGAGGAATCGTACAGCGCGTCGGCGTGCGCGAGCATTGAATCCACGGGGGCGCCGCCGCGCGCGGTGCGCAGGCACCAGCGCTCCTGGAACCAGGCCACGTGCGCGATCTCCCAGAGCGGGGGATTGACGATGTCGAGCTTCGGCCCGAGCAGGCGCTCGCCCTCGAGGTCGCGCGTCATCAGCGTGGTCCGCGCGCGCGCCTCGAGCAACTCGCGCTCCAGCCTGGTCGGATCGCCGTGCATCGCATGCTAGTCTAACCAGAACCCATGGCGCGCATTGCGATCGTCACCCCGGCCGGCGCCGGTACCCGCAACGGCAACCGCCACACGGCGCTGCGCTGGGCCGCGTTCCTGCGCCGCGCGGGGCATCGCGTCTCGGTGTCGGTCGCCTGGGACGCAAAGCGCTGCGATCTGCTCATCGCGCTGCACGCGCGCCGCAGCCATGCCGCGATCGTGCGCTATCGCGCGGCGCATCCGCGCGGGCCGCTGTGCGTGGTGCTCACCGGTACCGACCTGTACCGCGACCTGCCCGCATCGGCCAAAGCGCGTGCTTCGCTCGACCTGGCGGACCGCGTCATCGTGCTGCAGAGTGAAGCGCTGCGGCTGCTATCGCCGCGGCTGCGCCGCAAGACGCACGTCGTGCATCAATCGGCCGATCCGCGCGCGCGGCACGCGCCACCCGCGCAGGCGTTCCGGGTCGCGGTCGTCGGCCACCTGCGCGAAGAGAAGGACCCGTTCCGCGCCGCGGCCGCCCTTGCCCACCTGCCCCGCGAGGCCGGGATCGAAGTGGTCCAGCTGGGCGCGGCCCTGTCGCCGGCGATGGAGGAAGAAGCGCGCCGCCGCATGGCGGCAGAGCCGCGCTACCGCTGGCTCGGCGGCGTGGCGCATGCCCGCGCCCTCGGCTGGCTCGCGCGCAGCCACCTGCTGGTGGTGAGCTCGCGCATGGAAGGCGGCGCCAACGTCATCGCGGAAGCGGCGCGCATCGGCACCCCGGTACTCGCCTCGCGCGTGCCCGGCAACGTCGGCATGCTCGGCCGCGGCTACCCCGGTTACTTCACGCTCGGGGACGAGCGCGCGCTGGCGCGCTTGCTGGCGCGCACGAGGCGCGACAGCCGCTTTTACCGCCGCTTGCAGCACTCGCTGGCGGCAAGGCGCGCGCTGTTCTCGCCGGCGGCAGAGCGCGCGGCACTTGCGCGCGCGCTGCGCGCCCTGCTCAGGCGCCCGAGCGGCCAAGGAAACGCCGCACCCAGGCGCTGAGCAAGTCCACCATGCCGACGATCGCAATCATCGTCAGGAGCAGCGTCGCCGCTTCCTGGGTCTTGAAAACCGACAGCGCGACGTAGAGCATCTGCCCGAGGCCGCCCGCGCCGACCAGCCCGAGTACCGCCGCCATGCGGATGTTGTACTCCCAGCGATACAGGGCGTAGGACGTGAATTGCGGCAGCACCACGGGCAGCGTGCCGTAAAGAAATGCGAGCGTGGCACCGCTGCCCGCGTCGCGTAGCGCGCGCGCCGGCTCGCGCGGCGCGTTCTCCAAAGTTTCGGCGAACAGCCGCCCCAGTACGCCCGCCGTGTGCACGGCCAATGCCAGGCAGCCGGCGAAAGGCCCGAGCCCCGCCGCCAGCACCATGAACACCGCCCACACCAGTTCGGGAATCGAGCGCAGTACGTTGAGCACGAGTCGCGCGGGTATGCGCAGCCAGCGGCCCCACCGGCCCGAAGCGGGCAGCGCGAATAACGCGCCGGCCAGTGCGGCGAGCAGCGTGCCGAGCGCGGACATGGCGAGCGTCTCGGCGGCGGCACGCAGGGTGCGGCGCAGGAATTCCGGCGTGGTGTCGGGCGGGAAAAAGCCACGCGCGAACTGCCCCATCTGCTGCAGGCTGTCGGCGCCGAACAGCACGCCAAAATCTACGCGCAGGTAGGCGAAGCTCGCGCCGGCGGCAAGCGCGCAGCCACCCAATACCGCCCACGGCGCCCACACCAGCGCGCCGTGTCTCACTTCAGAACCTTGCGCAGCAGCGCGCTGATCGCGTCCGCCAGCATCACCAGGGCGAGAAAGGCGAGCAGCATGGTGGCGACCTCGCCGCCCTCCAGCATGCGCATCGACAGTTCCATCTGCTGGCCCAGGCCGCCGGCGCCGACAAAGCCCATCACCACGGAGGCGCGGATCGCGCATTCCCAGCGGTACACCGAATAGGACACGAGCTCGGGCAGCGACACCGGCAGCACGCCGTAAAGAAATGCGTGCACGCGGCCGCCGCCGGACTCGAGCACGGCGCGCGCCGGGCGCGTATCGCCCGCCTCGAAGATCTCGAAGTACACCTTGCCGAGCATCCCCGCGTAGTTGATGGCGATCGCCAGCACTCCCGCCGCCGGTCCGAGGCCGACCGCGCGCACGAACAGCAGCGCCCACACGATCTCGGGAATGGAGCGCATGAGGATCAGCAGCGCGCGCAGCGGCGCGCGCAGCAGCCTGCCGGGCCAGACGCGGCGCGCCGGACCGACGCGCGACACCGACAGGGTCTGCGTGACCGCCATCGCCAGCGGCAGGGCGAGCACGATGGCGAGGGCGGTGCCGGCAGTGGCGAGCGCCATGGTTTCCAAAGTCGAGCGCAGCACCAGGTCAAGGAATTCGTCGCCGAGCGCCAGCGGAAAGAAGGTGCCCAGGAAACGTCCCATGACCTCGAGATTGCCGGTCTCGAACAGCTTGCGCGGATCGAATTCCGCGAGGTTGACCGCCGGCCAGAGCAGCGCCAGTCCTGCGGCCGCGAGGGCGAGGCGCGCGACCAGCGCGGGGTCGCGAGGAACTGCGGCGACGCTCACCGACAGAGGGGTTGGGCGCCGCGTCGCGCGGCGCGCGGTCCCGGCTCGGGCCTTTGCAACGGTTCGTAGCCCTGCACCGGAATCACCGGCGTCTCCGTCGCATACAGGTCGCGCAGCATGGTGTCGCTGATGCGCACCGGCGGCTGATCGAAAACGACGGCACCGTCGCGCAGCCCGACGACGCGAGGAAACCACTTCAGCGCCAGGTCCACCGCGTGCAGGCTCGCCACCAGCGTCACGCCGCGCGCCTGCGCCTCGCGATGCAGTTCGCCCACGGTCTGGTCAGCCAGTTGCGGATCGAGCGACGAGACCGGCTCGTCGGCGAGTATCAGGTCGGGTTTCTGGTACAGGACTCGCGCCACGCCAACGCGCTGCAATTGCCCGCCCGAGAGGCGGTCGCAACGGTCGAACAGGCGATCCGCGAGTTCGAGCCGGGCCAAAGCGTCGCGCGCGCCGGCAATGTCCGCCGGATAGGCGAGCGAGGCGAGGCCTTTACCAAAGCCCCAGGCCCCAAGGCGTCCCGCAAGCACTGCGGTGACCAGTCGCTGGCGCGGCGGCAGCGGCGGCGACTGGTGGATCATGCCGACGCGGCTGCGCAGCCGGCGCAGTACCCCCACCGGCAGCGACCACGGATCCGCACCCGCGATGCAGAGCGTTCCGCCGCTCGGACGCAGCGCCGTGCCCAGCACGCGCAGCAGGCTGGTCTTACCCGCGCCGGAGGGCCCGATCACCGCCACGCGTTCGCCGCGCGCCACTTCAAACGACACGCCGGCCAGCGCGCGTTGCCCCCCCGGCAAGACCAGATGCAGTGCGTCGAGAGCGAGATTCACGCGCCAACCTCGCCTATGTCAACAGCCCCGCCGCACGCGCCGCCTCCTCGATGCCCTTGTAGTTCTCGGGCCTGGTGGCGATGAAGCGCGAGGCTCGCTGCAGATCGAGGATTTCCTTGTGCGCGGCGTTTGTCGGATCGAGCTTGAGGAATGCGGTGGTCAGTTTCTTCACCAGCGCCGGGTCGAGATTGCCGCGCACGGTCCAGTTGTAGTCGTAGTACGGCGGCGTCCTGGCGAGGATGCGTACCGCCTTGACGTTGGCGTCGCCCTTTTCCCTCAGTCGCTCGAATACCGAGGAGTTGAGCACGCCGGCGTCGACACGGCCGGAGGCAACGAACGCGAGCGTGGCATCGTGCGCGCCCGAGAACGCGATGCGCGCGAAATCCCGGTCGGGATTGATGCCGTCCTTGAGCAGGAAGTAGCGCGGCATCAGGTGGCCCGAGGTGGACGACGGCGAGCCAAAGGCGAAGGTCTTGCCCTTCAGGTCCTGCAGGCTTTTCACGGGACTGTTCTGCGGCACGATGTAGTAACTGACGAACTTCTCATCCTCGGCGCGTTGGGCGATGGGGATGGCGTTGCCGGTGCGCAGGCGCACCTGCACAAAGGTGAAGCCGCCGAGCCAGGCGAGGTCGACGCGGCTGCCGGCCAGGCCTTCGACCACCGCCGGGTAGTCGTTCACCGGGGTCCAGTCGACCTTCATGCCGGTCTCTTTTTCCAGATAGGCGCCGAGCGGTTTGAATTTGCGCAGCAATTCGGTCGGCGCTTCGTCCGGGATGGCGGAGACTTTCAGGGATTGCCCCAGCGCGGGACCGGCCAGGGCGAGGAGCAGCAGGGAACACAGCAGCGTCCAGAAATGTTTCATGGTCCCCGCTTGAAATGGGTATAAGTGGTGAATACGAACATGGGTTTCCTTTCCGGGTGCCGTCGCGCGCCAGTCACGATACCTTACACCGGAATGGGCGTCAGCCGTTCAACCCGGCCAGCGCGCGCAAATGCTGCACCACGCTTCTGCCCAGTGCCGGGAGCGCGTAACCGCCCTCCAGCATCGACACGATGCGCCCCTGTGCATGGCGGTCAGCCACCGCCTTCACCTGTTGCGTCACCCAGCCGTAGTCGGCGTCCGACAGCCGCAGCATTGCCATGTCATCTTCTTCGTGCGCGTCGAATCCGGCGGAGAAGATCACCAGTTGCGGCTTGAAGCCCTCCAGCGCCGGGACCCAGGCCTCGCGCACCGCCTCGCGGAACTCCTTGGAGCCGGCGCCCGCGGCGAGCGGCACGTTGACCATGTTGGGCGCCGGGTCCCCGGTGCCGCTGTAAGGATAGAACGGGTGCTGGAACGTGGACACCATCAGCACCTGCGGGTCGTTCTCGAAGATCTCCTCGGTGCCGTTGCCGTGGTGCACGTCGAAATCGACGATGGCGACGCGCTCCAGGCCATGCACCTGCAGCGCATGGCGCGCGGCCACGGCGACGTTGTTGAAGATGCAGAATCCCATCGGCCGCGCGCGACACGCGTGATGCCCCGGCGGGCGTACGCTGCAAAACGCGCTGTCGGCCTCGCCGCGCAGCACCAGATCGGTGGCGAGCACCGCCGCGCCCGCCGCGCGCAGCGCCGCGTGCAGGCTGTGCGGATTCATCGCCGTATCCGGGTCCAGGTGCACCGTCCCCGCCGCGGGTGCCGCATCGCGGATGGCGCGCACGTACTCGAGCGGGTGCACCCGCGCCAGTGCTTCGTCGGCGGCAAGCGGCGCATCGTAGCGCGCGAGGTGCGCGCCCACGCCCGAAGCAATCAACTGGTCCTCGATCGCCTTGAGCCGCTCGGGGCGCTCAGGATGCCAGGCCCCCATCTCGTGCTTCAGGCAATCGGCATGCGTGATGAAAGCCGTCGGCATGATGCGTCAAATCATACCCTGTACAATCGGGCCATGCTCCTGAAAACACAGATCAAAACGCAGCCCGCGCCCTCGCCGCTCGAACGCCTGATTCGATCCGCCGGCGAGGTGATCCTGGGCAAGGAAACGCAGGTGCGCCTCGCGCTCGCCTGCCTGATTGCGCGCGGCCACCTGCTGATCGAGGACCTTCCCGGCGTGGGCAAGACCACGCTGGCGCACGTGCTCGCGCGTTCCCTGGGTTTGCATTTTCAGCGCATCCAGTTCACCAGCGACATGCTGCCGGCGGACATCATCGGCGTTTCGGTGTACGAGCGCGACAACGGCAAGTTCAAATTCCACCCCGGGCCGATCTTCGCGCAGGTGATCCTCGCCGACGAAGTGAACCGCGCCACGCCCAAGACGCAGAGCGCGCTCCTCGAGGCGATGGAGGAGCACCAGGTGACGGTGGACATCGAGACGCGCAGGCTGCCCGAACCGTTCTTCGTCATCGCCACGCAGAATCCGTCCGAACACGCCGGCACCTTCCCGCTGCCCGAATCGCAGCTCGACCGCTTCCTGATGCGCATCGCATTGGGGTACCCGGATCGCGACGCCGAGCGCGCGCTGCTCGCGGGCACGGACCGGCGCGACCTGCTAGCCAGACTCGAACCCTGCATGAGCCCGGCCCAACTGGTGGAACTGCAGACCAACGCACAACGCGTGCACGTGGCCCCGGCGCTGCTCGATTACGTGCAGGCGATCGTCGCGCACACGCGGCGCTCGCCCGAATACATCGCCGGTCTGTCGCCGCGCGCGGCTCTGGCGCTGGTGCACTCGGCGCGCGCCTGGGCGCTGCTCGAGGGTCGCGACAAGGTGATTCCCGAGGACGTGCAGGCCGTGCTGCCCGGCGTCGCTGCGCACCGCCTGCGCCCGGCATACGACGCCGCGCGCCGGGTGGACGTGGGAGCGCAACTGCTGGCCGCGGTGCCGATTCCCTGAGCGGCTAGGCGGCCGCCCTGTCCGCGCGCCTGCGCTCGTTCTCCCGCAGGAAACGCTTGCGCAGCCGGATGGACTTCGGCGTGATTTCCACCAGCTCGTCGTCGGCGATGAATTCCACCGCGTATTCCA
>CAZOSA010000041.1:0-12813 GCA_964582155.1 uncultured Enterobacteriaceae bacterium | reverse complement strand
AAAACGGCCGCCGCGACACGACGTACACCAGGTTGAGTGCGTCACCCCCGCCATGCGCGGCGATCATCGCCGGATCGCGCTCGGCAAGCGCCGTCGAATCGCCCAGCGGCAGCGGCTTCGCGGCCAGCGGCGCGACCAGGCGCACCAGGCCGAAACCGCTCGCGTGATCGTAGGCCGCGAGCGTCGCCGGCACCACCCTGCCGTCGGCGGAAACCACTTCGATGGCTTCGGCCTCGATCACCAGGTAGCCGATGGTGAGCACGTAGCCTTCGCGCACCAGCACCCCGGTGCCCTGGCGCTGCGCGCCCAGCGTGGCGAGGCTGCGCGCGTTGGGCAGGATTCTGGATTTCACCTGCACCACCGCCGAGAGCAGCTCGTCGGCGTCGCCCTGCGACGCGCCCTGCGCCGCGAGGGGGGCGGCGGCAGAGAGAAGCGTGGCTGCGAGCAACGCGCGAAAGGTGGCGGACACAGGATGTCTCCCGAAAACCAGCGTTGCGATAATTCTGCGCCTGCGCTAACTTCACCGCAACAGGAGGAGGCGGAAGTTGTCAGCGATCGGCCTGCGCGACGTCGTCAAGGTCTGGGGAGCGACGCGCGCGGTCGACGGCGTCAGCTTCGAGGCGCGCGCCGGGCGCTTCGTCGTGCTGCTCGGTCCCTCGGGATGTGGCAAATCGACCACCCTGCGGCTGATCGCCGGGCTGGAGCAGGTCAGCGCCGGGCGCGTGTTCATCGGCGATGCGGACGTCACCGACCTGGCGCCCGCCCAGCGTAAGGTCTCGATGGTGTTCCAGTCCTATGCGCTGTTTCCGCACCTGTCGGTCTCGGAGAACATCCAGTTCGGCCTCAAGGTGCGCAAGGTGCCGGCCGCCGAGCGCAAAGCCCGGCTTGCGCACGTGGCCGCCCTGCTCGGCCTCGACCAGCTGCTCGAGCGCAAGCCCTCGCAGCTCTCGGGCGGCCAGCAGCAGCGCGTGGCGCTCGGCCGGGCCATCATCGCCGAGACTCCCGTGTGCCTGATGGACGAGCCGCTGTCGAATCTCGACGCGCAGTTGCGCCAGGAGATGCGCCGCGAAATCCGCGCGCTGCAGCAGAAGCTGGGCATCACCATGGTCTACGTGACGCACGACCAGGTGGAGGCCATGACCATGGCCGACCAGGTCGTACTGATGCGCGACGGGCGCATCGAGCAGGACGGTACGCCCGAGGAACTCTACAGCCGGCCCGCGACGGTGTTCGCCGCGCGCTTCATCGGTACGCCGCCGATGAACGTGGTCTCGATGCCGGCGCTCTCCGGCGAGGGCCTGCTGCTGGGCGTGCGTCCCGAGGAAATCTGCATTGCGCCGGGCGGCACGGGCGGGATCGAAGGCTCGGTCGAGAACGTCGAGTACCTCGGCGCCGACTCGATCGTGTCCTGCCGCGTCGGCGCGCAAACCCTGACCGTGCGCGCCTCGCGCGTCTCGCACCTCGCCCCCGGAACGGCGTTGCGCCTGTCCTGGCCCGCCGAGGCGACCCATTACTTCGATGCGCACAGCGGCAAGCGCGTCGAGCGTGCCGTCCGTGCGGCGGCGCAATCCGTGGCCTGATCGTTCACAAGGAGGAGACCATGCTCACCCGCTCAATACGAAGAATTGCGGCGCTCACCGCCGCCACGCTGATCGCCGGCAGCGCCGCGGCGCAAGGCGTCGAGATCTCGTTTTACTACCCGGTCGCCGTCGGCGGGCCGATCACCAAGATCGTCGACGGCCTGGCCGCCGACTTCGAGAAGGACAACCCGGGCATCAAGGTGAAGCCGATCTACTCCGGCACCTACCAGGAGTCGGTGGTCAAGGCGCTCACCGCGCACAAGGCCGGCGAGCCGCCGGTAATTTCGGTGCTGCTCTCGACCGACATGTACACCCTGATCGACGAGGGCGCGGTGATCGACTGGAGCTCGGTGGCGAAGAGCGCCGACGACAAGGCGTGGCTTAAGAGCTTCTATCCGGCGTTCATGGAGAACAGCGAGACCGGCGGCAAGGTCTGGGGCATCCCCTTCCAGCGCTCGACCATCGTGCTGTACTGGAACAAGGAGGCGTTCAAGGACGCCGGAATCGACCCGAACCGGCCGCCTGCGGACTGGAAGGAGCTCGTCGACTACGCGCAGAAGCTCACCAAGCGCGACGCCTCGGGCAACGTGACGCAATGGGGCATTCAGGTGCCCTCCTCCGGCTTCCCGTACTGGCTGTTCCAGGCCTTCACCACGCAAAATGACGTGGTGCTGATGAACAAGGACGGCACCAAGACCAGTTACGACGATCCGAAGGTGATCGAGGCGCTGCAGTTCTGGGTGGATCTGTCGCGCAAGTACAAGGTGATGCCGCCGGGGATCATCGAGTGGGGCACCACGCCGAAGGATTTCTTCGAGCGCAAGATCGCCATGATGTGGACCACCACCGGCAACCTCACCAACGTGAGGAACAACGCCAAGTTCGACTTCGGCGTGGCAATGCTGTCCTCGGGCAAGCGCCGCGGCACGCCGACGGGCGGCGGCAACTTCTACCTGTTCAGCAAGTCCACGCCGCAGCAGCAGGCCGCCGCGCTCAAGTTCGTCAAGTGGGTCACCTCGCCCGAGCGCGCCGCGCAATGGGGCATCCAGACCGGCTACGTGGCGACGCGGCCCGACGCCTGGAACACGCCCGAGATGAAGAAGTACGCGGCGGATTTTCCGCCGGCGGCGGTGGCGCGCGACCAGTTGAAGTTCGCGGTCGCCGAACTCTCGACGCACGACAATCAGCGCGTCACCAAGGTGCTGAACGACGGCCTGCAGGCGGCGCTCACCGGCGCCAAGACTCCCGGGCAGGCGATGCAGGACGCGCAGCGCGAGGCCGAGCGGCTGCTGCGCAGCTACCAGCGACGCTAGAAAGGAGCGCGGCGCGGCCGGCGGGCCGCGCCGCCTCGCTTCCTGCATGAACCGCCTCAGCGTCCATATCCACGGCTGGCTGCTCGTGCTGCCGGCCGCGGTGCTGCTTGCCGCCTTCACGCATTACCCGGCGGTGGCGACGCTGGTGCACAGTTTTTACTCCACGCCGAAGGCCGCGCGGCCCGCGGTGTGGGTCGGGCTCGACAACTACCGGGCGATGGTCGAGGACCCGGTGTTCTGGCAGGTGCTCGGCAACAACCTGTGGTTTGCGCTCGGCACCATCCCGGCCTCGATCGCGCTCGCCATGCTGATGGCGATCTGGGTCAACGGCAAGCTGCGCGGCCGTGCCTTTCTGCGCCTCGCCTACTTCACTCCCACCATCCTGCCGATGATCGCGGTTGCGAACATCTGGCTGTTCTTCTACACGCCGACCTACGGGTTGCTCGAGCAGATCACGGTCGACCTGCTCGGCCTGCCCTCGCACAACTGGCTCGGCACGCCCAGCACCGTGCTCGCCTGCCTGATCGTGGTGACGGTGTGGAAGGAGGCGGGCTTTTTCATGATCTTCTACCTCGCGGCGCTGCAGTCGATTCCGCCGGCGCTCGCCGAGGCCGCCGCGATCGAAGGCGCCGGCCGCTGGACTTACTTCCGGCGCGTGCTCTTTCCCCTGCTCATGCCGACCACCCTGTTCGTGCTGGTGAACGCGGTGATCAATTCCTTCCGACTGGTCGATCACATCATCGTCATGACCCGGGGCGGGCCGGACAACGCGAGCTCGCTGCTGCTCTACTACATCTACGACGTGGCGTTCAAGTTCTGGGACTCCGCCTACGCCTCGACGCTCACCATCGTGCTGCTCGCGATCCTCGCCAGCGCGGCGATCGTGCAGTTCGCGTTCCTGGAAAAGCGCACCCACTACCAGTGACGACGCCGCGCAACCCGATGGCGCCGCAGGGGATGAGCCACGCGTTGGAAACGCTCGGTGCGTGGCTGCTCGCCATCCTGTGGATCCTGCCGCTCGCTTACGCGTTCTGGACGGCGTTCCATCCGCCAGAATTCGCCACGCGATTCGATCTGCTCGCGCCTCTCTCGCTGCAGAATTTCGTCAACGCCTGGAATGCGGCGCCCTTCGCGAGCTACTTCGTCAACACGATCATCCTGGTGACCATGATCCTCGCCGCGCAGCTGGTGCTGTGCACGCTCGCCGCCTACGCCTTTGCGCGCTATGCCTTCTTCGGGAGAGAGGTGCTATTCATGTTGGTGCTGGTGCAGCTGATGATCATGCCTGACGTGCTGATCGTGGAGAACTACCGCACCATGGCGGCACTCGATCTCACCGACACGATCACCGCCATCGGGCTGCCCTACATGGCCTCGGCCTTCGGTATCTTCCTCATGCGCCAGACCTTCAAGACCGTGCCGAAGGAACTGGACGAGGCGGCGCGCGTCGAAGGCGCGAGCGCACTGCAGGTGCTGCTCAAGGTCTACGTGCCGCTCGCGCGCCCGGTCTATATCGCCTTCGGCCTGGTGTCGGTGAGCTACCACTGGAACAACTTCCTCTGGCCCCTGATCATCACCAATTCGGTCGGCTCGCGCCCGCTGACCGTCGGCCTGCAGGTGTTCTCCTCGACCGACCAGGGCATCGACTGGTCGATCATCACTGCTGCTACGCTGATGACCAGCGCACCGCTTTTGATCGGCTTTCTTCTCTTCCAGCGCCAGTTCGTGCAGTCGTTCATGCGCGCCGGCATCCGATGAGGCTGCTGCACTGGAACATCCAATGGTGCCGCGGCATCGACGGGCGCGTCGATCCGGCGCGTATCGCGCGCGTCGCCAAGGAAATCGCCGATCCCGACATTGCCTGCTTCCAGGAGGTTGCAGTGAATTTCGCACCGCTTGCCGGTTCGGGCGGCGAAGACCAGGTGGCGCTCCTTGGCGAACTTTTTCCGGGGTACGAGATCCTCTTTGGCGAGGGTGTCGACGTGCCCGACGGCGCCGGCGGGCGGCGGCGCTTCGGAAACCTGATCCTGTCGCGGCTGCCGGTGCGCCAGGCGTTCCGCCATGCGCTGCCCTGGCCGCCGGAGGACGACGTGCCGAGCATGCCGCGCGCAGCGCTCGAGTTGGTGATCGACGCGCCCTGGGGGCCGGTGCGGGTGACCACCACGCATCTGGAGTACTACTCCGACGCGCAGCGCACGGCCCAGGTGGAACGACTGTTGGAGATCGACCGGGAGGCGGCCGCACATGCCAGGGCGCGTCCTTCGGACCGATACGCGTCCGGGCCGTTCCAGGTCTTCCCGCGCCCCGCCAGCGGCATCCTCACAGGTGATTTCAACATGCGGCCGCAGGATCCGCCGGCCGCGCGTCTGCGCGAATCGTATGCGGATGCCTGGGTAGCGACGCACCCGGGCGTAGCGCACCCGCCGACTTTCTGCCTGCACGGCAATGAACACGAAAAGGAATCCTACTGCTGCGACTTCGTCTTCGTCACCCCGGATCTCGCGCCGCGCATCGCCTCGGTACGGGTGGACGCAGACACGCAAGCGTCGGATCACCAGCCGGTGATCGTGGAATTCAAATAGGAGGGCAGATTCGGCGGGTTCCGGTTTCAGCGGCGTCGCCGGTTTGGCCCTTCATAGGTCTCGTGACTTGGCTCCATGATTCCCGGAGCCAGGTCACGAGATCTTGGAACTGCGAACGGAGGCTCCGCCCTCGATGCGCGAGCGCAGCGCCTCGACGCGCGCGCGGTTCACGCCGTAATCGCGCCGCCCGAGGCGCGAAGCGGAGCGCACGTGCAGCAGCGCGGCCTTCTCGTCGCAGGTGAACTCCACATCATCGACGTAGCCCATCAGCTTTGACTTGAATTCCGCGTACAGGTAGTTCTCTTCGTGGCGCACCACGGTCGCACGCGCCATGCCTTCCACCGCCTTACGCGCCGCGGCAATCGCGTCCGGCGCCTTGCCCTTGAACGCGATCGGCGCGATGTAATGTCCCGCGTCCGATGGATCGGCCTGGCTGGAAACGCAGTTGGGCGTGCTCCTGGGGCGCGCGAGGCGTCCGTCCTTCATTCCGAGGTAATCAGGGCGCTTGCCGGCGAACACGGTGTGTCAAATGCTACCATCGCCGCGACATCCGACCGGGGGAGGACAGCATGGAAATCTCCGCGCAACATCTCGCCGAACTGCTCATCGGCATTGCCCGCGCCCAGAACGCCGTGATCCAGGGCGTGGAAAGCGCGGCGGCGGGAACCAAGACGCAGCACATCCTGCCGATGCTGCAGAACGCGGCGCACCTGCGCGACCATCCCGAGCCCACGCTGGTCGACCTGCCGGTGCGCGTGCTGCTCACCACGCAGGGCCGGGTGCCGCCGGATGCGGCCGCGGTGGCGCGCGATCTCGAACGCCTGCTCGGGGCAGCGCCGGCGGCCTAGTAGTCCCATTGCCAACCGTTCAATCGATTGAAGTTCATATATCTGTCGGCGGCGGAGGGAAGTTCGGCTTGCGCTTCTCCCGCAGCGAGGCGACACCCTCCTTCGCCTCCGGGCCGGTGAAGCCGAGCATCTCCAGCGCGAGCGACGCATCGAAGCTTGGCCCGGCCATGCGCAACCAGTTGTTCAGGCTGTACTTGGTCCAGCGCAGCGCGGTCTGTGCACCCGCCGCCAGTTTTCTCGCGACTTCCAGCGCCTTGGCCTGCAGCTCGGCCTCTTCGCAGCACAGCGACACCAGACCGATTCTTTCCGCCTCTTCGCCGGAGACCTGCTCGCACAGCAGCAGGTAGTACTTCGCCTTCGCCATGCCGCACAGGAGCGGCCAGACGATCGCCGCGTGATCGCCCGCGGCGACGCCCAGGCGCGTGTGGCCGTCGATGATGCGCGCGTTCTTCGCCGCGATCGACACGTCCGCGAGCAGCCCCGCCACCAGTCCCGCGCCCACCGCCGGGCCGTGCATCGCGGAGACGATCATCTTCGAGCAGTTGATGACGTTGTAGACCAGGTCGCGCGCTTCGCGCCAGACGCGCATCCGGGTTTCGTGGTCGTGCGTCATCTCCTCGACCATCGCGAGGTCGCCCCCGGCCGAGAATCCCTTGCCCGCGCCGCGCAGGATCGCGACCCGCGTTTCCGGGTCGCGGTCGACGTCCAGCCAGATTTCGGCCAGTTCCTTGTGCAACCGCGGGGTGGCAGCGGAGAGCCTGCCGCTGACTTCGTCGCCCATCACGATCTCGAGGATGCCGGGCTCGAGCAGCCGGATTCTCAGGTCCTGGTACTTAGAATAGTCCATTGTGGCATTCTACAATCCGGGCATTGCCTGCAGGATTGGGGCGAAGACATCGCCAAAGGGGTGCTGAAACAATGGCAGTGAGCTTCGACGACGTCGCGCGCGCGCACGAACGTATCAAAACCGTCGCCAGGCGCACCCCGGTGCTGACCTCGAGCACCATCGATGCGCTGACCGGCGCGCAGGTGCATTTCAAGTGCGAGAATTTCCAGAGGATGGGCGCGTTCAAGTTCCGCGGCGCCTACAACGCCCTGTCGCAACTCTCCGGCGAGCACAGGAAGCAGGGCGTAGTCGCCTTTTCTTCCGGCAACCACGCGCAGGCGGTGGCGCTCGCCGGACGACTCCTCGGCGTGCGCGCCACCATCGTCATGCCGACCGACGCGCCGCAGGTGAAGCTGGCGGCGACACGCGGCTACGGCGCTGAAGTGGTCACTTACGACGCGCACAACGAGGACCGGGAGAAGATCGCGGAGCGGCTCGCCGCGGAGCGCGGCTTGAGCTTGATCCCGCCATTCGATCACCCGCACATCGCGGCCGGACAGGGCACCACCGCGAAGGAACTGATCGAGGATACCGGGCCGCTCGACGTCCTGCTGGTGCCCTGCGGCGGCGGCGGCCTGCTTTCGGGCTGCGCGGTGGCCGCGAAGCACCTGTCGCCGCGCTGCCGCGTCATCGGCGTGGAGCCGGCGGCGGGCGACGACGGCGCGCGTTCCTTTGCGTCGAAGACTTTGCAGACGATCAACACGCCCGACACCATCGCCGACGGCGCGCGCACCGCTTCGCTCGGAGCGCAGGTGACATTTCCGTTGATCCTGAAGTACGTGGACGGCTTCCTCAGCGTGACGGACGAGGAACTGCTGCGGACGATGTTCTTCCTGTGGGAACGCATGAAGATGCTGGTCGAACCCACCGGCGCGCTCGCTGCCTGCGCGCTGCTGGAGAGCAAACTCGATGCCAAGGGCAGCAAGGTCGGCGTGGTGATCTCGGGTGGCAACGTCGACCTGGCCTGGGCCGCGCGGCGGCTGGCGCGCTAGGCAGAAGGCGCCCTTGAAGCTCCCGTCGCCGTCGCGGGTGCGAGCCGGGCTCCTCGCGATCCTGGCGTGGATTGCGCCGCCGGCGCCGGCGCAGGATCCCGCGACGCTCGCAGCAATCCCTTCGCTCGCGGCGCTGGAGGCCGCCGGCGCGGTGATCGGCGAAATCCGCATCAATGCGCAGGACATTTTCGATCTCGACGACCCCAAGGAGAAAAACTGGCTGTTCAGCGCCGCCAACTGGCTGCACATCCAGACGCGCCCCGAAACCCTCCGCCACCAGCTCCTGTTCAGGAGCGGGGAACGGCTGTCGGTGCGCGTCATCGAGGAGTCCGAGCGCCTGCTGCGCGGCAATTCATTCCTGTATGAAGCGGTGATACGGCCGATCGCGTGGCGCGACGGCGTCGTCGACCTGGAGGTGAGGACACGCGACTCATGGTCCCTCCAGTTCGGCGCCAGCGTCAGTTACGCCGGCGGTACCACCAGCGGCGGCGCGAGCTTTAGCGACGACAATCTGCTCGGCACCGGCGTGCGCTTCAGCATTGCCTCGATCAGCTACTCCGCCGTCAGCACCGCGGGCGGCACGCGCCGCGGCGTGAACACGGATATCTCCTATCCCTTCGCTTTCGACGGCCATACCAGCATCGGCTACAGCCAGTCACACTTCAACGAGGGTTCCAGCCGCTCCGTGGCGGTCAACCGCCCGTTTTACGCGCTCGACAGCCGCTGGGCGGCCGGCGGCTCGACCACGAAGGACAGCCGCCTGGTGGACAGCTACGCCGGCGGCGCGATTGCCGCGCAATACCGGCGCCGCCAGGACCGCGCCGATGGCGCGTTCGGTTGGTCGCAGGGCCTGGTCGGCGGCTGGGTGCATCGCATCAGCACAGGCCTGCGCTACGAGCACAGCGCGTACCACGCCGAACCGGGCCTCGCCGCGCCGGCGCAATTGCCTGCCGATCGCACACTGGTCGCGCCGTACTTGCGCTACGAAGCGCTGCAGGACGAATTCCGCGAGGTCAGCAACCTCAACCAGATCGGGCGCCCCGAGTATCTCCTGCTCGGCTGGCACTCCTTCCTGGAGTTCGGCCGCGCCACGACCGGGCTGGGCTCGACGCAGACGGTGTCGCTGTATTCGGGCAGCCTGAGCAAGGGGTTGCGCATCGCCGCCGAGGGCACCCTGCTCGCCTCGGCATCGCTCTCCGGCGAGTACTCGGACGGCCGCAGCGACCGGCAGGGCCTGAGCGCCGCGGCGCGCTACTTCCAGCGGCGCGCCAACAGAACGCTTTACTTCCTGTCCCTCACCGGCGACGCCACGAACTTCTCCGACGCCACGCAGTACCTGTCGCTGGGCGGTGATACCGGGCTGCGCGGCTACCCGGCCAACTACCAGCTTGGCGCGCGGCGCGTGCTGTTCACGGCCGAGCGGCGCTTTTATACGGACTGGTACCCGTTCCGCCTGATCCGCGTCGGCGGCGCCGTGTTCTACGACGTCGGTCGGGCCTGGGCAGGCCCGTACCAGAAGACCTCGGGAAACCACTGGTCGTCGGACGTCGGTTTCGGCCTGCGACTTCTCAGCTCGCGCTCCTCCTCCGGCACCACGCTGCACGTCGATTTCGCGTTTCCCCTCGAGCGCGAACCCGGCGTGAAGTCCTTCCAGTTCTCGTTCCAGTCGAAATCGGGCTTCTAGCCCTCAAGCCGCGCCGAAAAACGCGTAGCGCTGGCCCTGCGCCGCTTTCGCGGCGTACATCGCCTTGTCCGCGAGCGCGATCAGAGCCTCGGCTTCCTCGGCGTCGTCCGGGAACACGCTGATGCCGATGGAGCAGGACACCTGGGCCGGCCCGCCCTGCAGCGCAAGCGGCACCTGGATCATGTCGGCCACTTTCTCCGCCACCATGCCGGCGTCCTGCGCGCTGTCGAGCTCGCCCGCCAGGATCACGAATTCGTCGCCGCCGTAGCGCGCCACAGTGTCCGAGCCGCGCACGCTGGTGCGCAGGCGGGCGGCGAGCTGCACCAGCGCCTGGTCGCCCGCCGGGTGCCCGCGCGAATCGTTGATGCGCTTGAAATCGTCCAGGTCGACCATCATCACCGCGACTTTCTTGCGGTTGCGCTTGGCGAGCTCCAGCGCGAGCGCCAGCCGCTGCTGCATCGACAGGCGGTTGGGCAGCCCGGTGAGCGGGTCGTGCTGCGCCATGAAGCGCAGGTGCTGCTCCTGCTGGCGCAGCTGCTCCATCAGCTGGTCGCGCTCGCTCGCCTCGGCGCGCAGCCGCGCGTTGACGCCGTTCAGCTCGGTGGTGCGCGCGGCGATGCGCTGCTCGAGCTCGTGCTCGCTCTCCCGTGTCACCTCGAGCAGCAGCTTGTGCGTCTCCAGCGCCTCGGCCTGCGCCGCGCCGCGCTCGCGCCGCAGCAGGTTGATGCGGTCGCCGAGCGCGAAGGACAGCAGCAGCACGTCGAGCGCGAAGCCGACGTGCAGCCCGTAGATGATGACGAAGTTGGTCGGCACCAGCGTGAAGTTGCGCAGCGCACCGAGGGCGATGAACGTCAGCATCGCCGCCCAGGCGAGGAGAAAATACCTCGCCGGCCGGTAGCCCGAGAGCAGCGCGCGCACCGCGATGACCGTCGCCATCGCCGCCATGGTGAATGCCAGCACCGACACTGTGCGCAGCACCATGCCGTAGTCGAGCCCCCAGTCGCTGGCGGCGCAGCCCGCCAGGGCGACGCCCGCGGCCACGATCGCCAGCACCACGCGGTCGGCCATCGGCGCGATGCGCCCCGTGTCGAAAAAGGCGCGCACGAACTGCGCGCCGAACGCCAGCGCGAGCGCCAGTAGGATGGCCACCGCGTGGTTGGCCAGCCAGGGGCTTTCGGGCCACAGGTACTGGTAGGCCAGGCCGTCGAAGCCGAACAGGAAGGTGCCGAATGCGGCCACGTACAGCACGTAATAGAGGTAGACGCGGTCCTGTACTGCGGCGTACAGCATCAGGTTATACAGCACCAGCGCCAGCGCCAGGCCGTAGAACAGGCCCAGGACCAGCTGCACGTCTCGATCGTGCTGCGCGAACGCCTCAGGCCGCCACAACGTCAGCGGCACGGTGAGCACGTTCTTCGACTCCACACGCAGGTAATACGCGTGCGGTCCCGGTGCTGTCGGCGCGGTGAAGCGGAACAGGGTGTTGCGGTGCCGGACTTCGCGGGCCGCCCAGGGAAATTCGTCGCCGGCGATGCGCATCCAGTAGCGCGGTTCGCTCCCGGGCTGGACCTCGGGCAAGTGCAACTCGATCCGATCGAGACTGGGAAACGCCACTTCGAGCAGCAGATCCTCACCCGAGGGCGCGCCCCCTGGCAGACTGAAGCGCAGCCACCAGGCCGAGCGGGAGTAACCGAAGTTCACCGGGTCGTCGCCGGCGCGCGCGAAGCGTGCAGCGTGCTGCGGGCCGCGCACGTCGTCGAGCCGCAGCCGCCCCCCGGCATCCTCCAGCACCTCGACGTAGGCGCTCAGCGCGACGCGTCCTTCGGCGCCGGGCAGCGGCGCCGGCTCGCGCGCCAGCGCCGCGGACGCAAAGATAAGGACGGCAAGAACTGCGAGCGGGCGCTTCATGGGAGTGGCGCCAATCATAGCCGCATGCGCCGTGTACGTTAAGATGCGCGCCACCATGCGAGCCATCCAGATCGAGAAACCGGGCGGACCCGAGGTGCTGCGCCCGACAGAGCGAGCGCGTCCGGAACCGAAACCGCACGAAATCCTCGTCAAGGTCGCGGCGGCGGGCATCAACCGCCCCGACGTGCTGCAGCGCATGGGGTTGTACGCCGTGCCGCCCGACGCGTCGGACCTCCCCGGCCTGGAGATCGCGGGCGAGGTCGCTGCCTGCGGCAGCGCCGTGACGCGCTGGAAAGCCGGCGACAAAGTGTGTGCGCTGACCCATGGCGGCGGCTACGCCGAATATTGCGTGACGCCCGAGGTGCAGGCGCTCCCGGTGCCGAAAAGCCTGTCGATGGTCGAGGCCGCTTCCCTGCCGGAAACCTTTTTCACTGTCTGGTCGAACGTGTTCGACCGCGGCCGGCTCGCGCCGGGGGAGACGCTGCTCGTGCAGGGCGGGACTTCCGGCATCGGCGTTACCGCCATCCAGTTGGCGAAGGCCCTGGGCAACCGCGTCTTCGCCACCGCGGGGACGGACGAGAAGTGCGCCGCCTGCGTGAAGCTCGGCGCGGAGCAGGCCTACAACTACAAGACGCAGGATTTCGTCGAGGGCGTCAAGGCCGCCACCGGCGGCAAAGGCGTGGACGTGATCCTCGACATGGCGGCCGGAGATTTCGTGCCGAAGGAGCTCAAAGCCCTGGCCGACGAGGGGCGCCTGGTGTTCATCGCCTTCCTGCGCGGGCCGAAGACCGAACTCGACGTGAACGAGCTGATGCGGCGGCGCCTGACGCTCACCGGCTCGACGCTGCGCCCGCGGCCGGTGGCGTTCAAGGGCGCCGTCGCCGAGCGCCTGCGCGAGCGCGTGTGGCCGCTGATCGAGGCCGGGAAAATCAAGCCGGTGATCTACAAGACCTTCCCGCTCGCCCAGGCAAGCGAGGCGCACAAGCTGATGGAATCCTCGCAGCACATCGGCAAGATCGT